>NZ_CP156084.1:3445030-3749536 GCF_040687965.1 Methylocystis echinoides
GGTCGGTCTCGATCTGGGTCTCGCCGGGACCGCCGAGGAAGCCGAAGCCGCCGCGCTGGCGTTCGAGATGGGTCCAGGAGCGCACGAGCCGGGACTTTTGATAGGCGAGATGGGCGAGTTCGACCTGGAGCGAACCCTCCTTGGTGCGGGCGCGTTGCCCGAAGATCTCGAGGATGAGCCCGGTGCGGTCGATGACTTTTGCGTCCCAGGCCTTTTCGAGATTACGCTGCTGCACGGGCGAAAGCTGGCAGTCCATGCTGACGAGCCCCGCCTCCTTTTCCTTGACGGCTTCGGCGATCTCTTCGACCTTGCCTTTGCCGAGATAAGTGGCCGGACGCACCTCGCTCAGCGCAATTGGAATCTCGCCGACAATGTCGAGGTCGATGGCCTGGGCCAGCCCCACGGCTTCCGACAGACGCGCCTGCGCGTCCCGCGAGAGCGCCGCCGGCCCCCGCGTCGGATAGGGGCCAACCACGATCGCGCGCGTCTGGCCGTGGCCCGACGCGCGTTCATTTCCTGTTTGTTCCTCGTTCAAAATTTCTACCGCTGCTTCTCCGCGGGCGCCTCGTCGTCGCCCGGCTCGAACATCTGGATCGGATGACCCGGCATGATGGTCGATATGGCGTGCTTATAGACGAGTTGCGAGTGACCATCGCGCCGCAGCAACAGGCAGAAATTGTCGAACCAGGTGACAATGCCCTGCAATTTCACCCCATTGACGAGGAAGATGGTGAGCGGAACTTTGTTTTTCCGAACGAAATTCAGAAATGTATCCTGAAGATTTTGCGAACGCTCCGACGACATCGGCTTTCCTGTTGTTTTTTGATTGAGCCGAGCGGTTTGAGGCCGCCCCCCGGTTATCGTTTGATTTTTGGCCTCCGCAGGCGCGCATTAGAACCCTTCGATTGACAGAGCGCAAGGCGGAATCGGGCACAAGGCGCGGGTTGCCGCGCCGTGGGAGCGGGACCCCGCGCCTGCAGTTGAGGCCTATAAACATAGCCGCCAAACATAGCCGCAGCCACCAGTTGGAATATCAGCCAAGCTCGAGAGCGACAACCTCAGCGCGTTGAAAGCTGTTCCTTGCCGCGCCGGCCCCGCGTTCCAGGCGGTCGCCCCTCTGGGGCTTGGCGATCGCCCGTACCGCAGGTCGCCTCGGGCTCGAGGCCGGCGCCAACCTGCGACGGGGCCATTCGCTCACCTCTCCTCATCCTCATGAAGAGGATGAGGAGCTTTGCAAAAAAACTTGATTTTATTAGTCTATCGCGAGCGACTTCAGCTTCCTGTGGAGGGCCGAGCGCTCCATGCCGATAAATTCGGCAGTTCGTGAAATATTGCCGGAGAAGCGGTTGAGCTGAGCGACGAGATATTCGCGCTCGAAGACTTCGCGGGCTTCTCGCAGCGGCAGGCTCATCAGCTTTTCGCCCCTTACGCCCGCCGGCGTGGCCGGGACAAGTTCGCCGACGTCGGCCGGCAGCATCTCGGCCGTGATCGCGGCGCCCGGCTCTCCGGCGGTGAGAATCATCAGACGCTCGACGTTGTTCTTCAACTGCCGGATGTTTCCTGGCCAGTCATGCAACTGAAGGACCGCAAGCGCGTCCTCGGCGATTTTGCGCCGCGGCATGCCGGAGGCGAGCGACATGTTCTCCATGAAGTAGTCGATGAGGGCGGGAATGTCCTCCCGCCGCTCGGCGAGGGACGGCACCCGGATCGGCACAACCGCAAGTCGATGGAACAGGTCCTCGCGGAGCGTCCCCTCCTCTATGGCCGACGCGAGGTCCCGCGCGGAGGACGAAATCACGCGCACGTCCACCTGAACCTTGGTGGAGCCGCCGACGCGCTGGAAGGTCTGGTCGACCAGCACGCGCAGGATCTTGGCCTGCGTGTCTTTGGGCATGTCGGCGATCTCGTCGAGGAACAGCGTGCCGCCGTGCGCCTCTTCCAGCGCGCCGATCTTGCGCTCGCCGTCCGCCCCTTCGCGCCCAAAGAGCTCGATCTCCATGTTTTCCGGCGTAATCGTCGCGGAATTGATGACCACGAAGGGCCCGCCGGCGCGCTGCGAGGCGTCGTGGATGCACCGCGCCGCCAGCTCCTTGCCCGTGCCGGGAGCGCCGGTGATGAGCACGCGGGAGTTCACCGGCGCGACGCGGGCGATGAGCTGCTGAAGCTGATTCGCCGCCGGCGACGAGCCGACGATGCGGTCGAAGGCCCCGGCCCGCTGGCGCAACGCCGAGAGTTCGCGGCGCAGCTGATAGGCCTCGAGCGCGCGCTCGGCGACGAGCACGAGACGGTCCGCCTTGAACGGCTTCTCGATGAAGTCGTAAGCGCCGATCTTGATGGCGCTGACCGCGGTCTCGATGTTGCCGTGGCCGGAAATCATGACCACGGGAAGGCCCTTGTGCTGCTTTTGAATCTGCTCCAGCACCTGCAACCCGTCGAGCCGCGAGCCTTGCAGCCAGATATCGAGGAAAATCAGATGCGGCCGCCGCGCAGCGACCGCCGCCAGCGCCTCGTCGGCGTCCTTGGCGGTCCGCGTCCCATGACCTTCGTCGCCTAAAATGCCTGCGACCAATTCACGAATGTCTGCTTCGTCGTCGACGATAAGAATGTCGCTCGCCATCAGGCCCCGCTCGTTTCAGTAGATATTTCGGTCTCAGGCTGGTTTTCGACGCTGTCGGCCAGCGGCAGGATGAGCCGCACGCATGCCCCGCGACCCGACGGCGCATCGAGGAGCTCCAGCCGTCCGCCGTGATCCTCTATGATCTTGGCGACAATAGGCAGGCCGAGGCCCGTGCCGTCGGCGCGCGTCGTCATATACGGCTCGAGCAGCCGCTGACGGTTCATCGCCGGGAAGCCCTTTCCATTGTCGATGACGTCGATCTCGGCCATGCCGTCGCGGCGCGAAACCTTGATCTCCACCCGTCCCTTGTCGGCCGCGTCCGGCTCTTCGCGGGCGGCGATGCCTTCCGTCGCGTTCTTGATGATGTTGGTGAGCGCCTGGGACAGCAGCCGCCGGTCGAACTGCGCGTAGAGCGGCGTGTCCGCGTGGGTCTCGACGATGTCGATGTCGGCGTTGCCGACGCGCATCAGAAAGGCCACCTGACGCACGCATTCATTGAGGTCGTCCCGCTCCGGCCGCGCCTTGGGCATGCGCGCGAAAGAGGAGAACTCGTCGACCATGCGCTTGATGTCGTCGACCTGGCGCACGATCGTGTCGGTGCACTGGTCGAATATCTCCCGATCCTGCTGGATGAGCTTGCCATATTTGCGCTTGAGGCGTTCGGCGGAGAGCTGGATCGGCGTCAGTGGATTCTTGATTTCATGGGCGATCCGGCGCGCGACGTCGGCCCAGGCCGAGGTGCGCTGCGCCGTGACGAGATCGGTTATGTCGTCCAGCGTCACGACGAAGCTCGGATGGCCCTCCCCGGCCCGCCGGGCGGAGGTGACGCGGATATTGAAGGTTCGCTCCGCCGCGCCGCGCTTGATGGTGATCTGGCTCTGAACCGCGCGCGGAAACAGCTCCATGGCGTCGGTCAGGAGCGGCGCGATCTCGGGCATGACCTCGGCGATGCTCGCGCCGACCGTCGCCTGCCCCTTGGCGTCGTTGAGCGACAGCTCCTCGGCCGTGCGGTTCAAGATGGTGACGACGCCGTCGGCGTCGACGCCCATCACCGCCGCCGGCACGCCGGCGAGAACCGCCTCGGTGAATTCGCGGCGCTCGTCGTTGAGCCGGTTGGCCTCGAGCAGCCGGCGCTGCTGAAGGTTGAGCTCTGTCGTCATATTATTGAAGACGTCGCCGAGCCTGGCCAGTTCGCCGTGGGTGCGGGCGACCTTGACCCGAACGCCGAGATTGCCCGACGAGACCTGATCGGTCGCGGCGATGAGCGTGCGGATCGGCGACACGAGTCGGTCGGCGAAATCGAGCCCGAACCAGATCGACGACAGCAGCATGACGGTCGTCAGCAGCGCATACATCTGCACAAAGGCGCGCTGCACCTCGGCGCGGTAGCTGTCGAATTCGTCGTAGCGGCTGATGAGCATGTCGGCCTGCTTGGGGAATTCGACCGCAAAGGGGTCGATCGGCCGAGTCACGTAAAGAAAGGTGTTCTCGAAGGCGCTCAGCGCTCGCAGCGCGACGAAGCTCTTCCCGTCGTCGATCATCAGACAGAGCGGCTCGCCCTTGCGCGCATTGTCGAATTCCGACTGAGGCGGGGCGATGATGATCGCCGAGGCGTTCTTGGAGACGTCGACGCGGTCGATGATCTCGCCGTTGGACTTGACCAGCGCGGCGACCGAGAAGCCCAGGAAATTGGCGCGCGACGCGAAAATCTGGCGGAAGTAATTGCGGTCGGTGATGAACAGCACCCGCGCCCGGTCGAGATCGGAGGCGGTCAACTGCGCCTCCTGCAGCAGCGCCTGACACTGGCTCGACTGGAAGGCCTGCGCCGCCTGCGCCGTATTGTGGACGAAGACCTTTACGCTCGACATGAAGGCGGGATTGAGCGCGCGCTCCAGGGTTATCGAGCCGGCGATGGCGAGGAGGATCGCCGGGATGAGGGCGATGACCGAAAAAACGCCGACGATGCGCACATGCAGCCGCGCCGCCGCTTCGCCCCGTCGCCAGACCCGGTAGAGCCGCGTCGCCTTGGCGATCACCATCACCAGCAGGACGGTGAGGAAAACGCCATTGGCGACAAGCAGGGCGATCAGCCGGTCGTCGGTGGGCGACACCACGCCCACTTTGGCCGTCACCAGAAATGTGGCGAGCGCGCAGCCGACCGCGCCGACAACCACGACGGGCCCGAACCAGGCGCGAGGACCCGCAACCTTGCCGTTATCGGTAAGCGCCTGTTCGCCGGCCTGCTCCATGGCGAAAACTATATGCCGGAGGCGTCACTGTTGCAAATGTGCAACGGACATAACTACGCTTTGCACAGGTGATTTTCGGCTCCGGAGATTGACAGCGCCCCCGCCTCGGCCAGCCCCGCTTCGCGGGAGTGGGGGCGGATCGTGGCCTTTAACGAGGCGGGTCGCTCTCCGCCTCGATGAAAGTCTAGCCTCGGCCCTCTGCCAAAGAAGGTCGGGGCTTGCAAGCCGAGCGCCGTCAGCGCGGGGAGCGCATCAGCCGGATGTCGAGGTCGTTGACTTTCTTGCGCAAGGTGTTGCGGTTCAGGCCGAGAAGCTCGGCAGCCTTGATCTGATTGCCGCGCGTCGCCGCCAAGGCGGCGGAGATCAGGGGGATTTCGATCTCCCGGATGACTCGGTGATAAAGCCCCGGCGGCGGCAAGCCGTCGCCGCAATCACGGAACAGCTTGGCGAGATGCTGCTCGACCGAGGTCGAGAGCGTCTGTCCGCTCTCCAGCTCGCGCTGCGCCGCGGCGCCATTGCCTGTGGGCTTTTCCGTCACCGTCTGGCGCAGCTCATGGTCGAGCTCGGCCTCGACCAGCGCGTCGGAAATCACTTCCTGCGGATGCAGCGCGGC
Organism: Methylocystis echinoides; assembly: GCF_040687965.1. Lineage (NCBI taxonomy): Bacteria > Pseudomonadati > Pseudomonadota > Alphaproteobacteria > Hyphomicrobiales > Methylocystaceae > Methylocystis > Methylocystis echinoides. The sequence continues at coordinate 3,450,510 of NZ_CP156084.1, forward strand.
GAGGCGGCGGATCAGGTTCTCCAATTCCCGAATATTGCCGGGCCAGCGATATTTCTTCATCCGGTCGAGCGCCGCCTGCTCGATATATTTCTGCGGCAGCCCCTCGCTCGCCGCCACCTTGAAGAAGTGATGCACGAGGTCGGGGATGTCTTCGGTGCGCTCGCGCAGCGGCGGCAGTCGCAGCGGCACGACGTTGAGCCGGAAGTAAAGGTCTTCGCGGAACAGGCCCTGCTGGATCAGAATGCGCAGGTCCTTGTTGGTCGCGGCGATGATGCGGACGTTGGTCTTGATCGGCGTGCGGCCGCCGACCGTCGTATATTCGCCCTGCTGAAGCACGCGCAGAAGGCGCGTTTGCGCCTCCATCGGCATGTCGCCGATCTCGTCGAGGAAGAGCGTGCCGCCCTCCGCCTGTTCGAAGCGGCCGGCAGAGCGCTGATTGGCGCCGGTGAAGGCGCCCTTCTCATGGCCGAAGAGCTCGCTTTCGATGAGATCGCGCGGGATCGCCGCCATGTTGACGGCGACGAAGGGACCCTTCTTGCGCTTGCCGTAATCGTGCAGCGCGCGGGCCACGAGCTCCTTGCCGGTGCCCGACTCGCCGTTGATCATCACGGTCAGATCGGTCTGCATCAGCCGCGCGAGCGAGCGGTAGATCTCCTGCATCGCCGGCGAGCGCCCGACGAGGGGCATGCCCTCCATCTCCTCGGGGCGCTCCTCCTCGCCGCTCTTGCGCGGCTCGGCCATGGCGCGCCCGACGATGCCGACAAGCTCCTTCAGGTCGAAGGGCTTGGGCAGATAGTCGTAGGCGCCCCGCTCCGACGCGCGGATCGCGGTCATGAAGGTGTTTTGCGCGCTCATGACGATGATGGGCAGCTCGGGCCTGAGCTTCTTGATGCGGGGCAGAAGCTCGAAGGCGTTTTCGTCCGGCATCACCACGTCCGTGACGACGAGATCGCCCTCGCCGGATTGCACCCAGCGCCACAAGGTTGCGGCCGTGCCGGTGGTGCGGACCTCGTAACCCGCCCGCGACAGCGCTTGCGCAACGACGGTGCGAATGGCGGCGTCGTCGTCGGCGACCAGTATTTCGCCTCTCGTCATCAAAGCATTCTCCTGCGAACGCAAATCCTCATGAACGCCTGTCCCCCTGCTGCTCCGCCTGTTTGGCGCGATACATCGGCATCAGGATTCGAAAGGTCGTGCGTCTGGGAAGGGAGTCGCATTCAATAACGCCGCCGTGGTCGTTGACGATCTTGGCGACCAGTGCAAGACCGAGGCCAGTCCCGGACGCTTTTGTGGTCACAAAAGGATCAAAGAGATGCGCGGCGATATCGTCCGGCACGCCCGGGCCGTTGTCGCGCACGCAGAACTCGAGCGGCAGCCCGACGGGGCTCCTTGCGCCGAGCGCGCGCAGGCTCACCCCGGGGCGAAACGCGGTCGACAGCTCAATTTCGCCATCCACCGCGTCGTGGCCGATCGCCTCCGCGGCGTTCTTGACCAGATTGAGGAAGGCCTGAATGAGCTGGTCGCGATTGGCGTGCACCGGCGGCAGCGACGGGTCGTAATTCTCCACAAATCTGATCCGCCGCGCGAAGCCGCTCTGCGCCACCTGCTTCACATGATCCAGCACCGAATGAATATTGACGCGCTCGCGCTTGAGTGGCCGGGCGTCGGAAAAGACCTCCATTCGGTCGACGAGCCGGACAATGCGGTCGGTTTCCTCGCAGATCAGCCGCGTCAGCGCCCGGTCCGCGTCGGAGAGGCCGCTTTCTAGGAGTTGAGCCGCGCCGCGGATGCCCGACAGCGGATTCTTGATTTCATGCGCGAGCATGGAAGCCAGCCCGGAAACTGAGCGAACTGCCCCGCGGTGGCTGAGCTGCCTGTCTATTTTGTCGGCAATTGTACGTTCCTGCAGCACGACCAGCACCAAACCCTCGACGTCCGCCAGCGGCGCGCAATGCACGTCGACGCGGCGGTCGCCTTCCTGCCCGGGCCGGCCGAGGTCGACTTTATATTCGTTGATCGCCGCGCCGCGGTCGCGAACATGCTGGATCAGCGTGATGAGCGGCGAGCCGAAGGGCAGCAGTCGCTCGATCTTCTGGCCGATGAGCAGCGGCTTGCCCAATTCGAAAAAAGACTCGGCGGCCGCGTTGGCGTCTTCGATGACCCCCTCGCGAGAGACGGTGAAAATGGCGTTGGGGAGCGCCTCGAGCACGCAGCTGCGGCCGCGCTCGTCGATAATCTTGAGCGGGGCGAACTCCTTGTGGCGGGCGTCGTCGCGTCCCGAGCGATCCGACAGGCTCATGCGGCGGCCTCTTGCATACCTGAAGTAAAGATGGCGTCGATCAGGCGGAACGCCTCCTGTGGGCAATTGGCCGTCACCAGCGCGCGGCGCAGATCGGCGATCTGCGCGCCGGCGGCGCCGAAGGCGTCGTCGACATAGGCGGCGAGGTGTTTGCGGGCGTGACGCAGCCCCGGCACGGCGCCCATCTGACTCAACAGCCCGTCGAGATGCGCGCGCGCCGCCTCGCCCCGCGCCTCGAAGGCCGGCGTCGCCCGGAGCCGGCCAGTCGCAAGGTAATGCGCGACATCGCCGACGAGCCAGGGGCGTCCCTGCGCCGCGCGGCCGATCATGACAGCGTCGGCGCGCGAGGCCTTCAGCATTGCGGCGGCGTCCTCGGGGCTCCGGCAATCGCCGTTGGCGACGACCGGAATCGACACGGCCCGCTTGACCTCGGCGATCGCCGACCAGTTGGCGGCGCCGGTATAGAACTGCTGGCGGGTGCGGCCATGTACGGTGACGAGCGCGGCCCCTTCGGCTTCGGCGCGGCGCGCAAGTTCCGGGGCGTTTCGCGCGGCGTCATCCCAGCCGAGCCGCATCTTCACGCTGATCGGCGCGCGGATCGCGGCCCGCGCCGCGGCAATGAGCGCCGCCGCCTGGTCGAGGTCGCGCATAAGCGCGGCGCCGGCGAGCCCGCCGGTCACACGCTTGCACGGGCAGCCCATATTGATGTCCACCCAATCGGCGCCGGCGTCCTCCGCATGCTTCGCCGCGACGGCGATCTCCGACGGAGTGCGCGCGGCGATCTGAATCACGCGCGGCGCCGAATTTGTATCGCCAGACTGGCCAAGCCGCAGCGCGGTCTCGCGGTCGCCGCGCGCGACTCCGGCCGCGGTGATCATTTCGCTGACGGTGACGTTGGCGCCGTAGCGTTCGGCGATCCGCCGCATGGCCGGGTCAGTCACACCCGCCATGGGCGCGAGGAAAGCGCGCCCGGAAAGCCTTATGGCGCCAACCCGCAACTCAGGCTGGGCCGCATCGGAGCCCATTATTTCGGCATTATTCATCTTGCACACAGCATAAGCAGCGCTCTTCGCACTTGCAACATGACTTTTTGTCACCCCTGCCGCGCTTATGAGACGGGCATTTGACGCGACGTGAGAAAAGCGACACAGAGCGGCGATGGCCGCCGAACTCTCTATTCTCGTCGTCGCCGGCGGGCGCGGTTCACGCGCCGGCCAAGGCCTACCCAAGCAATATCGCAAGCTCGCCGGCAAGAGCGTGCTCGCGCGCACGCTGGAGGCGATGCACGCCGCCGCGCCGGCCGCAAGATTGACAGTCGTCATTCATCCGGACGACCAGGCGCTCTACGCCGAGACCGTCTCTGAACTCGCCGCATCGGCGCGCGCCGCGCTCTCGGCGCCCGCGCTTGGCGGCGCGTTGCGGCAGGAGAGCGTCCGCAACGGACTTGAGGCCATCGGCCGAGAAGGCGAGCCCGAGATCGTGCTCGTTCACGACGCCGCGCGCCCCTTCGCCGACCCCGGGCTCGTCGCCCGCGCCATTGAAGCCGCGCGCGCGCATGGCGCCGCCGTTCCGGGCGCGCCGCTCAACGATACGGTGAAGGAGGTCGACGCCAATGGTTTCGTGGTCGCGACGCCGGACCGGGCGCGGCTGCGCGCCGTGCAAACCCCCCAGGCGTTCCGCTTTTCGCTGATCCTCGCCGCCCATCGCGCCGCCGCGGCCGGCGGGCGCGAATATACCGACGACGCCATGATCGCCGAGGCGGCCGGTTGCGCCGTTCACGTCTTCGACGGCGACCCGCAGAATTTCAAACTCACGACGCCACAGGATTTCGCCCGCGCCATGGAACAGCTCAAAGCCCCTTCCCTCGCCGACCTGCCCGACGTGCGCATGGGCCAGGGCTATGACGTCCACGCCTTCGCCGCGGGCGACAAGGTCTGGCTCGGCGGCGTCGCCATACCCCACAGCCATGCGCTCGCGGGACATTCGGACGCCGACGTTCTGATGCACGCCGTCACCGACGCCGTGCTCGGCGCGATTGCCGAGGGCGACATTGGGGCGCATTTCCCGCCCTCGGATCCGCAATGGAAAGGCGCCGCTTCCGAAATCTTTCTTGTCCACGCCTGCAGGCTCGTGCGCGAACGCGGCGGGATGATCGCCCACATCGACGCGACGGTCGTCTGCGAGGCGCCGAAGATCGGTCCGCACCGCGAGGCGATCCGGGCGAGCCTGGCGCGGATCATGGGGATCGACGTCGGCCGCGTGGCGATCAAGGCGACGACGACGGAGAAGCTCGGGTTTACCGGCCGCGGCGAGGGGATCGCGGCTCTGGCCATCGCGACCGTACGGCTGCCGGAGGGCTAAGCTCGGTCCTGCCTGCGCCTCCCTCTCGCCCGCCCTTGGCGCGGGCGTCTCGCGCCGTGCACTCCCCTGGGCGATCACCGACCCATCGACCGGAAAGCTAAGCCCACCATGGCGATCCATTTCGCAACGGGCCGGCCAGACGGCTGCCGATTGTCCGCCAAACCGCGCGTTATAACGTTTGTAATACTCACCCTTGTTGGAACGGACGTTAGAACAGTCGTCGATCTTGACAATCCATTGCCGCCGATCGCCGATACGTCACGCACGACCGCCCGAAAGGCATCGACATGATGATCCGCGTCACCCCATCCCTCTGGCTCGAAGACTGGGAAATCTCACTCGAGTTTCTGCGCGCCTCGGGGCCGGGCGGACAGAATGTGCAGAAGGTCGAGACCGCCGTGCGCCTGCGCTTCGACGTGAGGCGATCGCCCAGTCTTTCCGAAGGCGTCAAGGCGCGGCTCGAGCGTCTGGCGGGCGCACGGCTCACCAAGGACGGCGTCATCGTCATCGAGGCGCAGCGCCATCGGACGCAGGAGCGCAACCGGGCCGATGCGCTGGAGCGTCTTCTCGATTTGATCCGTGAAGCCGCCGCCCCGCCGCCGCCGCCGCGCCGCAAGACAAAACCAACGCTCGGCTCGAAGATCCGCCGGCTCGAAGGCAAGAAGCTGCGCGGCGGCGTCAAGGCGTTGCGCACGAAACCTGCGCAGGATTGAGAGGCGCACACGCGCCCCGCCTTACCCGGCCTCCCCCCGGACGCGGAAGAGGGCAGCGTAGGCGGCGCTTTATGTTTTCCATAAATTGGCGTGCAATTACGTAAAACATAAAAGCCAGGAGCTGGGGACGCAGCTCCAGCTTGGGCCAATGCTACGAGCGCAACACGCGGCTTGGCTAGCGCCGTCCGTAAATCTGGTCGGCGCGCTTTACGAAAGCGTCGGCGTATTTTTGAAAAGCCTTGTCGAACATGGCGCCCATGACGAGCCCGAGCGCCATGCTCTTGAACTCATAGGCGATGAAAAAGTCGATGATCGAGCGCGGCTTGCCGTCGGGGCCCGGCGCCTCCTCGCGGAAGCACCAGCGATTGTCAAGCTTACGGAACGGCCCGTCGATATAGCCGACCTTTACCTCGAGCTTGTTCGAGTCGCAGGTCACGCGGCTGGTGTAGCGCTCGCAAATCGCCTTGAATCCGACTTGCATCTCAGCCACGAGCTCGACGACCCCCGGCGCGACCTCGGTGCGCCGTCGGACCTTCATCGCTTCGCAGAGCGGCACGAACTGTGGATAGGTCTCGATGTCGCAAACAAGCGCGAACATGTCGGCGGCGCTGTGGGCGGCGTGGCGGCGCGTGCGGAAGCTTTTCATAAGATCGGGGTTTTAAGCGATTTCAGCGCCGGAGGAAACGTCGCCGGCGCGCTGAGTCCGACGATGGCGAATTCGTCGCGACGACCGCCCCGAAGGCGGGCGCGGGGGCGCAAGCGGATCCAGCCCGCGCATAGGCTCGGGCCGCCCCCTGCTCCTATCCCGGCCGAGCGGCTTCGCGTTCGCCGACCCCCGCTGAAGGCCCGGACTGGCCTTCAGCGCGGGGCGAGACAGTGAGTGTCGCAGGCGACGGCTCTCGCGGAACTGCGCGCTCCGCGGTGCGACCGTCGCTTCGGCGCGTTTCCGTAACCGTCCCCCGCAGCTTCGCGGCCACCGTCTCATGGTCTGCCGGCCAAGGGGACTCCCGAGCCCGCAGCTTGACAATCGAGCGAGAGCTACAGATTGCCCGTGATATTGGCGAAGGTCGCCGAGAGTTTGGTGCCCAAGGTCCTGGACGCGGAGATGATGGCGACGCCGAGCAGCGCCGACAACAGGCCGTATTCAATCGCCGTCGCGCCAGAATCGTCGGCCATAAACTTTTTGAACCAGTTCATTTTCGCAAGCTCCGTATCAGCTTCAGCCGTCAGTATGCGGCTTCGATGCACCCTAGGCGGCAAAGGTCACGGTCAAGTTAATGAAATGGCCTCAAACCGAGTTAGACGCGGGCTTTGGGCCATTCCGCAAAGGGACCATCAAGTAACGCTTAAGGCGGGGCGCGGCGGCTCAGCGGCCCGCGCCGTCCGCCGCCCGCGACGCGGCGCGCGCCAACCGCAGCCGCTCGAAATCCTCGCCCGCGTGATGCGACGAGCGCGTCAGCGGCGAGGCGGCGACATAGGCGAAGCCCTTGGCGAAGGCGAGCGCCTTATAGGCTTCGAACTCCTCCGGCGTGACGAAACGGGCGACCGGGTGGTGCTTGCGGGTCGGCTGGAGATATTGGCCCAGCGTGATGAAGTCGATCTCGGCCGAGCGCATGTCGTCCATGACCTGCATGACCTCGTTGCGGGTCTCGCCGAGGCCGAGCATCAGCCCGGATTTGGTGAAAAGCTGCGGGTTCAACTCCTTGGCGCGCTGCAGCAGACGCAGGGAGTGGAAGTAGCGCGCGCCAGGGCGAACAGTTACATAAAGAGACGGCACGGTTTCGAGATTGTGGTTGAAGACATCGGGCCCCGCCGCGACCACGCGCTCCAGCGCGCCGTCCTTGCGCAGGAAATCGGGCGCGAGCACCTCGATCGTCGTGCCGGGACACGACGCCCGGATCGCCAGGATGGTTCTGGCAAAGTGGTCGGCGCCGCCGTCCGCCAGGTCATCGCGGTCGACCGACGTGACGACGACATGGGAGAGCCCGAGGGCTTTTGTCGCCTCCGCCACCCTGCCCGGTTCGTCCGCGTCGAGCGGCGCCGGCAGTCCGGTCGCGACGTTGCAGAAGGCGCAGGCGCGGGTGCATACCTCCCCCATGATCATGAAGGTGGCGTGTTTCTTCTCCCAGCATTCGCCAATGTTGGGACAGGCGGCTTCCTGGCAGACCGTCGCGAGGCCGGCGCCCTTCAGCAGCGCGCTGGTTTCGGCCCAGGCTTTCGAGCCCGGCGCCTTTACCCTGATCCATGGCGGCTTGCGCAACACGGGCTGGTCCGGCCGCGCCGCTTTTTCGGGGTGACGCAGCGCGCCGGTTCTGGGACGCGGATCGTTATTCAAAAGATCGATGACGGGCACAGGGAGCCTCCCCCTGCGCCTTTATCTAGGCGCTGAACCGGCCAAGAGCAATGTGATCCGGTCCGTCAGGCCGCTCGGGATGCCGCCGACGCCAAGCGTAGCACAAGGCGGCGGCGCCGATCAGACCGCCGGCCAGCGCGACTCCACCGCCCCGCGGGACCTGCCCTAACAGGCAGGCGGCTTCACTGCCGAGCCAGGCGCCGCAGACGCCCATGATGGCGACCGCCGGCGATAAGGCTCTCAGTCGCAGCGGCCGCGCGCAGACGAGAACCCAGCCGACGGCGAGACCGATCAGCACAAAGGCGGCGAACTGTACGTGCGGAGAGGACGCTGAAGCGCCAAGCGCTGCGTCCAGCAAATCGTCCATGATTGTCCCCCGGGGAGCGCCTCGTCCAGACGCGGCGGCGCGACCATTAACGTCCGACGCGCCGCCGCGTTCCGCTTGAACAGAAGCATCTGCGGAAGCGTCGTCACCGCTTCGGGACCAATCCATGAAAGGCCGTACCGACCGCGTTGCCCCCGGCGCCGGCGCGGGCGATCTTAGGATCCCCGCCGACCATGGAACGCCGCACGCAACGCAATATTTAACTGCGGCGACTTGAGAAAGAGGATTAAGATATTTATACACTTTAAAAACAATAGTTTGAGACTTAAACTTCTTCTAGAGCATGAAGTTCATGCAAAGCATGATCAAAGATATTCGACCTCCAGCACGCCCGGGATTTCCCGGAGGGCGGCGGCGATCTCGGCAGTGACCGGATAGCCGCCAGGCAGACGAATTTCGATCTCTTCGGGCGCAATCTCCCGCCTGATCAGGACGGAGACTTCGCCCTCCCCCTTTCCAACAATCTTGCTCTTGATCCCGCTGATCGGCTCCTGATCCCCGACGATGACCCGCAAACCGCGATGCGCGCGGGACGCGGCGGCAGCCAGCGGCTCGACTGTGACAATGCGGGCGCGCACGTCGTCGCCCTCGACCGCGGCGGAAAGCGTGATCAGAACCGCTGCGCCCTTCTCCAGCGCATCGCGATACTGGTTGAGCCCCTCCTGGAAGAGAATGGCCTCGTACTGGCCAGACGTGTCCGAGAGCTGGACGATGCCCATCTTGGAGCCGGACTTGGTACGCCGCTCGGCGCGGTCCAGAACCACCGCCGCGAGCCGCCCGGCGGTGGCGCCTTTCTTCACGTCAACGACGAATTCCGCCCATCGCGACACTCTCAATTTGGGTAGGAGGCTCGCATAGGAATCGAGCGGGTGGCCGGAGAGGAAGAACCCCGCCGCTTCATACTCGCGCCGCAGCCTCTCCCCTGCCGACCAATGCGGGACCTTGGGCAGCACGAGGTCGTCCGCCTCGGCCTCGCCAAAGAGGGCGTTCTGCCCGGCCTTGCGGTCCTCGGCATGGCGGTTGGCGGTCGCGAGGACGGCCTCGATGGCGGCGAAGGCGCGGGCGCGATTGGGCTCCAGCTCGTCGAAGGCCCCGCAGGCGGCGAGATTTTCGAGCACCTTTTTGTTCACTTCGCGTGGATTGATCCGGCGCGCGAAGTCCGAGAGGCTCGTGAAGGGGCGGTCGCCGCGCGCGCGGACGATCGATTCCGCCTGCCCCTCGCCGACGCCCTTGATGGCGGAGAGCGCATAGCGGATCGTGAGCTGGCCCTCGGCGCCGGGAGCGACGTCGAAATCGACGCCCGAGCGCTTGATCGACGGTGGCTCGACGGCGATGCCGAGCCGGCGCGCCTCGTCCCGGAACTCGGCCAGCTTGTCGGTCTGGCTCTTGTCGAAGGTCATGGAGGCGGCGAGGAACTCCGCCGGATAATGGGCCTTGAACCAGGCGGTCTGATAGGCGATCAGCGCATAGGCTGCGGCGTGCGACTTGTTGAACCCGTAGTCCGCGAATTTGGCGAGCAGGTCGAAGATGAAATTGGCGCGATCGGCCTTCACCTCCCGCTCGACCGCGCCTTTGACGAAGCGTTCGCGCTGGGCGTCCATCTCGGCCTTGATCTTCTTGCCCATGGCGCGGCGGAGCATGTCGGCTTCGCCCAGCGTGTAGCCGGAGAGCACCTGGGCGATCTGCATCACCTGTTCCTGATAGATGATGACGCCGAAGGTCTCCTTCAGAATGGGCTCGATCTTCGGGTGGTAGTAATCCGCCTCCTCGTCGCCGAGCTTGACCGCGCAATAGGTCGGGATGTTCGCCATCGGGCCCGGCCGGTAGAGGGCGACGAGGGCAATGATGTCCTCGAAGCGATCGGCGTGCATCTCGACCAGCGCCTTGCGCATGCCGGCGCTTTCCAGCTGGAACACGCCCACGGTCTCGCCGCGCCCGAGCATGGCGTAGGTTTCCTTGTCGTCGAGCGGAACCTTGGCGAGGTCGAAGTCCGGATCGCGGCGGCGGGCGAGCTGGCCCGCCATGGCCAGCACCGTCAGGGTCTTCAGGCCCAGGAAGTCGAATTTGATGAGGCCCGCAGGCTCGACCCATTTCATGTTGAACTGGGTGGCCGGCATGTCGGATTTCGGGTCGCGGTAGAGCGGCGTCACCTCGTGCAGCGGCCGATCGCCAATCACCACGCCGGCGGCGTGGGTCGACGCGTTGGAATAGAGTCCTTCGAGCGCCCCGGCGATTTTGAAGAGCCGCGCCACCCGCTCGTCCTGTTCGGCGGCCTCTCTCAGCTTCTGCTCGCCGGCGAGGGCTTCCGCGAGCGTTACGGGCTTCGCCGGGTTCTGGGGCACGAGCTTGGCGAGCTTGTCGACCTGGCCGAGCGGCATTTCGAGCACGCGGCCGACGCTGCGCAGGACGCCGCGGGCGAGGAAGGAGCCAAAGGTGATGATCTGCGCCACCCGGTCGGCCCCGTAGCGGTCGCGGACATAGTCGATCACCTCCCCGCGCCGCGTCTGGCAGAAGTCGATGTCGAAGTCCGGCATCGACACGCGCTCGGGATTGAGGAAGCGCTCGAAGAAAAGCCCGAAGCGCAGCGGGTCGAGATCGGTGATGGTCAGCGCATAGGCGACGAGCGAGCCCGCGCCCGAGCCGCGCCCCGGCCCCACCGGAATCCCCTGCGCCTTGGCGTATTTGATGAAATCGGAGACGATCAGAAAATAGCCCGGAAACCCCATCTTCTCGATCGTCGAGAGCTCGAAGTCGAGGCGGGCCGAATAGTCGTCGCGGGTGAAACCCTCGGCCGGGCCGTGGGCCGCGAGCCGCGCCATGAGCCCCTCGGTCGCCTGGCGGCGAAGCTCCGCGGCCTCCACCTCGGTCAAGGAGCGATCGTCCGGCGCGTCGCTCAAGAAGCGCGGCATGATCGGCTTGCGGGTCTTCGGGCGGAAGCTGGCGCGGCGCGCGATTTCGATCGTGTTGGCCGTGGCTTCCTCAAGATCCGCGAACAACGCGCGCATCTCGCCGCGCGTCTTGAAATAATGCTCGGGCGTCACCCGGCGCCGGTCGGCGACGCTCGTCACCGTGCCCTCTGCGATGCAGAGCAGCGCGTCATGGGCCTCGAAATCGCCGCGCGCGGCAAAATAAGGCTCGTTGGTCGCGACCAGCGGCGCGCCCCGGCGATAGGCCAGGTCGAGAAGTTGCGGCTCGACCTCCTGCTCGATCGGAAGCTTGTGGCGCTGGAGTTCGACATAGAGTCGATCGCCATACAAGCCGAGCAGCGTCTCCAGCCGCGCCTTGGCGATCTCCGCCTGCCCTGCCGCAAACATGCGGTCGAGCGGCCCGTCGGGCCCGCCGGTGAGCGCAATCAGCTCGGCCGCGTCTTCGGCCAGCGCCGCGAGCGTCACATGGGGTTCGTCGCCCGCCGCAGTGTCGAGATAGGCGCGCGAGGCGACGCGCATGAGATTGAGATAGCCGGTCTCGGACTTGGCGAGCAGGACGATATTGCCCTTGCCCTCGTCGCGCCCCGCCGGGCCGGACGTCTTCGCGTCGCCGAAATCCACGCGCAGCTGCACGCCGGCGATGGGCTGAATGCCGGCCTTGGCCGCCTTTTCGGAAAATTCCAAGGCCGCGAAGAGATTATTGGTGTCGGTGACGGCGAGCGCCGCCTGTTCGTCCCGCGCGGCGAGATCGATCAGCTTGCCGATCGTCAGCGCCCCCTCGCGGAGCGAAAAAGCGGTGTGAAGATGGAGATGGACGAAGCCAGCGGTTCCCGCGCTCATGGCGGGAGTCTAATGATTTGTGGGACCAGCCGAAACAATAGAGTTCGCGCGTCCACAGGCGCGGAAAACGGAGAAATAGCGGCGGACGCCCCTGCTGCTTCGAGACGCCGCCTTCGGCGGCTCCTCAGCATGAGGGGCTTCGGCAAGCGCCTCAGACACTTGGGCCTTCTCAGACACTTGGGCCTTCACAGACACTTGGCCTCACGAGCCTCCGCCAAGCGTCTGACTCGCATCTCGGGCCTGCCAAAAAGCGAAGCCCGGCGAGGCTTCCCTCGCCGGGCTGAAATCCGCTGGCGCCGCCCCGGACGAAAGGGCGCCGATTGTGTTACTCGGCCGGCGTGAAGGTCTTCGTCACCGACTCGAACGGCTTGAAGACATCCTTGGCGATGGAGGCGTAAAGCTCGCCGATCTTGCTCGCCTCGGCGACGAAATCCTCGTAGGCGGTCTTGGCGAAGTCGGTCTGAAGCGCGAAGGCCTCATCCATCTTCTTCACCGCAATAAGCTTTTCAGCAAGCAGACGGCTCTTCTCGAACGATTTCTTGGAATAGTCGGTCGTCTCGGCCGCAATGCTCTGCCAGCCCTTCGTGACCGCCGCAGCGGCTGCGGAAACAGCCTCGAACTGCTCTTTTCCGATCTGCTGCACGCTATCGAAATTGGCGACCATGGGATTCGTCCTCTTAATAATGGCGCGGAATCCTCGTTACGCCGCCCCCTGGCGGCGCGGCGTACGCGCCGGCTAACATTGAAAATATATGCGCTGCACAAAACTTCGTCAACAGAATTGTTGCGGCGCAAAAACCCGCGTCAGATTTACAGAAAAGCTTAACCCCTGAGTAACCGCATTCTCTTACCCTGAAGAACTGTAGCGTTTTTGCGACTGTGGCCTTCAGCTTGTCGCCCACGCCAGTGCCAGTTCCGTAAGGGGCGCGTACCAATGTCGAAATCGAGTTTGCTGGACCGCCTGGCTCAGCCCCGCTCTCTCGCCGCGATCTTCGCGGCCATCATGGCTTTCATCGCCGTCACGGCGATCCCCGCCGAAGCGCGCCGTCACGGCCATCGGTCCTATCACGCTTTCCACCATCACTTCTCCCACCATCGCGTCTATGCCCGCCACGAGCGCAGCCACCGCTTCTCCGCGTCAACCTCGGGCGGCGGCGGCGAGATCATCGGCGAGCATCGCGGTTTTGCGGCCATTGTCGTCGACGGCAACAGTGGCGAGACCCTCTACGCCCGCAATGAACACGAGTTGCGTCACCCGGCGTCAGTGACCAAAGTGATGACGCTTTACCTGCTGTTCGAGCAGCTGGAGAAAGGCCGTCTGCGGCTCGATACGCCGCTGATGATTTCCGCCCATGCGGCCGCCCAGGCCCCCTCCAAGCTCGGCCTGCAGCCGGGCGAGACGATCAGCGTCGAGAACGCCATCAAGGCGGTCGTCACCAAGTCCGCAAACGACATCGCCTGCGCCATCGCCGAGAATATTGGCGGCGACGAGCGCAGCTTCGCGCAGATGATGACCCGCAAGGCGCATGCGCTCGGCATGCGCAACACGCATTACGCCAACGCGTCGGGCCTGCCCGACCCGGCCCAGATCACCACGGCCTATGACCTCTCCGTTCTGGGCCGGGCGATTCAGGACCGCTTCCCCCGCTACTATCGCTATTTCTCCATCCACAGCTTCGCCTACAATGGCGCGCTGCACGGCAACCACAACCATCTGCTCGGCCGCGTCGAGGGCATGGACGGGATCAAGACCGGCTACACCCGCGCGTCTGGCTTCAATCTGCTGACCTCGGTCCGGCGCGGCAATCATCATATCGTCGCGGTCGTCATGGGCGGCGCCACGGCCGCCGGCCGCGACCACATCATGGCGAATCTGATCGAGCAGCACATCGGCGGCGGCTCGTCCGTGCGCACGGCGGCGGCGATCACCGAGGACAACGCCGCCGCGGATGAGGTCGCCGAGGCGCCGGCGGCAATTGAGCGTCCGGCCGAGCGTCGCGTCGCCGTCGCGGAACCTGTCGCCGAGCCGGCGGTCGCGCGCCAGCCCGAGCGGCTCGCTTACGCCGAGGAGCCGGCGACCGATCCGGATGAGGTCGGAACCGTCGCTCCCCGCGCATTGCGTCACGCCGATTCCGCTCCCGTGCCGGCTGTCGCCGTTCCGCTGCGGGAGAAAGTCGTCGAAAAGCCGGCCGCCGAAAAGCCCGCGCAAATTCGCCCGGCGTTCGTCTCCGGCGTTCAGAAGCGGGTCGTCGAAGAGCCCGTCGCGAAAAAGGGACACGGCAAGGACGCCGCCAAGCAGCAACTCGCCGCCACTGACGGCTCGACGTCGAGCCGCGCCGCCAAAGGCAAGGAAATCACCGTCGCGACGACCACGCCGTCCGCGATCCGCTCGACCACCAGCGTCGCCAAGGCCGACGCGGCGCGGCCGACCCGGCCCGGTTGGATGATCCAGATCGGCGCCGCCGAGGACCCGGACAAGGCCAACCAGCTGCTCTCGCGCGCCCGCAGCCAGCTTCAAGGATTTCCGCCCACGGCGCGGGCCTTCACGGAGAAGGTGCAGAAGGGCAATGAGACGCTCTGGCGCGCCCGCTTCGCCGGCCTCGAGGAACAAAGCGCGCAGTCGGCCTGCAAGGCTCTGAAAAAATCCGGCTTCGCCTGCTTCACGACGAAGAACTAAGGGCCTCCGCCATGTCCGCGACCTGGGATCATGACGAACCCGCGCGCCGCCGCCTAATGGTGGCGCCGCATCAGGACGTCCTTAGCTTCATTTACCCGCGCAGCCAGATCCGTCGTCCCGCCAAGGTCTGGATGAAGCTTCTTCATCAGATCGCGGTGGGCCCGCGCGATGTCGGCGGCCGCCGCGCCCTTTTTCAGCCCGAGGATTTCGTAGGCTTCATCCTCGGTAATCGTGCCCGAGCGACGCGCGCGCGTTTCGCCGCCGCTCCCCGCGTCACGGTGCGGATCGCCTGCCGCACGCCATCCGGTAAAGCGGCGGTCCATATACGCCTCTAGCAGGCGCGCGCCGTCCGGGTCGTCGCGCAGGCAGATGTTGTAGAGCTCGAGCAGCGCCGGCCGGGTCAAGGCGTCGAGCCGCTTGCCCTCGTCCTTGCCGGCGAGAATCATGCCGCGGATCGCGCCGGTGGCGTGATCGAGCTCCATCTCGATCATGGCCGAGCGGACGCGCGAGACGCCACCCCCGCCCGCGCCGACATTGCGCATGCCGGCGCGCGATCCGAGCCCCATCAGCCACAGTCCGGCGGCGGCGAGGCCAAGGCCGAAGTCGAGGCGCCCGCGCGCCAGAAGCAGCCCGCCGACCGCCATCAGGAAAAACCCGCCGCCCCGCCTGATCAGCCGCGCGAGAAACGCGGGGGAGACCCGCGTGTAGGCATTGAGCGCATAAAGCCCCAGTGCAAGCGCGAAAATTCCCAAGAGGACAGGCATGGCTTATCGTGACCCCATCTGCGACAGCAGCAGCTGCGCGGCGGCTTCGCCCCGCCCCGCGCGTTTTTCGAGTTCCGGCAGGCCCCCTACGGCATAAGCGGCGGCGGCCCCGAGCAGTTCCGCGAGCCGCCGCGGCGCGGAAAGATCAAAGGCGGCGTAAGCGCCGCCGGTCAGGCGCGCTATCTCGCGAAAGGCGGCCTTGACCGTCGGATCGTCGCCCTCCTGAAACAGGAAGGTCTTGAGCCCCAGGAGCCCGAGCTCCCCCGCAAGAGCGGCGAGATGGTCGAGGTTCTCCTCCATGGCGTCGCCGACATAGACGAGCGCGCCCACCCGCCGTGCGCGCGTCTCGTCCAGGGCGTGGCTCAGGACGCGGCCGATCTGCGTCTTGCCCGCCTGGCAGGAAATGCGCGCCATGAGCGCGCCGAGCCCGTCGCCCTGCGAGACGAAGCGGGAGGCGCGGCACTCGCTGAAGCCGCGGAAATAGACGAGCTGCACGTCGAGGCCGCCCTGCCGGGCGGTCGTCCGAAACATTTCGCCCTGAATGGATTGCGCCACATCCCAGGTCGGCTGGCGGCTCATCGTGGCGTCGAGCGCGAAGATCAGCCGTCCCCGGGCGCTCGGCTCGGAGACTCCGCGCGCTTTGTCGAGGAAGGCGTCTATGGCGCTGTCCTTGCCTGCCGGACGCGTCGCTGGCGCCTGTTTGTGGTCATCGGCCACGGATGTTCACGTCGCTTATTCGTAACGATACTATAAAATCGGTTTCGTCCGATACAAAACAAGTGCCGGCGCGGCGCCCCCCAAAGGCCTCCCCCGGGGCCTGCGGCGCTGAAACGCCAAAGAAAAGGGGTCCTGATGGAACGCGACCGCCTGCCTCCCACCCCAATCGCCGCCCTCCCCGCCCAAGAGAGCGAAATGGTGCAGTCACTGATGCGGCGTTTCGCCCTCGAGATGGCCGAGACCGGCCTGCGCGTCGGCGGCGTGACCCAGATGCGCGGCGCGGACGCCTCGGGCCGGTCGCGCATCTTCCTGCGCGACGTCGCGTCCGAAGCCGAGTTTGTGATCTCGCAGGACCTTGGGCCAGGGTCGGTCGCTTGCAATCTCGACGCCGGCGAGCTGGCGCTGGCCTGCGCCGCCGTCGAGCGCGCGGCGCGCGCCGGCGCCGATCTGATCGTCGTCAGCAAATTCTCCAAGCAGGAAGCCGAGCGCGGCGGCCTTTGCGACGCCTTCCGGGCGGCGATGACGGCGCGGATTCCCGTCATTGCGGCGGTCTCGCCGCATTTCCGCGAGGAATGGCGGCGCTTCGCCGGCCCGCTCGCCGAAGACGTGGCGCCCTCCCGCGAGGCCCTCACAGAGTGGTGGGCGCGGGTGAGGATCTGAAGCTAGAGGTCTCTCGCCGGCCTATCTCACCGCCGGCGCATACATCAGCCCGCCCTTGGTCCAAAGCGCGTTCACGCGCCGCTCCATGCCGAGCGGCGAGGCTTGGCCGAGATTGCGCTCGAAAACGTCCGCGTAATTGCCGACGTGCTTGATGATGCGATAGGGCCAGTCGCCGGAAAGGCCGAGGCCCGCGCCGCGATCGCCCTCGACGCCCAGCAGATAGCGGATGCGCGGGTCTTCCGATTTCAACGCGGCGTCGACATTGGCCATGGAGACCCGCAGCTCTTCGGCGTCGATCATCGCGAACAGCGCCCAGCGCACGACCGCCAGCCACTGGTCGTCCCCTTGCCGCACGATGGGGCTGTGCGGCGCCTTGGTCAGAAGGTCGGGAAGAACGTCGTGCTCCTCAGGATCGGCTAGCTTCGCCCGAACCGCGTAGAGAGTCGAAACGTCGGCCGTGAGCGCATCGCATTGGCTCTTCGCGTAGCCCGCGGCGGCCTCCTCGAATGTCGGGAAAAGCTTTGGGGCGTAGGGCGTCTTGCGGGCGCGGAAGAAATCGGTGAGCTCCAGTTCGTGCGACGTGCCCTGCTGAACGCAGACCGCGACGTCGGCCAGATCCTGCGCCGAGGCGAAGCTGCGTTGACGGCGGACCAGGAAGCCTTGCCCGTCGTAGAAAGAGACGCCCGCATAGACGATGCGCTGAGCGTCGCGCGACTGCGTCCAGGGCGCGGCGCTGGCGAGCAGGTCCACCCAGCCAGACTGCAAGGAGGAGACGCGGTCTTTCGCGCCGAGGCCGAGAAAGCGCACCTTGGCCGGGTCGTCGAAAATCGCCGCCGCAACGGCGCGGCAGAGATCGACGTCGAAGCCGCGCCAGACGCCCCCTGCGTCGGGCTGGGCGAAGCCCGCCGTCTCCGTGACGCCGCAGGAGAGATAGCCCCGCCGCAGCACTTGCGTGAGAGTCGGCCCCAGGTCCGTCTGCGCGGTGGCGCCCTGCCCCGCGAGCGCAAGCATGATCGGCAGGGCGACCGCGAGAAGGAAGCGTCGGGCGATCATCGACGGGCTCGGCTTGCTGGCGCTCGAAAACCAAAGGGGCGTGCGCGTCAAATCTCACAACTCCGGCCATTGGATGGCAAGGGCTTTCCGGCCTCGCAAAACAGCGGCCGACCGCCCGGACCGCCGCGGGCGGCGCATTCTCGCGACGACCCGCGTGGTTAGCCTCGCGGTTTAGCGTCTAGAGACCGGCGAATTGGGCGAAGCTGCCGAGGACCCCGGCTGGGGTGTAATCATTCAGGTGAAGGTAAAAAAGCACAAGAAAGAGAAGCGGCAAAAATAGCGCGGCGATCAGGGCGTCAGGGGGGATGGTTTTCTGCGTTCCGGTCGGCATGGCCTTCGTCCTTCATTATCCGAACCCTGCTTGTGAAATTGGGACGCTTTCGACGAAAATCAACCACTTGCGCAGCTCCCGGCTCCTGGCGCAGGCGCCGCCGACGCAGCCGGACCAAGCCGCCGGTCGGGGATAACGCGTGTCGCCGCGCTCGTATTCGAAGCGCCTCTGGATTAGTTTTTGCGCAGGCGGCGCGTGGACGGAAGACAATGGCGAGCGACGAAAGCGGCAAATCGAGAAAAAGGCGAATGGCGACGCTGCTGACGCAAGCGGGCCGCGCCCCTTTCGAGCATTTCGGTTTCGTCAATCCGCCCGTCTACCGCGGCTCGACGGTGCTGTTCCCGACCGTCGCGGATCTGGAAGGATTACGCCAGCCTTACACGTACGGAACCAAGGGCACGCCCACCACCCGCGCGCTCGAAGAGGCGTGGAGCGAGATCGCTGGAGCGGCCGATACGGCGCTCGTCCCTTCGGGGCTCGCCGCTATCGCGCTCGCTTTGCTCACCGCGACCAAGGCCGGCGCGCATCTGCTCGTGACCGATTCGGCCTATTCGCCGACTCGCGCGTTCTGCGACGGCTTCCTCGCGCGCTTTGGCGTGACGACGGAATATTACGATCCGACGATCGGCTCCGACGTCGCCGGCTTGATCCGGGAGGAGACCACGGCGGTGCTCATGGAGTCGCCGGGGTCCCAAAGCATGGAGATTCAGGACGTCCCCGCCATCGCCGCGGCGGCGCGCGCGCGCGGCGTCTGCGTCATCATCGACAACACCTGGGCGACGCCTCTCCTCTTCCCGCCCCATGAGCGCGGCTGCGACCTCGCGATTGAAGCCGGCACCAAATATCTCTCCGGCCATTCAGACATTCTTCTCGGCCTCGTCTCCGCCAACGCCAAATGGGCGAAGCGGCTGCGTCACACGTTCAATCTCTTCGCCATGGGCGCGAGCCCTGACGACGCCTCCCTCGCCTTGCGCGGCATGCGGACCATGGCGCTGCGGCTCAAGGAACAGGGGCGCGCCGCCTTCGACGTCGCGCAATGGCTCGAAGCGCGCCCGGAAGTCGCGCGGGTGCTGCATCCGGCCTTGCCGAGCCATCCCGGCCACGCGCTGTGGAAGCGGGACTTTTCCGGCTCCTCGGGGGTCTTTTCGATCATTTTGAAGCCGACGCCAAAGCAGGCGGCCGAGGCCTTCGTCGACGCGCTCGAGCTGTTCGGGATCGGCTTCTCCTGGGGCGGCTACGAGAGCCTCGTCCTCCCCTTCGACTGCGCCCCGTATCGGACCGCGACGCGCTGGGCGCCCGAAGGCCCGGCGCTGCGCTTCTCGATCGGCCTCGAGGATGTCGCGGATCTCAAGGAAGACCTGGAGGCAGGGTTCGCGCGCCTGCGAGACTGCCTGTCGGGGCCTGCGGAGTGAAGCGCGGGAGTCAATCGCCCCGCTATCGTTTCGCCGACTTCCCGAAGGCCAGCATGAGGTCGCGCAAGTCTGGTTCGTCCACCTGCTCGGCCGCGACCGCATAGGGAAACCAATAGGTCACCCGCTGGCCTTTTTCGGGCCATTTCTTGCGCTGGGCCTCCACCCGCAGCGCGTAGACTTCGACGCGGCAGTCGACGAAGCCGCCGCCTTTCATCCGCTTTTCATATTCGAACTCGCCGAGCTTGGATTTCTCGACCTTGCCGTGAAGGCCCGCCTCCTGCTGCGCCTCGATGGCGGCGACGATATGGGGCTTGCGGCCCTTCATCGGCCAGCCTTTGGGAATGACCCAGCGTTTCGTGTCGCGCGAGGTGGCGAGGAGGATTTCGACGCCATGCTCCTCCGTCACGCGCCACGGCAGGGCTGCGTATTGGAGACGGGGCGTTAAAGGCCGGTCGCTCTTTTTCTTTGCTTTCGGCGCCTTCTTCGCCTGCTTCATCCAAAGAATCTCGCGCCGGTGTAGAAAGCCGCGGCGATGAAAGCCGACATCGGCATGGTTACGATCCAGGCCACGACGATATCCTTGGCGACGCTCCACCTGACCGCCGAGACCCGCCGCGCCGCGCCGACGCCGACGATCGCGCCGGTGATGGTGTGCGTCGTCGACACCGGAATGCCGAGACCCGTGGCGAGAAATAGGGTGATCGCGCCGCCAGTCTCGGCGCAGAAGCCTTGCATTGGAGTCAGCCGGGTGATCTTGGAGCCCATGGTGTGCACGATCCGCCAGCCGCCGAAGAGCGTGCCCAGCCCCATCGCCGCCTGGCACGTCAGGACCACCCAGAACGGGACATGGAACTCGCCGCCATAGACGCCGTGCGAATAAAGCAGCACGGCGATGACGCCCATCGTCTTCTGGGCATCATTGCCGCCGTGCCCGAGCGAGTAAAGCGAAGCAGAAAGAAATTGCAGGGAGCGAAACAGCGTATCCACCGCAAGCGGCGAGCTGCGCACGAAAATCCACGAGACGGCGAGGATCAGCAGCAGCGCCAGCACGAAGCCGAGCGCCGGCGAAAGCACAATGGCCGAGCCGGTCTTGATGAGGCCGCTCCAGACGATGGCGCTCGTTCCGGTCTTGGCGACGCCCGCGCCGACGAGGCCGCCGACCAGCGCATGCGAGCTCGACGAGGGGATGCCGAGGGCCCAGGTGATGAGGTTCCAGGAGATGGCTCCCATCAGCGCGCCGAAGATCACCTTATCGTCGACGATCTGCGGCGAGATGATGCCGGCCCCGACCGTCTGCGCAACATGGAGGCCGAAGAACAGAAACGCCACGAAGTTGAAAAACGCCGCCCAGAACACGGCGTAGTGCGGCCGCAGCACGCGCGTCGAGACGATGGTGGCGATGGAATTGGCGGCGTCGTGCAAGCCGTTGAGAAAGTCGAAAGCCAGCGCGACGCCGATGAGCGCGAAGAGGGAGAGCGGGAGCTCGGCCACGCCTCGTCTCCTCAGCTGTGCTCGATGACGATGCCGGTCACCCGATTGGCGACATCCTCAAACCCGTCGACCACCTTTTCGAGGTGGCCATAAATCTCCGAGCCGACGACAAACGCCATGGGATCGCTCGTGCGATGCAGGCGAAACAGCTCCTTGAGCCCCTGGTCGTGCAGGGCGTCGGCTTCGTCCTCGATGCGGGTGATCTCCTCGCTGAAGGCGTTGAGCTTGGCGGCGTTCTGACGCATCGCGCGCAGCAGCGGCAGCGCGTCCCGCGTCATTTCGGCCGATTGGACAATGATGTCGCCGATGCGCCGCATCGAGGCGTCGAATTCGTGGAATTCGTAGAGCTGCGTGGCTTTCGCCGTCTGGTGCATCTGGTCGATGGTGTCGTCCATCGCCACGATGAGGTCGCGAATGTCGCTGCGGTCGAAAGGCGTGATGAAGGTGCGGCGGACGGCGAGCAGCACCTCGCGGGTGATGTCGTCGGCGGCGTGTTCCTGCCGGCGGATTTCCTGGCAGCAGCCCAGATAGCCGTTCCCGCCGTCGAGCAACTGGCGCAGCGCCCCGGCCCCCGCGACGAGGGTCTCCGCATGTCGTTCGAAGAGGTCGAAGAAACCTTCTTCGCGCGGCATCAGCGCCTGAAACCAAGACAGCATTTGCGCCCTCCGCCCGACTGGGGCTCGTGAATTCGCCCGTCACAAAACTGTCATGAAAGGCCCTGGCGGGATAGCCGCGCCCCGGCTCTCTGTAAAGCCGGAATTTTAGGGCGTCGCCTGCTGCGGGGCCGTGCTCCCCGTCGGATCGTCCTTGCTGACCTCGAGCGCGGGCGGCGCCGGCGCGATGGTCCCAGTGAGGGCGGGCGTCGCCGCCGGGTTGCGGCGGAGCATGGCGCGCAGCCGATCGCGCGCATTGGACGACATGGCGGCGGCGCTGAGCGGCACGAGTTTCGAGCCGCTGTAGACGAGGGCGCCGTCCGTCTCCACGAGAATGTCGCCGTTCTGCAGAGTCGGATCGTCCTTCGCCGTTCGTTCGAAATAGGCCTCGGAGGTTCTGGGGTCGTTGCAGGCGCAGGCGCCCGACGCGCGGTCGCGGAAGGCGAAGGCGCGCGGCATCGCCGAATAGCGCTGTCCCTTGCGGTTGCGCGCGCTCTCGATCGTCGAGCCGTCGTAAACGTCCATCTCGGCCGAGGGACAGGCGAGTTCGCACGACTGCTGGCGCGTCGCGCGGGTCGATTTGATCAGCGGAAAAAAGTAGCCGTCGCAGGTTCGCACGCAAAAGCCGCCGGCCCTCGGATCGGATGCAAAGCCCGAGCCGGCCGGCGCCCCCTCCCGCTTGGCGAAGCCGACCGTCCCCTGCACCCTGGCGCGGCGAGGCGCCGGCGCCGGCGCAGCCTGCTGCGGCGTCGGAGCGGGTCCGAAAAGGAATTCGAGCAGTCCCTGCGCTTCGCCCGGCGCGGGAGCCAGGACAAGCGCAAGCCCCAAGGCGACGATGGAGACCGCGACACGAAGCTGCATCCTCGCCCTTCCCTTCCAATCTGGACCGCAGGCGTCGATCCTTCGCGGATAGGCGCGCCGTCCCTGTTCTCCGCCCTCGCCCACGGCGGCGGCGACGGCGCGAATCACGCTGGCGACCCCGGCAGGATTCGAACCTGCGACCTACCGCTTAGAAGGCGGTTGCTCTATCCGGCTGAGCTACGGGGCCAGGAGGGCGTCTCTCAATGCGTCCACAAACCGATGCGGGTCGTCTTGAAATTGTCCGCGTAAGACGCGGTGCGGCGGGACGCGTTGTCGGGCTTGGGCTCCTCGACCCGATAGGGAAGGCCCGCGCGCTCGGCGTAGGCCACCGCCTCCTCCTTGGTGGCGAAACGCAAGCGGATCTGCTGTTTCATGTCCCCCGAGCTGGTCCAGCCCATCAGCGGTTCGATGGAGCGCGGCAGTTCGGGGTCGAACACGAGACGCCAGGGCTTCTCCGGTCCCGGACCGGACTGGGTCACGCTCGGCGACTGACGATAGATGCGAGCCGTCATTTCAACCTCTTGTTTCCCCGAAGGAGCGGCCGACGCCGCTTCGGTCATTGCCCCGTCAAAGGCGAAAACTCTCGCCTCCTTCGTAATCAGCCGAGGAGATTTTTCAACCGGATTTTCGTTCGCGCATCATGCGCCCGCCTTACGGCGCCAACGTGACCTGCCGCAGGGAGCCGGACATCGGCGGCCTCTCACGGACTCTAGGGGGCGACCGCCGATGAAGTCAAAAGGCGCCCCGCCCCGCGCCGTCCGAGCTAAAGCGTCAATCCAGGTAACGCAAAATGCGCATCGGATTGCCGACGACGACCGCCCGCGGCGGCACATTGCTGGAAACGACGGTTCCGGCGCCGACCATCGCCTCTTCGCCAATCTCCACGCCCGGCAATATGGTCGCGCCAGCGCCGATCGAGGCGCCGCGCCGGACGATCGTCCGGGCGAATTTCTCGGGATAGGCCTTGGAGCGCGGGAACATGTCATTGGTGAAGGTGACGTTCGGGCCGACGAAGACATTGTCCTCGAGCCGCACGCCGTCCCAGAGATAGACGCCGCTTTTTACCGTCACATTGTCGCCGATCACCACGTCGTTCTCGACGAAGCAGTGGGCGTTGACGTTGCAGCCGGCCCCAATGCGCGCGCCCGGAAGGATGACGCAGAACTGCCAGATTCGGCTGCCGGGGCCGATCGAGACGGACTGACAATCGGACAAGGGATGGATGAACATGCGGGCACGCTCTAAAACGTCAGGGGACGATGTCGCGCAATCTCGACAGGAAGCCCTTGCGTTGCGCCTCCGAGCCGCGGGCCGCGGCCGCCAATGCGCTTTGCGCCTTCGGGCTGATCGCAAGCGTCGGGGCCGCGACGGCAATATCCGTCAGAGCCCGATCGAAGGCCGCGCCGAATTCCGGATAGGCGTGACGCCAGGCTTTTATGTGGCCAACGAGATGCGCGTAGGCGGCGTAGAGTTCGGCGGCGTCGATGACGCCCTTCCTGGCGGCGAGGTCGATGACCAGGCGCCAATCGGTGATCAGATTGGGCCAGTTGCCGTTCTTGTCCGGATTGCTGTTCGAGGCGGGATGGACGCGGAAATAAGACAGCGTATCGGGCGTAACGACGGCATTCCCCTTCGCGCAGAGATGGGCGAAGACGGCGACGTCGGCGAGGCCGGGACACAGCGTCCCGTCGATTGTCATGAAGGCGACGCTTCCGTCCGGCTCGACGAGATCCTGCTTCCTGAACAGCACGGTGGTGAACTCTCCGATCTGGTTCAGCAGAGTCCGCGCCATTTGCCGGAGGATGTCGCGACCGTCGATGACCGTCGTCGACGCGATCCCGAAGGGGTTGATGAGCTCGATGGGGTGATTTTCATTATCGATGGTTCGGCGGGGCGAAAAGGCGAGCGTCGCGTTCCTGTCGGACGCCGCCTCCAGCGCCTCCACGAGATACTGGGTGCAAAACGGGTGCAGAATATCGTCGTCGAAGAGGAACTTGATGTAATCGCCCTGCGCGACCGACATGAGATGCTGCAGATTGTTGATCCCCCAGCAGCCCGGTTTCGGATTGCGCAGATAGGTCACATGCGCGCTGAACTCCGAGACGATGTTTTGAATGGCGTCGGTCGGGCAATCGTCCGAAACGATGATCTCCCTGTTCTCCCAGCTCTGGGCGATGGCGCTCGTCAGGCACATGCGGAAATGCGACGGCTTGTAGGCCGGGATGAGAATGGAGACGGATTTCATCTGTGCTCTGGCGCCCTTCTTCAGCTTTCCGCGACGGCCGCGCGCAGTGCGACGATGACCCGGTCGACATCGTCGAAGCTCAGATGCGGTCCCATGGGCAGACTTAGCGCTTCCTTTGCAAGGCGGTCGGCGACCGGCCATTTCTGCGCAAGGGGAGCCATCTCGCCATAGGCTTGCTGCCGAAACGGCGGAATGGGGTAATGCACGAGCGTCCCTACGCCGCTTGTCGCGAGCCGTTCCTGCAAGAGGTCGCGCTTCGGCGAGGTGACGACATAAAGATGCCAGGCGTGAGTCATGCCCGGCGCGCTCGAGGGCAGGCCGATCGGCAGACCCGCGAGGCCCGCCTCGTAACGCTGGGCGATCTCCTGGCGGCGGCCGTTCCACGCGTCGAGATAGGGAAGCTTGACCCGCAGGATGGCCGCCTGAAGCGGGTCGAGGCGGCTGTTCATACCCTTCTCGAGGTTCACATATTTGACCGAGGACCCATAATTGCGCAGCATCGCGATCCGTTTCGCGACGTCGGCGTCATTGGTCGTCACCGCGCCGCCGTCGCCGAGCGCGCCCAGGTTTTTGCCGGGATAGAAACTCCAGGCGACGACATCGCCGTCGCCGCCAATCCGTCGTTCGCCAATCCGCGCGCCATGGGCCTGCGCGGCGTCCTCGACCATCTTGAGGCCGTAGCGGGCGCAAATTTCCTTTAGCTGGGGAAGGTTCGCGGGATGTCCGTAAAGATGCACCGGGCAAAGCGCGCGGGTGCGCGCCGTGACCGAGGCCGCCACACGATCCGGATCGAGGCAATGGGTGACGGGGTCCGGCTCGACGGGCACAGGCGTTGCGCCGGATGAGGAGACCGCGAGCCAGGTGGCGATATAGGTGTTGGACGGAACGATGACCTCGTCGCCCGGGCCAATGTCCAGAGCCTTGAAGGCGAGCGTCAACGCGTCGAGCCCGTTGCCCACGCCAACGCAATGCGCCGCGCCGGCATAGGCTGCGAATTCAGCTTCGAACGCTGCGACTTCCTCGCCCAGAATGTAATGGCCCGAGTCGAGGACGCGGGCGATCGCTTGGTCGATCTCGCCCTTGAGTTCCGTATAGGCCGCCTTGACGTCGAGGAATGGTATCACCGGCTCACGCCCCGCTCTGCAAGAAACTCTGAATAATTACGAATGTAATCGGCGGGGTCGTATTCGTGCGAGGCAAAGACGAGCAGCACCGCGTCGGAGGAAAACTTATATTGAATGCCCCACACGCCGGGGGGGATGTAAAGGCCCTGCGTCGGATGGTCCAGCGTGATTTCCTCTCTCTGCCGGCCGTCGTCGACGACGACGGCGATCGATCCGTTGACGCAGGTCAGATATTGCTCGCAGACGCGATGGGCGTGCTCGCCGCGCGTCTCGGACGACGGCACGTCGAAGACAAGGAAATAACGCTTGGGCTGGAAAGGGATGTCGCGCGGGAACTCCCCCGCGCACAAGGCCCCGCGCAGATCTTCGTGACGGCGCAGATTGTAGATCGCGACGCCCGCAACGGAGCAGCGATGCGCGCCGACCGTCCTTTGGGGACTTGCGCCCAATTCCGGAATCGGCCCCTGCGCTTCGGATTGGACGTAGCCCTCGATCACGGCCGGATTGCCGCTGACGAGGGCGTAAGGCGGAACGTCGCGCGTGACGACGGTCCCCGCCGCGATCCGGGCGCCCATCCCGATCCGCACGCCTTCCGACAGGACGCTGCCGGCGCCAATATAGACCCTGTCCTCGATCACCACCGGCGCCGCGCCGCTGGAGGTCTTCGCGCCGCGAGTCAACGTGACGCCCGGCTCGATATGGCAATGGGCGCCGATCCTCAGCCCGCCGTCAAAGACGACGCCGCCGCAAAGACGCGCGCCCTCGCCGACCGACATGTCGCCGTCGAGAAAGGAAAAGGGGCCGATCTGCACGTTCCGCCCCAGGCGAACGCCTGAGCCGACGCGCGAAGTGGCGTGAACTGCGGTTCCCTCAGAACCCATCGTTCCTCACAGTCGTGATTTCGTCCCGCTGTCTTTACGGCGGCGGGAGGATTTGTCGAAGCGTAACGATAGCATCCTCGTCAAAGTCAAGCTCTCCAATAATGTTACGTTCACGCTCCCCGGCATGGATAAGCTCAGGATGACGCCGGAACGCCCGGTGGCTCCCGCGGCGGCGATGCGCTAACATCAAGCTTGCAAATCGGCGGAAAGCGCCTTCTCTGCGAATGGTTCAAGGTTCTCTACAGGCGCTTGCGTATAATGCTCGAGAGACTGCGCGCGGCTCCCCAAACCAACGAAACGGGGCTGCTGTATATTTCGTCTTTGGATGGCCTGAGGCTCTTGGCTTTCCTCGCCGTCTTTATCCACCATCTTCCCGTCTCAATGGCTTTTCTGGGCATGGAGGCTTTCCAGAGACGGGGATGGGTGGGCGTCGAGCTGTTTTTCGTCATCTCGGCCTTTCTGTTTTTTCACTTGTTCGAGGCCGAGGTCCGCAAGGCCGGCTTTATCGATGTGAAGCGTTTTTATCTTCGTCGCTTCCTGCGGATTTACCCGCTCATGGTCGCCTTCCCCGCCGCCATGATCATCTGGACAGGCGCCTATACGAAAGACGCAATCTTTCGTCTGGTCGGATTAATGGCGGGGGCGGACAACCTTGTCACGGCCTTCGACGGCTACTCCCCCATTCCCTTCAGCCCCCAATTGTGGACGCTGAGTTTCGAGTTCCAGATCTATCTGGTTATTCCCTTCGCTTTCCTGGCCTATCAAAAATACGGGACCCGTCGCTTCTTGATTGGCGCGGCGATCGTGTGGGGCTTGTGCACGTTGCTGCGGATAGCCGCGGTTCTCTCCGGCGTTGGCTATCTGCCGGCGTGGGTGTTGCCCTTCCTGCGCCCGGACTCGGTGCTTCTCGGGATGCTGCTCTCGATTTTCGTCAAGCATATCCCGCCCCTTTACGCCCTTGCCGCGGGCCTCGGAGCGGCGTCGGGGTTTTTTGCGCTCCCGCTCATGGAGCAATCTGCCACGAGCCAGATTCTCGTATTCCCGGCGGCGGCGATCATGTGCGGGGCGTTGGTGGCGCTGGCGCATTCGTGGCGTCCTCTCGGCCGCGTCTTGAGCCTGCGCTGGGCGACCTTTGCAGGCACGATCAGCTTCGGCCTGTATGTCTTCCACGTTTTTGGGATTTATCTGGCGGGCAACCTTTTGGAGCGCTTTGGCGTCGATCCGTCAACGGCAAGCGCGGCGGCTTGCGTTGCGCTCACGGCGGTGGCGTTCGCCGCGACATTCGCGATGGCGGCGGCAAGCTATATGGGCTTCGAACGGCCGTTTCTGAAATTGAAGGATCGATTTGCAGCCGTCCATGGCCGACCGGCCGTTTAGGCTCGCGTGAGCGCGTCATTTTCCCGCGTGTCGGGTGGGCTGATCGGCGACAACCGCCGCGGCGAGAGACTGTCTTGCGAGATATTCTGACGCGGCGACGGTCAGATGCGCGTCATCCGCCGCGGTGAGCCCTGCCGTCCGGTCGTTTCCCACATATGTCAGGCAGCCGCCGTCGCGACAAAACACGTCGATCGCGCTCACATATTGGAAGGGCGCCCCGGACAGCTTCTCTTTGAGATATCGGTCATAGAGGATGAATTTATCGTCGGATTCGAGCGAGCTGAATCTCGGCGTTTGCGGCCACAGTCTTGTCGCCACGACGACAGGCAGCGGATGCTTCCAATGCGGGACCGAACCCACGAACACAACCTTTTTGGCGCCAATCTTTTTTAGATGATCCGCCAGGTCGAACATGGTTTCCGGCGGGTGCACGCCATTATGGGCGACGACGACGACGTCGGGCTTCGATCGCGCAATCTGACCCAAAGCGAACCAGTTCGACTGCTGACAGTATTGGCTGGCGCTCCCCGCTGAGGCGAGCCCCGGCGTACATCCCGAACTCGCGACCTGGAGGATCTGCCAGTCGTCCGGCAGCGCCCGCTTCAGGCCCGGATGGAGCTGCTGCGCGTGGCTGTCGCCCCAAATGAAAACGGCCTTTGCAAACTTATGATCCCGTTCAAAGCATTCGTCGGAAATGGCGTTTTTCGGGGCCGTGGTGATGAGCCCGGCTCGGTGGGACTCGAAATCATAGAAATCGCACTGCAGGCGGAACTCCGCCGGAATTTTCTCGGCCGAGAAATAGCTCCAGTCGGGCGGGCTATTGTCGAAATGCCTCAGCAATTCTCTGCGGGCTTCGTCATATCTCGCGTCAAAGCCCTTGTGGAGCACGCCCGAGACGCCGAAAGCCAGGAGAAGCAGGCCCGCGGAAAAACTCGCGGAGAAGACTTGCGGACGATTGAGAAAGCCGCGCGTCCGGAACGGCCGTTCGACGAAGCGCCAAGAGAAGTAGGCGATAGGAAAAGTCGCGAGGACGACGGCGGCGGCCGAGACCGTCGTCAGGCCCCCGAAATGGATATTGCGGGCGAAGGCGAGCAGAGGCTGATGCCAGAGGTAAGCGCTATAGCTCACGAGGCCGACCGCAACGAAGCCGCGCGCGCCGAGAAGTTTGCCGACGAGCGTGTGGCTCCTCGCGAAGACGATGATGAGCGCCGCCCCGATCGTCGGCGTGAGCGCATAGAAGCCCGGAAACGGCGTTTGCCTGCCATAAGCAAAGACGCCGTAAAGGATCATCATCAGGCCGGACAGGCCGAAAAGCTCCTCGAGGATTTTCGGGCGGGGTCGCGGTTCGCTCAGATAAAAAGCGGCAAGCGACCCAATGAACAATTCCCATGCTCGGGTCGGCAGCAGGTAAAAGGCGGCCGAGGGATATCTCGCCAACGCCCAATCGGCCAAGAGCAGACTGGCGACGGCGAGGGCGATGAGCATGTAAGCCGCTCGCCTCGCGCCCTTGGGCAAGGCCAGGGTCAGAAGAAACGGAAAGAACAGATAGAACTGCTCTTCGACCGCCAGACTCCAGGTATGAAGCAGCGGTTTCAGCTCCGAGGCGGAGTCGAAATAGCCGCTCGTCTCGCTGAAGAAGATGTTCGAGCTGAACAGGCAGACGGAGATGAGGCTTTTCGAAAAGGCCGTCATTTCCTGCGGGGTCAGCAGAATCCAGGCCGCCGGCAGGGTAGCCGCCAGCATGAACAGCAAGGCCGGGATGATGCGGCGAACGCGCCGTTCGTAAAAATTCACGATCGAAAAGCGGCCCGCAAGCCATTCCGTCATGATGATCGAGGTGATCAGATAGCCGCTGATCACAAAGAAGACGTCGACGCCGACGAAGCCTCCTTTGACGACGTCGAAGCCAGCGTGAAACAGAATGACGGGCACGACAGCCAGCGCGCGGAGGCCGTCGATTTCCGGTCGGTAGGCCAGTGGATGTGAACCTGGCTTCTCGGCGGCGCCGATGCGCTGGCCTGAGGCGAGGGAGGCCGGGCGGGCGATCGGACGAATGCGGTATGCCGCCGAGGATCGGGTAATCGTTCCCAAGTAAATTCCGCCTGTTTCGAAGCAGAACTGCGGACGCCTGCTCGATATTATTTTGCTAGACGAGGGCAGCGGGCGCTTGGCTGAATGGCTAAGCTGCAGCTATCCTTGAACAAATCTGCGTTGAAATAAATTACGGCCCAGGATGTGTCAAAAATACGGGCCGGACTTAAAGTATAGTTTCAGCTTTTCGGGAGGCGAGGACGGGCGGCGGGCGCGGCGGCGCCATCGCCCCCGCACGCCGCGGGGAGCCGCACAGATCCGGCCGTCCGAGTGACGCCGGCGTCAGTGATGAAGGATGGTCGGGGCAGCAGGATTCGAACCTGCGACCTGAAGTACCCAAAACTTCCGCGCTACCAGGCTGCGCTATACCCCGCCGGACTTGGTGCCAATCGTCCCAGACCCGTCGCCTATCATGCGGCGGTTTTCCTCACAAGGCGGCTTCAATTCCTGAACGCCGGGTGCCGAACGGCGTCGCCGGGCTTCAGGCCGATCTTCTTGGCGGCGCCGGCGTTGAGTTCGATCACGGCGTAAGCCTCGCCGCCATAAATGACTTCCTCGGACATGGGCGTCGCGTCGGCCGCTATTTTCATGACGACCCCCTTTTTCGAAACGAACACCATGTCGAGCGGAATATAAGTGTTCTTCATCCACATCATGATGGGCGTCTCGGTGTGGAAATCGAAGAGCATGCCCTGGTCGTCCGGCATGGCGCGGCGGAACATCAGGCCCTTGGCCCGCTCGTCGGGCGAATCCGCCAGTTCCACTTTGAAGATATGCGGTCCGCTCTCCGTCACGAACTCCAACCGCTGCAGGGCCGTCTCGGCGCTCGCGCCCGCCGCTGCGAAGAAGAGGGAGAACGCCACCCATAGGCCTGCGAAAATCGATGCGGCGCGTCCCGTGGCGGCGAAACGCCAAAGTCTCATTACGGTTCTCCGGCTGCTGTCAACGTGCGTATAAAGCCGCCGAAGGGCCACAAGGTCAATGAGAGGGGCTTTTCGCCTCGAGCGGACGAACCTCGGCGGCCATGAGCCCCTTGGGGCCGTCGCCGTAGCGGACGAGGAGGCTGTCGCCAGGCTTCAGCTCGGTCATGCCGAAGCGGCGCACCGTCTCCATGTGCAGGAAGATGTCCTCCGTCCCCTCCCCGCGGGTAAGGAAGCCGAAGCCCTTCACGCGGTTGAACCACTTCACAATAGCAATTTCATAGCCGCTCGTCGGCTTGACCTGCACATGGGTGCGTCCCGCACAGGACTGCGCCGGATGCACGGCCGTCGACTCGTCCATCGCCAGGACGCGGAACACCTGCATGCCCTTGGCGCGCTTCTGCGCCTCGCACACGACGCGCGCGCCTTCGAAAGCGGTCTGCAACCCGCTGCGACGGAGAATGGTCACATGCAAGAGGATGTCCGGCGAACCATCGTCCGGAACGACGAAGCCGTAGCCCTTGGCGACATCGAACCATTTTATTCGGCCTGCGACCTCGACTAACTCGAGGCCCTCTTCGCCTTCGGCGGCGGGCGCAGCGCCCAACTCGTCCTCAAATGTTACCTTCGCTCCCAACCGACCAACTCCCCCAGTGCTGATCCAGAGCATTCGACCGGCGCAGACGGCGAGCAATCACAAACTCGAATCTCTGCGTGCCAAATGAATCACTGGGGGCAAGATAACATCGACAGCCCGCCATCCAACCAGAGATTTTTTAACAAAGCGCGAATCGCTGTGGATACACGTGCTGCGAGCACACCCTTGTTATAGCTCGCTTTCCCGCGAGATGGCCGCAACAGATTCAAACCAAAACGGTTTTGCGCCCGTATCCAGGCGCGAAGCTGCGGCGGCAGGCTCGACCGTAGGCGCCGGCCCGAAAAAATCCGTATCCGGTGCGTGAATTGGCCACAGCCGCCCCGCCCGTCGAATTTGACAAATTGCGCGGAGCGCGCAATCGAAACACAGGCGTACGAGGGCCATTGAACCGCCGGCGCCCGTTTTTTCCCGTCTCACCTGGAGCCGTCGCATGACCGACCTGTCGACCGCGCCGTCGAGCGCTTCCGCCGAGAAGGGCGCGCACGGCGCCTCTCCTTATGATCTCGCGGCGCTCGTCGCGGCCCGGGAGGACGAGCGTTTCGCGCTCCATTCCAAATATCTCAACGAAATGTGGGTGCGCGTTCTCAAGACGATCGGCTATGACGTCGGCTTTACGCGCGGCCTCGGCGCTTATTTATGGGATCGCAAGGGCGACCGCTACCTCGATCTGCTCAGCGGCTGGGGCGTCTTCGCGCTCGGGCGCAACCATCCTGCCGTGCGGGAGGCGCTGATCAGCGTTCTCGACGGCGAATTCGCCAATCTGGTGCAGCTCGACGTCTCGACTCTCGCCGGCGTTCTGGCTGAGAAGCTCGTCGCGCGCGCGCCCTATCTGGACAAGGTTTTCTTCGCCAATTCCGGCGCAGAATCGGTTGAAGCGGCGATCAAATTCGCCCGCGCGGCGACAGGCCGTCCCGGGATTCTGCATTGCGCGCATTCGTTCCACGGCCTCACCTATGGCTCGCTGTCGATGAACGGCGACGATATTTTCAAAAAGGGCTTCGGGCCGCTTTTGCCCAACGCGCAGGAAATTCCGTTCGACGATCTGCCGGCGCTCGAGCGCGCGCTCGCCGGACGCGATATCGCCGCCTTCTTCGTCGAGCCCATTCAGGGCAAGGGCGTGAACATTCCCTCCGACTCTTACCTCGCCGGCGTGCAGGCGCTCTGCCGCAAATACGGCACGCTCTTCGTCGCCGACGAAATCCAGACCGGACTCGGCCGCACTGGCCAATTTTTCGCGATCGACCATTATCCCGGCGTCGAGCCGGACATGATCGTCATCGCCAAGGCCTTGTCGGGCGGCCATGTGCCGGTCGGGGCGGTGATCACCCGCAAATGGGTCTTCGACAAGGTCTTCGACCGCATGGATCGCGCCGTGGTCCATGGATCGACGTTCAGCAAGAACGATCTGGCCATGGCGGCGGGCGTGGCGACTCTCGAGGTCCTCGCGAATGAACGCGTGGTCGAGAATTCCGCCGAGAAAGGCGCGCGCCTGCTTGCCTCCTTCAGGAAGATGGCCGAACGCTATGAGCTCGTCTGCGATGCGCGCGGCAAGGGGCTGATGATCGGCGTGGAGTTCGGGCCGCCGAAATCCTTCAAGCTCAAGGCCGCGTGGAACCTGCTCGAGACGGTGAATTCGGGCCTGTTCTGCCAGCTCATCTCCATTCCGCTGTTCCGCGACCACAAAGTGCTCACCCAGGTCGCCGGCCACGGCAATCACACGATCAAGCTGCTGCCGCCGTTGACGCTTACGGACGCGGATTGCGACTGGATCGAATCCTCCTTCGACGCCGTCATCGCCGAGGCGCACAATGCTCCTTCGGCAGTGTGGTCGCTCGGCAAGACGCTCGCCGAACATGCGATCAAGGCGCGCGTTTCGCGGTGATTGCCGGCGCGGCTTCACGCGCAACCGCAAGTCTGAACGGGGCCAACGTAAGTTGGCGGTGATGGTTACGCCGTTCCGCAAAGCCTGTCGCAACGGGTTCGCCAGTGTTTCCCGGGGCATTGTACGAGCACACCGGGAGACACGCTCTTGAGGCGGGCGCTGGAAAAGTTCAACGCGCAAGCGGCTCCGGATCCGCCTCCAGGGGAGCCCCTACCCCCGATACAAGCGACCGCGCAGCATTGCGTGTGATAACTGAAGCGGCCCTCGCGTCACCAACGGCGATAAACGGCGCCGCCATAGGGGCCGCGCACGACAGCTCCGCCGCCGTAGGGGCCGCGATAGACAGCTCCGCCATATGCGGGACCGTAGAAGCCCCGCCGCACGCCGACCGCGCCGTTCGGCCCCGCGCAGCCGGCGCGATAGACGCCGCGCGCGCAAACCACGGCGCCCGCGTCGGGCATGGCGGCGAAAACGGACGAAGCGGCGAGCGCCGTGATGATCAGAACCTTTTTCATCCTGCTTCCTTCAAACGAGGCGCCTCGGCCGGTGCGGCGTGCAACCCAACCTGAACGTAACAGATTCGCAGGCCTCTCGATGCATTTTCGCAACTCGAGCGGATTAGCCATCCGCTAACCGCCTCCCCGCGGGGAACGAAGCTTGCCCCCTTCCCTGTCGGCGCGCGCCGCGCGCGCGTCTTTCGGACCGTTTCGACGCAAAGCGTCCCAGTTCGGTTCGATCCGACAGGAAGGGCGTCGGTCATGTGTTTTAAATTGGGACTCTGCGCGCTCGCACTGGCCTGCGCATTGACGCCGCCGGGGCTCGGCCTGGCGCAGGCAGGCGGCGTTGGCGAAGGCGGTCACGGCGGCGGCGGGCCGCCGCCGCCATCGGCGCTTCCCGGCGTCGGCCCTGGCGCTTATGCGCCCGGTCAGGGGCCGGTTGGCGCCGCAGGCTGGAATGGCGGCAACTGGCGCGGCTATACCCACGCCGCCCCTTTCGTGGGCGGGGGTTATTACGGCGGCGAGTACGGCGGCGGCTACGTGGGCGGCGGCGGCTCCGCCAATGTCTTCACCTATAACCATTTCGACAACCGCCGTCGCGACGGCGGCTTCTATGGCGGCGGCGGCGTGTTCTACGGCGATGACGGCTACAGCCGTCTGACGCCGGCGCGCGCGTCGGAAGACGGCGACGGATATTCGTTCAGAAAGATCGCCGGCGAAGCGGCCGGAGTCGAGCGGCCTAACCCACACGTCATCCATCTCCCCGATTATCGGCACGGGATGCGCGCCGGCGCGCGCCGCGACAGCCGTCACTGAATTGCGAGACAACCAGGAGTGAATCGTATGCGTGCAAGAATAAGTGTGAAACCGATGATGGTTGCGGTCGTCATTGGTCTCGTCGCGGCGGGCGCGGCGGCGCAAGCGCAGGATTTTGAGCAGCCCTTCTTCGGCGGCGGCTATGCGCCCGCGCCCGGCTATGCCTATGGCGGCTACGGGCAGAGCTATGGGGGACTTGGGGCCAGCGTCGGGGTAGGAGTCGGCGTCGCGGCCGGCGCGGTCGGCTACGATCAGGGCTATTACTATGGCGGCTATCAATATCCGGCCGGCGGCTATGGCGGCGGACCCTATCGCCGCGCCGCCTATAGCGCCGCCGACGTCTATGTCAGCGGCGGCTATCCCGCGCCCTATGGGCGCCGCTACGCGCCCTACCCCGTCTATCGCCCCTACGCGCGCGGCTATTACGCGCCGACCCCGGCGTATGGCGGCTATTACAACGCCGGCTACTCGCCCTATCGCGGGCTGCGGCAGCGCTGCCAATGCGTGCTTTACTAAAAAAATGCGGCGGCCCTCGAGGCCGCCGCTCGAATCATCAGGATCGACGCCGAAGGATCAGGCGTTGACCGCCTTGTCGTAATCCTCGACGAGCGCGCGGGAGAGCGCGCCGGGAACGAAAGTGTAAGGTCCGACCTCTGCGACCGGCGTGACTTCCGCACCCGTGCCGCAGATGAAGCATTCCTCGAAGCTCGCCATCTCTTCCGGCATGATGCGGCGCTCGATCACCTCGACGCCGCGCTGCTTGGCGAGGTCGATGACGGTGCGGCGCGTGATGCCATCGAGAAAGCAGTCGGCGATCGGCGTATGCAGCGCGCCGTCCTTCACAAAGAACACATTGGCGCCGGTGCATTCCGCCACCCGCCCCTGCCAGTCGAGCATCAACGCGTCGGCGTAGCCGCGCCGCTCGGCGCGATGTTTCGAAATGGTGCAGATCATATAAAGGCCCGCCGCCTTGGCCATGGAAGGCGCCGTCTGCGGGTCGGGCCGGCGATATTCGGCGATGTCGAGCTTGATGCCCTTCATCTTCGTCGCGATGTCGAACATGCTCGGCCAGTCCCACACCGCAATGGCGACATGGATGGTCGAGTGCTGGGCGGCGACCGCCATCATCTCGCTGCCGCGCCAGGCCACGGGCCGGACATAGGAGTTCAGGAGGTTATTGGCCTTGAGCGTCTCGTCCTTGGCGGCGTCGAGCTCCTCGACCGAATAGGGAATCTCGAAATCGAGAATTTCCGCCGAGCGCTTGAACCGCTCCGAATGTTCG
Source organism: Methylocystis echinoides (assembly GCF_040687965.1). Taxonomy (NCBI): domain Bacteria; kingdom Pseudomonadati; phylum Pseudomonadota; class Alphaproteobacteria; order Hyphomicrobiales; family Methylocystaceae; genus Methylocystis; species Methylocystis echinoides. The sequence continues at coordinate 3,486,780 of NZ_CP156084.1, forward strand.
GTGGACTTGAAGATCTTGCCGCCATAGGCGCGCTCGCCCTCGAAGACGCAGGAGCCGTAATGGAGGCCATGCGAGAGAACATGCAGCTTGGCGTCGCGCCAGGGAACCAGCGCGCCGTTATACCAAATGAATCCGTCGCGCTGATCGAAGGGCGGGACACTCATGGCAGGCTCCGGGAATGCCACGTCCGGAAGGGGCCGAAGGGCCGCGTGGACGCTGCGCGTCAGCACTAGCCATCGGTCGGAAATATGTCAATATAGCTGACGTAAAGGCGTGTTACGGAAAGACCAGCCCGGAGCCGGCGTTTGAGCGAGCTTTTGCAGCGAAAAACCGCGGCGCGGGGCGCTGAAGGCGCCGTCGAACCGATCCGCGGCGCGCGCGCGGCGCCGCCTCTGGAGGACGACGCCGAGGCGCTCGATCTCGTCGAGCTGTTTTTCTTCGCCTATCGCGACTTCGTCGGCGACGCCGACCGGCTGCTCGAGAATTACGGCTTCGGCCGCGCCCATCACCGGGTGCTGCATTTCGTCAGCCGCCGGCCGGGCCTGACGATCGCCTCGCTGCTCGACATTCTCAAGATCACCAAGCAGAGCTTGAACCGCGTGCTCAAGCAGCTCCTCGACGCCGGCTTCGTCGAGGCGCGCGCCGGCGCGGCGGACCGGCGCCAGCGGCTGCTTTACCCGACCCCGCGCGGCGGCCAGCTCGCCCGCGAATTGGCCGCGCTGCAATCGGCGCGCTTCCGCCGCGTGCTCGAATCGCTTCCGGCGGAGACCCGTGGCGCGGCGGCGGAGTTTCTCTTCGCCATGCTCGACCCCGAGGAGCGCGCGCGCGTGCGCGCCCATCTCGGCCGTCTCGACATTGGCCGGAGCGCGCGATCATGAGCGTCGCCGCGACGCGCGCCGCTCCGTCGAAAGGCGCCCACATACTCGTCGTCGACGACGACAAGCGCATCCGCTCGCTGCTCGCGCGCTATCTCGTCGGCGAGGGCTATCTCGTGTCGTCGGCGGCCGATACGCGAGAAGCCTCGGAGCGGCTGCGCGACTTCGCCTTCGACCTCATCGTGCTCGATGTGATGATGCCGGGCGAGAGCGGCACGGCCTTCGCCGCGCGGCTGCGCGACGGGCCGGAGCCCTTGCGCTCGGCCCCGATCCTGATGCTCACCGCCCTCGCCGAGACCGCAAATCGCGTCGAGGGGCTGGAGGCCGGCGTGGACGACTACCTCGCCAAGCCCTTCGATCCGCGCGAATTGTCCCTGCGAATCGCGAGCATCCTGCGCCGCGCGCGGCGCGCCGAGGCGGCGGATCCCTTGGTTCGTTTCGGCCCCTTCGCCTATAATCCGGCGCGGGGCGAACTCACGCGCGCCGGCGACCCCGTTCGACTCACGACGCGCGAGCGGGACCTGTTGCAGACGCTTGTTCAACATGCCGGCGCCATTGTCTCGCGGCAGACTCTGTCGAGTCGCGCCTGCGAGCACAGCGCCGCCGAGCGGACGGTCGACGTCGAGATTGCGCGCCTGCGCCGCAAGATCGAGACCGACCCCAACGCGCCTCGGCATTTGCAGACGGTGCGCGGCCAAGGCTACCGGCTGCTCGTCGAGCCGCCGCTCAAAATGCAAGGCTAGAGGCTTTCATGTCGCTTGTGATCAACGACGTCCTGTCCGCGCCGCGCCAACTGTGGCGCAATTTCGCCGACTGGCTGCACGCGCGCATGCCGAAGGGCCTTTATGCGCGCGCCTTGCTCATTGTCATCCTGCCGGTCGTGCTGCTGCAGTCTGCGGTCGCTTATGTCTTCATGGAGCGCCACTGGGAGGTCGTGACCTATCGCCTCTCAGCGGGCGTCGCCCGTCAGGCGGCGGCGGTTGTCGATATTTACCGGACCTTCCCGGATGACGCCGAGCACAGCCAGTTGCGGCGCATTGCGGCGCTCGATCTCAACATGGAGCTGTCGATCCTCCCCAGGGAGCCGCTGCCGCCGCCTGTGACGAAGTCGTCGCTCTTCGCCTTGCTCGACAAGGCGCTGAGCCGGGAGCTCTCACGCAAGCTCCTGCAGCCCTATTGGATCAACACGAATGTGCCGGGCAATCTGATCGAAATCCGCGTCGCCCTCGACGACGCGACGCTTCGGATGCTGGTCACGCGCACCCACGCCTACGCCTCGAACTCCTATATTTTCTTCATGTGGATGGCGATTGCCTCCATCATCATCCTCGCCATCGCCACCTCCTTTCTGCGCAATCAGATCCGCCCCATCCTGCGGCTGGCGCAGGCGGCGGAGGAGTTCGGCAAGGGCCGCGACGTGCAGTTCAGCCCGCGCGGCGCGCGAGAAGTGCGCCAGGCCGGCGCCGCCTTTCTGGAGATGAAGCGGCGCGTCGAGCGCGCCATCGAGCAGCGCACGACGATGCTCAACGGCGTCTCGCATGATCTGCGCACGATCATCACGCGCTTCAAACTCTCGCTGGCGCTCATGGGCGAGAGCAACGAAGCGCGCGAGATGCGCAAGGACGTCGACGAAATGGAGCGGATGGTCGAGGCCTATCTCGCCTTCGCCCGCGGCGACGGCGGCGAGGCTTCGGCGCCGACCGACATGCGGATGATCCTCGAGGAGCTGAAAGCCGACACGGAACGGCGCGGCATCGGCGTGACGATGAAGGTCGACGGCGACCCGACGCTCGACGCCCGGCCAGCGGCGATCAAGCGCCTGCTCGCCAATTTAGTCGGCAACGCCCAGCGTTACGGGCAGAAGCTGGAGTTCTCTCTCGACAACGACGGCGAGACGATGACGATCCATATCGACGACGACGGCCCCGGCATCCCGGTCGAGCGGCGCGAGGACGCCTTCCGGCCCTTCTATCGCCTCGACGAGTCGCGCAATCAGGACAATGGCAATTCCGGCCTCGGTCTCGCCATCGCCCGCGACATCGCCCGCTCCCATGGCGGGGAGATCGACCTGGACCGCAGCCCGCTGGGCGGACTGCGGGCGACGGTGACGCTGCCGATCTGAACGAGCGCCCCTCTCTCCGCGTCCGGGAGCAGGAGCCTCGAGGCGGCTGCTTCAGGCGTGCGAGTGCGGGTGGTCGTCGTCCGCCGCGTGCCCGTGACGGCGTCGCATGCCGCCCAACTCAAACAGCCTGTTCGCCATGTCGGTGAATGGCCGCGTGATGCGGGCGAAATCCTCGACATGCTCGACGTAGCGCTCGCCGCGCGCGATTTCCCGATCGAGCGTCTCGAGCGCGAAGGAGAATCCGTTCTCGAACCAGGCGTCCAGCACCCGGCCCCACGCCATGGCGAGCCCTTGGAGCTTGAGCGAGCCCACCGGGCCGTCGCAGTCGATGTCGGCGGCCTCCAGCATGAAGCGCATGGAGTTGACGGTCTCGCGATTGAGCGCCGCCGCGGTCAGCGGATCGCGCGCCGCCCAGCGGCCGATGCTGGAAAGAGCGTCGCGGTGAGGCTCCAGCGCCTCGAGCCGCTTGCGCAACACGTCGTAGAGCCGGTCGCGCGCCGGGTCGTGAGAGTTCAGGCCCGAGAATTCATCCAGCACCTGCCGGTCGATGCGGCGCGAGAAGCCGCCCACGATCGCGCCCTTCGAGGGGAAGAGGTCGCGCAGATCCGCGAGTGAAATCTCCGCCTCCTGGGCGATGTCGGTCAGGCTGACGTCCCCGAAATCGCGGCGGGCCGCAAGCTTCAGCGCGGCGTCGATCACCCTGTTTCGAGTGCTCATCATGGTCTCCGATGTCGGTTTTCGTCTCTTTCGCTAATCTATTGCCGGGCCGCAGTGGGGCAAGGCGAAAAAGCGCCGTCTTGGCGTCCTTTTCGATCCAGGATCACGCCGAGCGCACGTTTTTCAGCCCGAAAGCTCCGAGGCGCGTTTCCTGGCGGCCGCCACGGCCCTGGCCATGAGCGGCGCCAGGCCATCGTCGGCCATCAGCACGCCCAGAGCGGCGGCAGTCGTGCCGCCGGGAGAGGTCACACGCTGGCGCAGCGTCTCGGCGCTGGTTTCCGATTGGCGATGGAGCAGCTCGCCAGCGCCCTCGATCGTGACGCGCGCGAGCCGTTCGGCTAGGGCTTTGGGCAGACCGGCCTCGACCCCTGCGGCGGCGAGGCACTCGACGAGCAGGAACACATAGGCCGGACCGGAGCCGGACACCGCCGTCACCGCGTCGATCAGTCCTTCGCTGTCCACCCATTCGACCTGCCCCGCCGCGCGCAGCAGCGCGTCGGCGAGCAGGCGCTGGTCCTCGCGCGTCCCGGCGCTGGCGAAAGCGCCGGTCATGCCGCGCCCGATGGCGGCCGGCGTGTTCGGCATGGCGCGCACAATCGCTTTCGCGGCGGGCAGACGCGCCGCAATGTCCTCGATGCGCTTTCCCGCAAGAATGGACACGACGACGGAACCCGCTCCGACGAAGGATGCGGCCGCCCCTGCCCCCGCGTCCAGCGCTTGCGGCTTTACGGCGAGAACGACGGCGTCGCGCGGCGATGCGTCAGAGCCCGGCGCCGCAGCCAACAGGAATCCCTTGGCGGCGCAAAAATCGCGCAGGCGCTGGGACGGCTTCGGGTCGACGACGGCGACGTCCTTGCCGGAAAGGCCCTCGTTGACCCAGCCCTCGAGCATGGCGAGGCCCATGTTGCCTGCCCCGATCAATGCAACGGAGGCGCCCTTCAGCCTCGGATTCACGCCTCCCCCTTCGTCTCGAAATTGGCGGCGTCCAGCGCCTCGCGCGCCGATTTGCCGGCCCAGAGCACGAATTGGAACGCCTGATAATAGCGTTCGCAGGCGGTCAATGCGTTGTCGAGCAGCGCCGCGCATTGAGATGCGGAGGGCTGCGCCCCGCCGGACAGGATCAGGCCGTGACGATGCATCGCGACGCCTTCCTGCGGCCAGAAATCGAAATGGCCGATCCACATCTGCTCATTGATCGCATTGATGAGCGCCATGACGTCGCTCCGACGCCGCTCTGGCGCCTTGAGGTCGAAGGCGCAGCTGACATGTAGCGTCTCGATGTGCGGAAGCCAGGTGAAAGCCACCTGATATTCGGTCCAGGCGCCCGTGACGGCGATGGAAATTTCGTCTTCGTCCTCACGGTCGAAGATCCAGTCGTTTGTGGCGGCGAGTTGCTCCACAACATCCACCGGATGCTCGGCGCGTTCCGTTTCTTTTTCTCTAGCGATCAGCATGAGCCAACCTTCATCGGGGTGTCAGCAGGACGCGGCGACGTAACGAACTTGAGGGGGGCGACGCATCACGAGACCAAAGGCTAACAAGCGCCTCCTTTCGAGAAGAGCTTTCGCGGCCGACGAATCAAGCGCTCGAGCCAATATACTCCACCTGCCTCAGAAACGCGTGACGGTTCAGACGCGAAGCACGCGTCAACTCGGGGGCAGACTGCGGGATTCGCCCAGCCCCGTCCATGGGCTGCACGCTTCATTCCACAGATACACGCAAGCGGCGCGACAAAAATCTTTGGAGAAGTCGGCCTTTACTTCAGGCTGGCGTGAGGAAGCCTCCATCGCGCCAGCCAGGCGGTCGATCAGGGCCGCATCAACACGGGCGAGCCAACGTTCACGCGGGAGTAAAGGTCAGCGACGTCCTCGTTCAGCATACGGATGCAGCCGTACGACGCTGCCGTGCCGATCGAGGCGCGCATCTTGGCCGAGGTGCCGTGAATCGCGACCTCGCCGCGGTCGAGCGTCAAGGCCGCGACTCCCATCGGATTGCGCGGCGAGCCGCCGCGAATCAGGCTGGGCAGTTCCGGATGATCGGCCCTCACGACGGACGGCGGCGACCAGTCCGGCTGAAGATATTTGCCGTCCACGGAAGCATAGCCCGACCATTCCTTGCCGCGCTTGGGCACGGCGACCGGATAGCGGATGGCGACGCCGGGGCGCACGACGTAGAAGAGCCTGCGCTGGCTCGCGCTGATGACGATCGTGCCGGGCTCGACCTCGGGGGAGAAGGAGACGGTGTCGCGGGCGGAAGCCGATTGCGGGAGGGCGGCGGCGCCAAGCGCGGCGACGGCGGCGAAGAGCGGAGGGATAACTCGAGAGAACGCGGTACGCATGGAACACACCTTTTACTGAACGCAAGAAGCGGATGACTAACGCAGCATGTTGGCTTTGGCTCCATGCTGTCCAAGCGTTCCGCAACTTGCGGTTAGGGCTTAACCTTAAAACCTTCGGGAGCTGCGCCGACGGCGCGATTCCCGACCGATATGTACCTAGATGAAGCGCGCAAACCCTTCGCGCCAAGGCGCTTGCCGGGTTGTTCGGCGAGCGCGATGGACAAAGCCATGACCAATCAGCCTTCGCCTCCGCATATTTTCGACCGCGCTCTCCTGCGCCGGCGGCTGCGCCGCGCCATCGCCCGGGGGGCGCCGGACTTTCTTGTGGCGCGGGCGGCCGACGATCTGCTCGACCGGCTCCTGACGGTCAAACGCGAATTCCCGCGCTCGCTCGACCTCGGCGCGCCGGCTGAGCATTTCGCGCAGGCGATCGTCGCGAGCGGACGCGCCGCGCCGCTGCGTGCGAGCCGCGACGGCGGCGACGTGATCGCGGATGAAGAGGCCCTGCCCTTTGCGCCCGCCTCCTTCGATCTGGTGGTCTGCGGCATGGCGCTGCAGTGGGTCAACGACCTGCCGGGCGTGCTCGCTCAGGTGCGCCGCATCCTCGCGCCGGACGGCCTGTTTCTCGCCTGTCTGCCGGGCGGCGCGAGCCTCGTCGAGCTGCGCGTCGCGCTGGCGCAGGCGGAGGAAGAGATCACCGGCGGCGCCAGCCCGCGCGTCTCGCCTTTCGTCGACGTGCGGGACATGGGCGGCCTGTTGCAACGCGCCGGCTTCGCCTTGCCGGTCTCGGACGTCGACAGCTTCACCCTGCGCTACGACTCGGCGCTCGGCCTGATGGCCGACCTGCGCGCCATGGGCGCAGCCAATGTCCTGGCGAAACGCGCGTCGAAGCCGCTGCGCCGCGACGTGCTGGCGCGCGCGGCGCAAATCTACGCCGAGCGCTTCTCCGATCCCGACGGACGCGTGCGGGCGAGCTTCGAGATCGTCTGGATTTCCGGCTGGGCGCCCCATGAAAGCCAGCAGAAGCCGGCGAAGCCCGGCTCGGCGACGATGCGGCTCGAGGAGGCGATGAAGGCGGGCCGCCATTCTTCGGAAACATAATCCCCGCTGGCGTTTCGCCTGTTCACAGGCGAGAAAAGACCCATAAACAATGAGGTTTTCGCGGAAAAACTAGCGAAGCCGCCGTTTGCCATAGCTCCTCTCTGGATTGTCTTTCGGAGAAGAATTGCATGGCTCGACGTCTATCGCCCAGAACACTGTCGGTTTCGATGATCGGCGGCGCAGTCGTCGCTTCGACGCTCGCCCAGGCCGCCACGGATTCAGAGGCGATCGAGGCGCGGCTGCGCGCCCTGGAGTCGCAAGTCTCCAAATTGCGGCCGCTCGAAGCCGAGATCGCCAAGCTGCGGCGCGAGGCGCGCAAGGCGAAGGAGCAGGCTGGGGAGGCGCAGGCGGCCGCCGCGAATGTCGTCAACGCCGGCGCCGCCAGCGGATCGCCCGCACCGCCCCCGGTCTTCGTCTCCTTCAAGAATGGCCTTTACGCCGAAACGGCGGACAAGGCCTACAGCTTCAAGATCGGCGGCCGCATGCAGTTCGACGGCGGCGCCGCGACGCAGCCGCTCAACGGCTGGTCCGGACAGGCCGGCGTGCGGCAGGTGCGCCTCGAAGTCGAGGGAAAGGCCGCGAAATACTGGTTCTACAAATTGCAATACGACTTCGCCGGCGGGCAATATGGCGCGCCGTTGAATGCGCCGGTGCAGGGCGGGATCCGCGATTTCTACATCGCCTTTCAGCACCCCGCGCTCAGCCTGCCGTTTACCAAAGACCCCGCCTTCATCCACGTCGGCAGCTATTTCGAGCCCTTCAGCCTCGAGTTCACGGCCTCGTCGCGATTCCGCGACTTCATCGAACGCGCCATGGCGGTGGAGGCGTTCGCGCCGAGCCGCCATCTCGGCGCGGCGATCGGCGCCTATGGCGACAATTGGTCGGCGAAGGGCGGCATTTTCACGACCAGCTTCGAGGACCTCAACACCAATCCGGCGCTGGCGACGTCAGCGCCCTTCGGCCTCCCCGCCCGCTCGGGATGGGTCGCGACCGGCGGCGGGCAATATTTCGACCTGACCGGCCGCCTGACCTACGCGCCGATCAAGGACGAGCACGACTTGCTGCATGTCGGCGTCTCGGGCCGCTTCCATCAGCCCAACAGCGCGACGGGCCTCTCCGACGATCGTGTGCTGCGGCTCGGCAACCGCATCCGCTCCGAGAATTACATCCTCAACCAGGGCCTGCTCGGGACGCCCGATCTCTCCTGCGGAACCGTCGCCTTCCCGGGCGTGGCGACGGCGGCTTCGGGTCATTGCGTGAACAATGTCGAGGCTTTTGGCGTCGAATTGTCCGCCGCGCATGGACCATTCTCTTTGCAGGCCGAATATCTCGGCCAGCGGGTCAATCGCAACGAGACCAACATTGCGCTCTCCCGTCTCGCGGGCGCTTTCGCGCCGGGCGGCGCATCGCATTATTTCAGCGGCTACTATGTCTACGGCCAATGGTATGTGACCGGCGAGGAGCGCGCCGCCGCCTATAACGTCAGCGACAAGATCGGCGCCAATTTCACGCAGATCAAGATCAAACACCCGTTGAGCGAGGGCGGCGTCGGCGCCCTGGGTCTCGCCGCCCGCTTCAGCGCCCTAGATCTCAATAGCGGGCCCTACTCGGGAACGGGTCTTTCCAACATGCTCGCTTACACGACCCTGATCGCGCCAAATCCAGCGGCCGCGAGCGCGATTGCAAACGCCGGCGTCGTCGGCGGCCGCCAGGAGAACGCCACGCTGGGACTGAACTGGTATCCCGACAATGGATTCCACTTTCAACTCAACTGGACCCACGTTCTGCACGCCTCGGCCCCGCTCAACGACTATTTCCTCTTTGCGTCGGGCGTCCCGGCGCGCCAGGGGGCCTTTATCAACGGCGCGCATTCGAATCTCTTCGAGGCGCGGGCGCAGGTCTATTGGTGACAGCCACTTAAGGTCGCCGCGGCGTCTTCGCCGTGGCGGCAGACAAGATCGCGGGAGCCGTCAAGAAGAATCAGGGCCCAAAAGGCAGGCGAGAAAAATAAAACGACAGCGGCAATTGTATTCCGCGGAGCCTCGTCTATATTCAATATATCGGGTTTCGGCCGGACGATCTTACTTTCTTTCACGCCATTTGGCGCGTCGGCTTGTGTCTTCCTCTCCAGAACTTCGATCTACCGCGGCGGCGGACGCTGCCGCACAACTGTTCCTGGAAAGGACGTTCCATGCAAACTGGCACTGTAAAGTGGTTCAACTCCAATAAGGGCTTCGGCTTCATTCAGCCGGAAGCCGGCGGTCCGGACGTTTTCGTGCACATCAGCGCGATTGAGCGCGCCGGTCTTCCGTCCCTCGCGGAGGGTCAGAAGGTCGGCTACGAGCTGTTCGTCGACAAGCGCAGCGGCAAATTCTCCGCCGACATGCTCCAGCTGCAGAGCTAAGGCCGGCGCGAGCGGGCTGCCAAGCGACAGCCTCAAACATCGGAAGCGGCGGCCTTGCCGCTTCCACCGACGTCTGTCTCTCGGATGAAAAGGCAGGGCGGACATGTCCAAAGGGCAACGCCGCGGCAATCGCGAAGCAAAAAAGCCGAAGAAGGAGAAGACAGGGAGCGCCCCCGCATCGAGCGTCGGCGCGCCCTGGGTCACGATCGAGAAGATGAAAGCCCAGGACCGCACCAAGAAGTGACGGCGCCGGGCCTACTCCCCAGACAGAAAGAGGCGGCCAATGACGACTGATTACATCAATGCGCGCGAGCGCTATCGTCGGGCCCGGCCCACCGCCGTCCCTACCCACAAATTCGAGGTCGGCGTTATTGTGGCGTATCGGCCGAGCCCCTCCGGCGAGCGGGGCCACTTCCGCGTGACGCGCCATCTGCCCGACGGCGGACAGGGCCTGCAATATCGCATTCGGTCGGAACGAGACGGGCAGGAGCGCGTCGTTTTGGAAGGCGCGCTGGAACGGGCGAGCTGATCCCCCGGAGGCTGCATGGAAGCAAGCGACTATTTCGAGCAGGCGTCGCTTTACTACGCCAAGAGCGCCCATCGAAAGCAGAAGGCGCTCGTTTTCCGGCGCTTCGACCAGGCGGCCGAGGCGATCCGCTTCGCCATCGAAGACCTCGCGCCGGAAATTCTCCAGGGGTCCACGCTCGAGATCAACGACACGCACTATTTCGGCAAGCAGATTCGCCCGCTCTACGACGACAGCGCCTTTCCTTTGCGTCGCCGCAAATAGACTTTACGGGGCGATAACGACCCGAATGCGCCGCGTTTCGACCGGGGCCGGCTCCCACGGCCGCTGATAGGCGAATGGGATGATCACCACGCCCGGCTTCAGCGCACGGACCGTCCAGCGATGCGTTCCCGGCGCGCCGGGCAGACGGGCGCCGGGGCGGCGCCCGCCGTCAACGATCGCCACGGCGTCGAGCCCGGCGCCCGCGGCTTCGTCGATCCGCCAGACATAGCCTGTCGACGGGTTCTCCTTGAGCTGGATGACCGCGCTGGCGCCTGGCGCGAGATGCAGCGAGTCCAGACGCAGCGAGTCCTGCGCCGCCGTCGCGCCAGCGAGCGCCATCGACGCCAGCAGGGTCGCGCCCCTCAACATGAGGCCAGCGGCTGCGTCAGACGCTCGCTGCGCACCAGGCCCGCAATACGGGCGGCGGCGGCCGCGGCCCCGTCCTCTTTCCGCACGCCATCCGCCAATTCTTTGGCTCGCGTCGCATGGCCGTCGCCGAGGCGCGAGAGCGCGCGGCAGAGGCCGTCGGCCGTCGCCGTCTTACCGTCCACGATCTCCGCCACCCCCAGCCGCGCCAGCCGCTCGGCGTTGTCGAACTGATCGCCGAGGAAGGGCGTGACTACCTGCGGGCGTCCGGCGCGCATCGCCTGCCCGACGGTGCCGATGCCGCCGTGATGAACGACGGCGGCGGCGCACGGGAAGATGCGCGAATGCGGGGCATAGGCGGCGACGAACGCGCCGGCGGGGAGATCGGCGCCGAGATCCGCGACCTCGTCTTCATGGACAAGCAAAACGGCGCGTCGCCCGAGCCGCGACGCAACGCGCATGCATTCGCGGTAGTAATCCTTTCGGGCGAGGGTCACGAAACTGCCGAGCGTGAAAACGATGGGCGCCTCCCCGGCGTCAAGGAAATCCGCAAGGTCCGCCGCAAGCTCCCCCGCCCCCAGATAGCGGTCGTGGAAGGTATGGCCGGCGATCAGCGTGCGCGAGCCGTGATCGGGCTGCGCGGGCGCCAGGACGGGGCTGAACAGTCCGATGACGGCGCTCGACGACTTCGACCCGAGCAACAGATCGAGCCCGTAGCGGGGGCGCAGCCCCAGTTCGCGGCGCAGCCGCCGAAGCGGTTCGGCCCAGAAGGCCACGGCCTGGGCCAGGGACCACAACAGCAGGCGGTTGAAGGCGATCTCGATCGGCCAGGCCGGGGCGCGGCGCAGCGGCGCCCGCGACCCGAGCGGCGGGTCGTAGGCCGAATAGAGCATCATCGGCGACAGCAGCACGGTGATGAGCGGCGCCCCCGTCGCCTCGGCGACGAGGCGCGCCGCAAAGGCGAGGCTGTGCGACACAATGGCCTCGACGCCGTCGGCGGCGGCCAGGAGGTCTTGGTAGCTCTCGCGAAGATGAGGAAAAATCAGCGAATCGAACAGAAACTTGTCATCTTCCGCCATCTTGCGGGCGATGTCGCTCAAGTCCATGCCGAGCCGACCCATCAAATCCTCGGCGTCGGGCCGGATCGGGACGAAGGCGAGCCCCTCGCCCGCGATATACGCCGCATAGACGGCGCTGGTCGCGATTACCGGCGTGAAACCCTCCCGCGCCAATGCATGGCCCAGGGCGACGAAAGGATGGATGTCGCCAAGCGACCCGAAGGTCGCTATGAGGATTTTGCGCTCAGGCAGTTTCGTCTATTCCTTACCCTGGATAAAACGGGCGGAAATGCGCATCTTTTCGTCGCGGGCTCGCCCGGCCGCCGGCGCCGGAGCCAAATTAGAGCGCTACGCTCCAGGGATCGAATATGACTTTGTCACACACCGCCGTCGCCGCCAAGCTCTCCGGCAAGGCGTCGCTTGCCGGAATGACCCGCGCCGGCATGGCCGACGCGTTGCGCGCGTTGGGCCTGCCCGAGCGGGAAATCCGGATGCGGGTCTCCCAGCTCTGGCACTGGGTCTATTTCCGCGGCGCCCGCGGCTTCGACGAGATGCTGAACATCTCGAAGGCGCTGCGCGCGACGCTCGACGACTCTTTCGATCTCGCGCTGCCCGAAATCGTCGAGGAGCAGATTTCCGTCGACGGCACGCGCAAATGGCTGCTCCGCCTCGCTCCGCTCGATGCGCAAGATAAAGGCGCCGAGGTCGAGTGCGTCTACATCCCGGAGAGCGACCGCGGCACGCTCTGCGTCTCCTCGCAGGTCGGCTGCACGCTCAACTGCAGCTTCTGCCACACGGGCACGCAGAAGCTCGTGCGCAATCTGACCACGGCCGAAATCGTCGGCCAGCTTCTCGTCGCGCGCCAGCGGCTCGGCGACTTCCCGGAGCGCGAGCGGCCGACCGACGGGCTCGTGCCTTCAGGCGAAGGCGTTCGCGCCGTCTCCAACATCGTCTTCATGGGCATGGGCGAGCCGCTCTACAACATCGAGAACGTCATGGCGGCGATCGAGATCATGGCGGACGGCGACGGGCTGTCGCTCTCCAAGCGCCGCATCACCGTCTCGACCTCGGGCGTCGTGCCGCAGATCGAGCGGCTCGGAATGGACTGCGGTCCGGCGCTCGCCATTTCGCTGCACGCCGTCCGCGACGACTTGCGAAACGAACTCGTGCCGCTCAACAAGAAATATCCGATAGCAGAGCTGTTGCAGGCCTGCCGCGACTATCCCGGCGCCAGCAACGCCCGCCGCATCACCTTCGAATATGTGATGCTCAAGGGCGTCAACGACAGCCCCGCCGAGGCGCGCGAGCTGGTGCGGCTTCTCAAGGGCGTGCCGGCGAAGATCAATCTCATTCCCTTCAACCCCTGGCCCGGCGCGCCCTATGAATGTTCCGACTGGGAGACGATCGAGCGCTTCTCCGACATCGTCTTCAACGCCGGCTACGCCAGCCCCGTGCGCACGCCGCGCGGCCGCGACATTCTCGCCGCCTGCGGCCAGTTGAAGAGCGAGACCGAGAAGCTGCGGGCGCGAGCGCGGCTCGCTGCGGAAGGCGGCTGACGCCGCGCGCCCTATATCGTCACCAGGGCTGGGGCGGCGGCGCAAGGCGATCACAGGAATGGCGCATCTCGCTCTCGTCGGCGACTCCATCTTCGACAACGAAGCCTATACGGTCGGCGGACCGGCGGTCATCAAGCAGGTGAGGAAGCGTATTCCGATTGGCTGGCGGGCCACGCTCGCCGCCGTGGACGGCGCAAGGATCGACGGGATCGCCGGGCAGCTCTCCCGGCTCCCGGCCGACGTCGACCGGCTGATCGTGAGCGTCGGCGGAAACGACGTGCTCGATCTCATCCCGCTGCTCGACTCGCCGGTGACAAGGAGCGTCCAGGCGGTCGCGATGATCGGCGACGCCGCGCGCACTTTCGAGGACGCCTACCGCGTGATGCTCGACAGCTGCCTCCACGTCGACCGGCACGCGTCGATTTGCACGATCTATTCCGGCAATTTCCCCGATCGTGAATTTCAGCATGTCGCCCGCACGGCGCTGTCGCCGTTCAACGATGCGATCATTCGCATCGGCGTCGAGCATGGGCTCACGATTATCGACTTACGTCTCGTCTGCAGCGCCGCGGCGGATTACGCCAACCCGATCGAACCCTCGTCGGCGGGCGGCGAGAAAATCGCCAAGGCGATCGTCCGCGCCGCCACCGGCGACGGCGGCTGGGAGCGCAGCGCGCGGATTATCGGCTAGCGGGATCTCGCGCCCACTGCGGCGAGCCAGGCGAGCGCCGCCGTGATGACGACGTTCCAGTTGGCGAGCGTGAGGCCCAGCGCATAAACCGCCGGCTCGTCGCAGCGCACGACCTTGACGCTCTTGAGCTGCTTCATGAAATCGTCCATCGAGCCCGCCGTGCTGAGCGCGCCGGAACAGTCCGAGGGGCCGGGAAAAAGCTTCCACTCCACGCCCGAGTGATAGATCGAGAGAGCGGCGTCGGCGAGAAACAGCAGCGCCATGAGCGCAAAGGCGCTGCGGGCGAGCCCCGCCCTGCCCGCCTGCGCCGCATAAGCGGCGAGCGGGGCGAGCGCGAAGGCGGCGTAATAGGGAATGCGTTCCTTGACGCAAAGCTCGCAGGGCGGATAGCCGAGCCACTCATAGGTCCAGGCGCCGGCGATCGTCACGGCGGAAACGGCAAAGATCGCCGCGGCGAGATGGCGCTGGCTCGTAAAGACCCTCGTCACGCTTCAGAACATCTTCGAGGCGAGCGCGAAGCCCGCCACCACCACCACGGCAAGCGAACCGACGAAGAGGCCGAAATGGCTCTCGAGCTTGTCGCGGATGGGATCGCCAAAGCGATTGATCGCCGCCGCCAACACGAAAAACCGCGCCCCGCGCGTGATGATGGAGAGCACAATGAAGAGGGGGAAATTATACGCCAGCAGCCCCGAGACGATGGTCACGAGCTTATAAGGAATGGGGGTGAAGCCCTTCACGAGGATGAAGATCGCGCCCCATTGGGCGTAGAAGGCGCGCAGCGCCTCCATCTTCTCGCCATAGCCATAGAGGTTGATCAGCCACTGGCCGATGGTGTCGTAGAAGAGCGAGCCAAAGGCATAGCCCAAGGCCCCGCCCGCGACAGAAGCGATGGTGCACAGAATGGCGTAATGCCAAGCCTTCTTGGGCTCGGCGAGGGTCATCGGCACGAGGATCACGTCGGGCGGCACGGGGAAGAACGAGCTCTCGGCGAAAGCGATGGCCCCGAGCGCAAGCGGCGCGTGCTTGCTGGCGGCAAGCGACATGGTCCAGTCGTAAAGCTTTTTCATTTTTCCTCGAGGCCATCTGGCGCGTTTGCAGAGGCCATAGCATGAAAAGTTTAACTTAAAGAAGGCGAGCGCGCCGCTTGACGGCCCCTTCCGCCCCGCTAATATCCGGCCGCTCGCGCTCCGGTCGGCTGATTCCGGTCGCGCCTGAGCCCCTGTGGCGGAATTGGTAGACGCGCTCGACTCAAAATCGAGTTCCGCAAGGAGTGCTGGTTCGACTCCGGCCAGGGGCACCAACTGCCATTTTTGGCCCTCCCAAATCCCCCCGCATCCTCCATATCCGCTCGCTAACTCTCTTCTATTCCGCCGCTTTCCGGCATTTTTTCGGGCGGGCGTCGCCCACGTCTCCCTACCTACCCGTGGCCAGCCGCAGGAGCCCTTGAAGAAGGCGAAGGCCCGCTCATGCGCGACCTTCACCGTCATGGTCCGCTCCAGTCGAACTGGTAGGCTTCTCCCGGCGCGAACGACAACGGCGCCAAAAGGCGCTCTCAAGCGTGCGCCAGCGGCCGTTGATAGACGCAAACTAAGCCGGCACGAGCATGCTGCGGGAGCATGCGGCATATGTGCTGCGCGATCCTGAAGGAATCAGATTTTCCAAAGGCCTCGCGCCGGACGCTTGGCAGGAACCCTATTTGGCATTAGGGCGTGAACAAGCCTTCCGCTCCGAGTTCTCTGTCAATTCCCGTCGGCGGGCCTAAGGAATCAGAATGGCTAAGCTAGGCGAGATAGATTACATCAGAAGGGCTGGTCCAAAAGAGCGGGAGCACATTCTCAACAAGCCGTTTTCCGAGCCGATGTGTGGCTATCTTTTGTCTGATATCGGCACGATCATGAGATTGCTTCCCGCGCCGCCAGCCACGCTTCTTGATTTGGGCGCGGGAAGCGGATGGACGAGTTGCTTGTTCGCGCTGACGGGCTACCAAGTAACAGCGCAAGATATCTCCCCAGATATGGTTGAACTCATCGAACTGAATAAAAAGCGGTATGGCGCGACTATGCTCACGCCAATCGTTTCAGACTACGAGAGCCTGGATTTCGACGAAGAATTCGACTGCGCCGTGTTTTACGATAGCCTGCACCATGCGGAAGAAGAGCATGCCGCTTTAACGTCGGTTTATCGAGCATTGAAACCCAACGGGGTTGTCATCACCGCCGAACCTGGAACGGGTCAATCCCAAACTCCGGAGGCCCTAAGAGCGGTCCAAGAGTTCGGCGTCACGGAGAAGGACATGCCTGTCGCTGCCGTCATCGCCACGGCGGAAAAAATCGGATTCAGATGCACTGGCGTTTTTGAGAGAAGGTTCGAGCCGAAACCCCTGATTCATGCCGAAACGCTAAGGACTTATAGAGGGGCTTACGGCTTCATTTCGGCGAGCTTGCGCGAGATGTCTTGGCGCTTGAAAGGTGGGCATCTAACCGAAGGGCATTACGTTGTCCTTCAAAAGTGAGTCGCCCGACAAATGCTCCAAGAGCGATCGTCGCATGACGAAAAAAGGCTGCCTCCTGCCCGCAAAAGGAGGCCGCCGAGTTCACTTAATCGTTTCGAAGAGCGCAAGTAACATATTGAAAATGAAACGTATAGCTGTTGGAAATACGGACCTAGGGCGCCAGCTAGGTCTGTGTGCGGCTGATCGAAGGGCCTGAAAGACGCCCGATGCGGGGTTAAAACAGGAACGCGCAAAATACGTCAACTATGCTGGCGCTTGCAGATTAACGCGGCCATCGGCGCTGGGAATTGCTCGAATTGTCTGACTTTTTCCGAGTCGCTGGAGGGCATCGCGAACCCCTGACGCCTCCCGTGTATTGAAAAGCCCCGTGCCTATCGGAAACTTGGGGGCGGCTGATAATCTAAGTGGCGTCTTGTCTCGCTCGTTTTGGAAAATTACGCACAGCAAGCTGCTGAGGGAACCGGCCGTCTGGCTGCAACCCGAGCCCAGCGCTCTTTGAAGAGAGGACAAACATTCCGCCAAGGGGACGGAAATTCCTACGTAGAACTGCCAGCTTGCGTTGCCCAATCACCGATTAGGCTTATGTTAACCCAATTCGGTGGTTCCACGAGGGTGTCGGATGCGTGTTCTGATCATTGAGGACGACGCAATCATCGGCACGGATCTGGAAATCGCGAGCAGCGATATGGGATTTAGCGACATTGCATTCGCAATGGACGAGGCTGAGGCGATCGCAATGGGAAAAATCGCCCCTCCCGACCTGATTATTTCAGATATCAGGCTCGGGTCGTCGGGATCCGGCGTTCGGGCGGTGAACGAAATCTTGAGGGCTGCCGGCGCGGCCGTTGTCTTCGTCACAGGCTTGATGGACGCCGATGAAATGGACCAGTCCGGCGGCGTCGTCGCACTCGGGAAGCCGTGGAACGCGACCCGTCTGCAGATGGCCATTAGCCAAACTGTCAAGCAACCTGCCGGCGTCACAGTGGCCTGGTGGCGGTAGCCGTCCTCAAAAAGGCGCATCTGAGGCTGGACACAAGCCGAGCCGCCCATAGTTGACAGAAACAGAGCAGGAGCATTGGCCCCGCGCGACGATGGCGGAGGGGAGTCACCTTTGGTCCAAACTGACGTATACATCACCGACGAATTAGACAGGCGTCCTCCAAAGGACATGGGTTCGCCCAAGGAAAAGCTGGCGCTGCTGGATTTGGCCGGACGCATGGCCGATCACCCAGCAGAGGTCCTTCCGCGGTTTGTGGACCTGGCCCTTGAATTGACGGGCGGCGTATCCGCTGGCCTTAGCCTTTACGAACAAGAGCCGGCGCCGGGGGTCTTCCGTTGGCGCCACCTGTGCGGGGTGCTGGCGCCGTTTGAAAATAGCACGACGCCAAGAGATTTCAGCCCCTGTGGCGTTACCCTTGACCTGAATAGACCGGTCCTGGCCTCGCATCCCGAGCGCGTCTACGACTGGATTTCCAGGGAAAACATCGTCATCCCCGAAGTGTTGCTGGTGCCGCTTCATATCGGCGGCAAGGAGCCGCTCGGAACGCTTTGGATCGTTTCCGACGAGGAAGGCTATCTCGATAGCGGTCATGCTCGCGTGATGACCGAGCTTGCGGCATTTGTCGGGATCGCTTTGCAAATGCTCGCCTCGGAGCGCGAACTCAAAGAAACCTTGGAGCAGCAGGATACGCTCATCAAGGAGATGAGCCATCGCGTGAAGAATCTCTTCACCGTCGCCACCTCGATCGTACGCGTCAGCGAGAAGGCGGCGACCACTCCGGCCGAGATGTCGAAGATCCTCTCGGGCCGCCTGGGAGCGCTCGCCGAAGCAAATGCCTTGGCGCGGCGCAGCTCCGTCGACGAAGCCACGATTGAAGGCGTCCTTGCGGATCTCGTGGAAACGATCATGCGGCCACATGCGTTGCCCGACCGGCGAAGCCGCTTTGTCGCTAAAGGCCCTGCTATTGTGTTGGGAGAGCGCGCCACCAGCGGCGTCGCGCTGGTGCTTCACGAGCTTGCAACGAACGCGGAAAAATACGGCGCGCTAAAGTCGGAAGACGGAAGCGTTCGGCTTTCTTGGCGCGTTAGATCGGAACGGCTGGTTCTTCACTGGTCTGAACGTGGGGGCCCGTCCCTTGATCAACCGCCGGAGACCAGCGGCTTCGGCACGAGATTATCCCACACCACGATTGTCCGTCAGCTGAAGGGCGAGCTTAGGCATAAGTGGCGATCTGAGGGCTTGGTCGTTTTGATGCGGATCCCCTTGAGAAATTTGGCCAACTAGTGATTTTCCGGCCAAACGCGTTCTGACGCGCGCCCACTGCGCCGCGCCTCGAACCGCGCCTCGAACCGCTCTTTCCTTCTGCTGGCGCCAAGCGCAGCGCTCTAACCTCTTTCCTCTATATCCAAAATGGCATAGGACTAGCCAGAGAGCATAACCGCCGCCGTTCGAAGCGAGTGGTTCTCGCGCGTGACAAGTGTCCGTGTGCCGGGCCGCACATTCGGCCCCAGAGCGTAGCGCTACCAACGAGACATTCAGCGAGACCATGGGCATTGGGCTCGTGCGTCGAACAACAACCGGAGCCCTGTGAAGGGGAATCGATAATGGAGACAATCATCCTGCTGGCGACTTCTCTGGCCATCGGGTTTGGCGCCGGCTATGCGTATCGGGAAAACATCTCCCGCCGTCGCAGAGGCAAGCCGAGTTGGTGGGGTTAAGGGAAGAGTAGCGAATCCCTGCGAGATTCTTCCCCGCTGCAAGCCTCGGCGGGAGTCTCGCTTGGAACTCGTTGTTCTCCTATACTTTGGAATTGGTTTTGGCGCCGGCGTCCTCTACCACAGCCGCGTGAAACCGAACTGAAGCGATCGAACTGACCCGCGGTCCTTACAGAGGCCGCCTTGCAACGCCCCGACCAACGGCCGGGGCGCGTCATTTTCGGGGCTCGAGGCTACCAGCCCCAGCCGTAGCCGTAGCCCGATCCGGGATAGGCGCAGACGTTCACCCAGCTTTGCGTCCAGCCCCACCCGGTCCAAACCGGACGCAGGCGGTAACAACCATTGTAGCCGCCCCAGTAGTAGCCGACGGGCGTGTAGAAGGCGCGCCGATATCCCCAGCCGTAGCCGCCGTAACGGGGACCTCCCCAATACGGCCGGCCCCAGCCGCCGCCCCAGCCGCGTCGGCCCCACCCAGCCCATCCGCCGTGACCGCCCCAGCCGCCACGACCGCCCCAACCGCCGTGACCTCCCCAGCCGCCGCCCCAACCGCCGTGGCCTCCCCAACCGCCGTGACCGCCCCATCCGCCGCCGCCCCACCCGCCGTGGCCGAAGCCGCCTCCATGTGCGAATCCGCCGCCCCAGCCGCCGCCGCGGCCCCACGCAAGAGCCTCCGACGGCAGGGCCGCGACGGCGGCCAATGCGCCGATCAAAGCAAATTTACGAAGCATTTTTCACGCGCTCCTCTTTTGCAACGCCCGCCCCATTGTCAGGAAGGCTAGACGTTAGCATTGGCGCGTGTGTGTCGGCAGTGTCGCGAAGGTGTGGCGCGTCGTCGCGGCCGGCCTTCGCTCAAGCGACGAGATTTTCGAAGTCGAACAGTCGCTCGGGGTCGGCGGCCGGCGCAGGCCAGCGGTCGGCTTCGGCGACGAAGGCTTCGATGGCGGCGTCGAGGATGTCGGCGAAAGCGCCATTTTCGCTTGGAATCATGCCGGCGAGCGTGTCCTCCAGGCCGACGATGAAGCAGCCGAGGAATTCCTCCTGCCGCTCCGGCGCGACGTCGCGGCGCCGCGCCACATAATCTCGCGCCGCGCCGCGTCCGACGCGCAGGGCCATATCGTAAGCGGCGTTCAGATTGCGCAGGGCCTGCATGTCGAAAAACTCGGTCTGAAATGTCGCCCTGCCCGCGCTCGCCGACGCAGGTCGACTGCGCGATCCAGGGCATTCTCGTTACATGGTTAACCTCTTCAGGGTTAAGGAACGGTTGAGACTGCACGCGGAGAGTGCGGTGCGACCGGGGATTCACCCCGCCCGCGGGTGCATATCCACTTCGCTGAAAAGCGCTCTATGCTGGGCGCGTTCATGCAATGCTTGCGACGCGACCTTTGCGAGGAGGCGATGTTCCACACTTATCGGATTTCGCTGGCGCTGGCGCTCGGCATGGCGTGGGCCGCGCCGGCGCGGGCGGCGGATTGCGGCTCCACTGGCGAGGGCTTTTCGGATTGGCTCGCGGCGTTCCGGCGCGCAGCCACGGCGGACGGCCTCTCGCCGCGCACGATCGATGCGGCGCTCAGCGACGTCGCCTATGACCGCGGGGTCATTTCCCGCGACCGAAGCCAGAAGGTCTTCCGCCTCAATTTCGAAACGTTCGCGGCCCGGCTGGTTACGCCGAGGCGCTTGAGCCAGGGGCGCGATCTCCTGCGCCGGCATGCCGGCCTGCTGCGCCAGATCGAGGCGCGCTATGGCGTGCCCGGTCCGGTGCTGGTCTCGATCTGGGGGCTCGAGACGGGCTTTGGCGCGGACAATGGCCGCTTCAAGACCATGCAGGCTCTGGCGACGCTCGCTTATGACTGCCGGCGGGCCGCGCACTTTACCGAGGAATTGACCGATGCGCTGCGCATCGTCGAGCGCGGCGACATGACGCCCGCTCAAATGCGCGGCGACTGGGCCGGCGAGATCGGCCAGACGCAATTCATGCCGTCGTCCTATCTGGCCTATGCCGTGGATTTCGACGGCGACGGCCGCCGCGATCTGGTGCGCTCCTCCGCCGACGCATTGGCGTCGACGGCGAATTTCTTGAAGGGAAAAGGCTGGCGGGCGGGCGCGGGCTGGGCCGAAGGAGAGCCGAATTTTCCGGTGTTTCTCGAATGGAACCAGGCGCGGGTCTACGCGAGGACTCTCGCCTATTTCGCAAGCAAGCTCGCCGAAGGGCAGTAGCGCGTCAGGAGGCTACGAGATGCGACAGGTCTGGATCACCAGGGCCGGGCGGCCGGAAGTCCTCCAGGTTAAGGAAGCGCCGGATCCGACGCCGCAACCCGGCGAGCTGCGCATCCGCGTCGAGGCGAGCGGCGTGAATTTTGCGGACGTTCTCGCGCGTCTCGGCATTTATCCCGACCTCCCGGGCCTTCCCGCCGTCGTCGGCTATGAGGTGGGCGGCCGCGTCGACGCCGTCGGCGCCGGCGTCGATCCGACGTGGATCGGCCGCGACGTTTTCGCGGCCACGCGCTTTGGCGGCTATTCTGACCTCCTTTGCGTCCCTGAAAACCAGGTTTTCCTGCGTCCGTCCGACATGTCGGCGCAGGAAGGGGCCGCCTTGCCGGTGAATTATCTCACCGCCTGGCAATTGGTCGTCGTCATGGGCGGACTGAAGTCCGGCGAGACCATGCTGGTGCATTCCGCTGGCGGGGGCGTCGGAATCGCCGCGACGCAGATCGCCAAACATCTCGGCGCGCGCGTCATCGGCGTCGCCTCGCAATGGAAACATGCCGAATTGGCGCATTACGGCGCGGATCACCTTATCGACCCGCGACGCGACGACCTCGAAAAATGCGTTCGCGATATTACCAGGGGGCGCGGCGTCGAACTCATTCTCGATCCAATCGCCGGCTCGTCCTTCAAGCGGAGTTTCCGCATGCTCGGCGCAACCGGCCGGCTGGGGATGTTCGGCGTTTCCTCCTTCGTCAACGCCAAGGAGCGCGATCTGTTCAATGTCGTGAAGTCGCTTCTGGCGACGCCTTTGTTCCAGTTCATGCCGATGACGCTCATCAACGCCAATAAGGGCGTCTTCGGCGTCAATCTCGGGCGCATGTGGGGCGAGACGGATCGCCTGCGTCTCTGGGCGGAGGAATTACGCAGCCTGTGGGAAAAAGGCGCGATCAGGCCAAGGGTCGACAAGACGTTCAGCTTCGACGACGCGGCCCTCGCCCACCATTACCTGCAGGACCGCAAGAATATCGGCAAGGTGCTGCTGACGCCCTAGCAATAAGCCAAGCTCACGTCTGAAGCCCCGCCTTAATTTGTCCACGCGATTTGGATTATTGACTCCTTCCATGAACTAAGCCCCAAGCATTAGAGGCTCGTTTTGTCTGAAGAAGTCGAAAAAACAACGTCATCGGAAGAAGCTGTGCAGGAGCTGATCGATTCGGCTGAGATATTGAAGCAGCTTCACGATGAGATCTTGGCTCAGATCGAGAAGTTCGACGAGCTGACAGAAAAGATATCCTCGATGAAAGGACCGGGGAACTGAAGGGCCATACATCTAGACTAAGCTAAATCCGGGAGGGCCCTGCCCGCCTTCCTCCCTTCAAACCCGGTCTAGGAGGCCTTTATCGCGGAAAGAATGATGCTCTTCGGATTCGTCAGAGCGGCGTCCCAAAACGCCTCCCCGAATGCGCAAAGACCCTCGGGCGTCACCTCGAACGGCATCCACTCGATCGATGAAAAGCCGTTGCGCGCGAGCGCCGCTTCATAGGTCGGCCGATCCCACTGCATGCATTCGATCGAGAATTCGGACGCGCCGTAAAAGGTCATCTTAAAACGCGCGCCGCAGCTTCCCCGCTCCAGCTCCTCGACGAAATAGCCGTATGGCAAGGTGTCTTTGCGGCCGTTGACGAAGGCTGGATTGGGTACGACGGCCAAGAGCCGCCCGTTCGGCGCGAGATTCTCAAAGACGCCGGAGACCATGTTGTCGAGAGCGTCGACATCTTCGGCGTAGTTGAACAGAAAGATGGCCGTCGCCAAGTCGAACGCTCCAAATTTGGGCTTTTCGGCAACGTCGGCGACAAAATAGCTGACGCCCAAAGGCGCGCGGCGCTCCTCTTCTTCGGCGAGCTCGATCATCTGCGGCGACAGGTCGATCCCGACGACGACGGACGCGCCACGCCCTTTCAGCATTCGCGTGTAAAACCCTTCGCCGCAGGCGAAGTCGATCGCGCGCTTTCCTTCCAAGTTCCCGATCGCTTTGAGAACGGACGGCGCCTCGAGAAAAAGCGACATGGGCGCTTTCCGCGCCTCCCGATACGCATGAGCGATGCGCTCGTATTGATCGTGCATATGCAGCGCCTTCGAAATAACTTCCGTTCATTATCGTCGGATCGAGGGAAAGCGGCAAATTCTGCAGCGCTCATCATCATTTGGAAATCAGCGCCGGCAATAATGAGATGATCTGACTCTTTCGTATCGGATGATCTCGCCGCCGGCGCTGGCGTTTAATTCACCTGCGACGCATTCACGTCCCACTCTCACAAAAGAAGTCGTATAACCCCACGGATAGGCGGCAGTGCTCGCGGGAGACCCCGTCGCGGGATCGTAACGCCATGGCGCTGACATGCCCCAGCCGCGGCGGGCGGGAGGGTGCGACCAGCCGCGGCCCCAACCCGCCTCGATCCACGGTCCGAGACGCGGGGCGCCCGGCGGGCGCCACCCATGTCGCCGCGGCGCGGCCGCCGCCTCCGACGACAGCGCCACAACCGCCAGAGCGAAAACACAGATCGCCCGCAAGGCCCATGGGGACACGACAGCCTCCAGCTTCGCCATATTAGACGCGCATTCGGCAGGCCTGTCGATCCCTCGCCCCGTCACATGACGCGCGCCGCCGTATGTCCCGCATGCAGGTGATGATGGGGCGCGAGCTCGCCGGGCGAGGCCGGCCGGGTCAAGCCGCCCTCGTCGATCCATTTGCCCGTCACGCGCGTGGCGCGCGCGATGAGGCTCTCCGCCTGCGAGAAATCATATGGCGAGACGTCGAGGGGGCAGAGCGCCGGCGCCATGCGCAGCTCGATCTCGCGAGGCAGCCGCTCGATATCGCGCATGAGCTGCCAGGCGATGAGCAAAGTGACCGCGTGCAGCGCCCGCGCCACGGCGCCCGTCGGCGGTCCCTGCAAATCGCAGGCGTAGCCCGTGGGCAGAATAATCACCCGTCGCGCGCCGAGCGCCGCGGCGAGGCTGAGCGGCGTATTGGCGGCGATCGCGCCGTCCATCAGCGACACGCCGCCGATTTCGACAGGCGGAAAGACCCCCGGCACCGCCGCGCTCGCCATGATCGCTTCGGTGACGGAGCCGTCCGACAGGCGCACTGCTACGCCCTGCATATCGGTCGCAACGAGATGCACCGGGAGAGGCGCCTCCTCCAGCCGTTGAAAGGGAAGCGTGCTTTCGACGAGACGCCTGAGCGGCGCAGGATCGACGAGAAAGCCCTGCCCCCTCAGCACCGCCAGAGCCGTCATCGCGCTGAACGGAAAGACGTCCCTGCGGCGCAGCCCGAGCCAGATCGCCGCCAGGGCCTCGACGCCCTCGGCGTGGGGATAGGCGGCGAAATAGCTGGCGTTCAGCGCGCCGACCGAGGAGCCGACGACAAAATCGGGAAAGACGCCCGCCGCCAGCAACGCCCGCAGCATGCCGACCTGGATGGAGCCGAGGCTGCCGCCGCCGGCGAGGACAAAGGCGGTCTTCCCTGCGCTCATGTTCCTGCCCCCCGCTCGGCGGAAGGTAGCGCGCGGCTAGATGAGGTCGATATCGACAAGCGAGACGAAGATCAGCGAAAGCCCGAGCATGCCGATGAACCGGAACGCTGGCTCCTGCAAGTTATAGACGCCGGCGCGCCACATCTGGAACCACTCGCCGCCGACGCCCATGAAGCCGAAGGAGTAGAGCAGAAAGCCGAGCGCCAATCCGGCGATCGCCAGGCTTTTCGCCGCGTTGAAGGCGCCCGCGCTCCTCGTCCGCGCGCCCCACAGGATCCAGGCCCCGTAAAGCGATAGCGCTGCAGAGGCGAACTCCACCGCGATGATGAGGAGATAGAAAACATGATGTAGCGCCGGGCTCGTGATGGCCCGCCATTTGAATGGAGTTACGGGAACCTCATCCATCGAGAGAATGTGCTGCACCACGTCGAAATTCGTGCCGTAGTCGAGCACATTGCCCAGAGCGACGACGAGCATCACGAGCCCCATCGCCGCGGCGACCGCAATCTTCGCAATTCGCACCATCACAATGCGCGTTCCTCTTTTGCAACCGAGGAAAGCCTAACGCGAATGCATTGGAAAGAGAATGCGCGGCTTCGAAACGGCCGAGCGCATGCGCCAACCGCTTGGCCAGCGGCCGCAACCGCACAAGCGCAAAGGCTGCGAGGCGGCCTTTCAGGCTTGTCGCGATGAAGCGCGCCTCGATGCGGGTCTCCCCCGACGCCCACGCCCGCTTATAGGCGTCGGCCGGCGGCAGCATGTCATAGGCGGCGAGCCCCTCGCCGGCCAATCGGGCGATAAGCCGCCCTGTGAGCGCATGGCCCGGCGCGCCGTCGGCGAAACGCTCATCGAAACAACCCAGCATCGAGCGATACGCGCCTTGCCCGAAAAAGCCGACGTCGAGCGCCGCCACATCGTCGCCGACCATGAGCGCGTTGACGCGCACGAAGCCCTCGCGGGCAAGGGTCGCCAGAAAATCCTCTGAGACGGGATGCGACAGTCCAATGCTATAGGCGCCCCTCCGGCGCAGCCAAGCGCGCTTGAGCGCCAGGGCGTGGCGCGCGAGACTCTCGCGCTGTTCGGGCGTCCGCGCCTCGACGAGCGCGACAGTTCCCTTCGTCTCGAGAAGCCGTGCGCGCCGCTCGACGCTTTTTTGCCGGCGGGGGGTCCAGCCGCGCAGATCGGCGAAGGGCGCCGCCAGCGGCTCCCCGGCCGAGTCGCCCGCGCAGAACACGCCGTCGGCGCGCAGACGCGTCAGCGCAACGAGATCGACGTCGCGCCAGCGCGCAATCTCCGCGAGCGCGAGGTCGCGCCAGCCTGCCCGCTCCACGCCGGGACGCGCGAGCGCGTCGCCATATTGGGTCAGCGGCGCGCCGACCCAGCAGGCGATGGAAACGCCGAGGCGCCGTTCAATCTGGAAGGGCGCAATCAGAACCAGCCGTCCCCCCTCCCGAAGACAGAGAATGCGCGGAACGACCCTGTCCCCCGCCAACTGCAGCCAGGTTCGGCACCAGGCGAAGCTCTGAAAGCCTGTCGCCTCCGGCGTCGCGCTTTCGAGCTCCGACCATTCTCTTGAAAGCGCCTCGACCCCCTCGAATGTGTCGATGCATTCGACGCAGAGCGCGATCATTTCAGGATTTCATAAGGCGCGACGTCGACGAATCCCTGCTTGGCCGTCGGATCGACACGGAAGTCGATCTTCAACCGCACGCCATGGGCGCCCGTGAGCCACCGCCAGCCCTTGTGCGCGGCGGCGAGCGCGAATTTCGCCTTGTAAGCGGGGCCTTTGGTCTCGCGCGAAAGATCCCGGCCGCCGAAGAGGGGCCGCAGCAGACCGTTGGCGTAGTCGACCGCGTAGCCGGCGCGCAATTCGTCGCTCCAGTGTTCCGTCGTGAAGGAAACGTTCAGGCAATCGCCGTTTTGGACCCGATGCGGCGCGTTGCGGGGCCAGGTGGTCCAGTCCCCCGGCCCGAGTTCGAAACTCTCAGCGGCCGCCTCATATGAGGGATCGTAAGGCAGATCAGTGTCGCTGCTACGCTGAAGCACGATGTTTTCGATCCTGTCCTGCGGCAGGAAGGGCGGGCGCGGCGGGTATACCCAGACCCTCTTGCGGCCCCTCACCTGCCAGAGACTCTGGCCCGGAACGTCGGCATGCAGCGCGACATTCATCCGCGGAGAGGAAATCAGGACGCTCATCGAGCGCCTGTAGCTGTGAAAGCCGGGAACATGGCGCTCGATGTCGGCGAAGAGGCTGTCGAGAGCGTCTCTATAAGCTCCCGACGTCTCCTGTACGCACTGGAGATGCACCCAGATGTTTCCGCGCGCGACGGCGGCCATCACGTCGCGGCCGGAAAGTCCGACCATGTCGCCCTCGCGCCATTTGCGCGAATCAGTCTCCTCCCGCTCGATGGTGTTGACGTGAAACCGGACGCGCGGCGTCGCCTCGATCAGGGTCTCGAGCGCGGCGTCGGAAAACAGCGGGCTGTCGGCGAGCCGATGCCTCAACGCCAATGGCTTGCGCCCGAAGTCCTGCGCCTGTCCCGGACGCCATTCTGTGGAGGACTGTCTCATGGCCGCGTTACAACTTCTCCAACCATGGACAAGCTAGAGTCGGAATGGGAAAGAAAAGATGGACGGCGAAGGAGCCTGCAATGATCGATCTCTATTACTGGCCCACGCCCAATGGCCACAAGATCACGATTTACCTCGAGGAGACGGGCCTGGCCTATCGGATCAGGCCCGTCGATATCGGCAAGGGCGATCAGTTCAAGCCGGAATTTCTCGCGATCTCTCCAAATAACCGCATGCCGGCGATCGTCGATCACGCCCCCGCCGACGGCGGCGCCGAGGTGGCGCTGTTCGAATCCGGGGCCATCCTCCTCTATCTCGCCGAGAAGACGGGCCGGCTGTTGCCGCAGGAGTTGCGCGGACGCCTGCGCGCGCTGCAATGGCTGTTTTGGCAGGTGGGCGGCCTTGGCCCCATGGCCGGCCAGAATCACCACTTCGGCAAATATGCCCCTGCCCGCATTCCCTACGCCATCGATCGTTACCGCAACGAGACCAATCGCCTCTATGGCGTGCTCGATCGCGAGCTGGCCAAATCGCCGTACGTCGCCGGCGACTACTCCATCGCCGACATCGCCTGCTACCCCTGGATCGTCCCGCACGAGGACCAGGGTCAGGATCTCGACGACTTTCCGCGCCTCAAGCGCTGGTTCGAATCGATCAAGGCGCGGCCCGCCGTCGCCCGCGCTTACGCCGCCGGCGCTCCCTACGAGCGCCGCCGACCGGATTTCACCGCGCTCGAGCGGGAGATCCTGTTCGGCCAGACGGCCGCGCGCCCGGACGAAAAATAGGGTATGGCTCGGGCGACATAGCCAACAGGGAGCCATGCCGCCTTCATGTCCAACGACCGTCAATTCGCCGCGCAGGAAACCGCCAAGGCGCTGATCGAGGTGCAGGCGGTGCTCGTCAATACCGAGAAGCCCTTCATCACCACGGCGGGCTGGGCGTCGCCGGTCTATATCGACATGCGCAAGATCATCAGCTACCCGCGCCTGCGCCGGCGGCTCGTCGACTTTGCGACGCGCGCCATCGAGCGGGACATCGGCTATGAATCGCTCGACGTCGTGGCCGGCGGCGAGACGGCGGGCATTCCCTTCGCCGCCTGGATTTCCGACAGCCTGATGCTGCCGATGCAATATGTGCGCAAGAAGCCCAAGGGCTTCGGCCGCAATGCGCGCATCGAAGGGGACCTGCACGAGAACGGCCGCGCCCTGCTCGTCGAAGACCTCGCGACCGACGGCGGCTCCAAGAAGGATTTCGTGCAGGCGCTGCGCGACGCAGGCCAGCGCTGCGACCATGTCTTCGTGTTCTTCTTCTACGACATCTTCGCCGGCGCGCGGGAAGACCTCGAAAAGCTCGGCGTCAGCCTGCATTCTCTTGCGACCTGGCGCGATGTGCTCGCGGTCGGCCGCGCGCATCGCTACTTTCCTGAGGCGGCGCTGAACGAAGTCGAGGCCTTCATCTCCGACCCGGTCGCCTGGTCGGCGGCGCATGGCGGGGCCGACAAGCCGAAGGCCTGATGCGCGAGCGCCCCTCCCCCGCTGCGCGGGAGAGGGAGCGGACCATGGCCTTCGTCGATCAAGTGGGGGCATTTGAAATGAGCAGATTCTTTTTCTCCGCCGCCCTGCTTCTCCTCGCCGTCGCCCCGGCGCGCGCCGATCCGCCGCCGGGTTTCTCGCGCCTCGCCGACGTCGCGCCCGATATTTTGCAGGACATGCGCTACGCGGGCTCCGACAATTTCACGGGCCATCGGGTCCCCGGCTATGACGCGCCGCAATGCTGGCTGAAGACCGACGCGGCGAACGCGCTCGCCGCGGCGCAAGCGGAGGCGAAGGCCAGGGGCATTTCGCTCGTGGTTTACGATTGCTACCGCCCCAGGCGCGCGGTTTCGGCCTTTGTCGACTGGTCGCGCAACGCCGATCAAGCGACCAAGCCCGAGCATTATCCGCGCCTCGACAAGAGCCAGCTCTTCCCGCAGGGCTACATTGCGGCGCAGTCCACCCATTCGACCGGACTCGCCGTCGATCTGGGCGTGAAGGGCTGGAACTTCGGCACGCCTTTCGATTTCTTCGACCCGCGCTCCTGGACGAAATCCCAGACGACGCGCGACGCCCGCAAGCATCGCGACGCGCTCGTCGCGCTCATGCGCCGGCATGGTTTCGACAATTACCCCCGTGAGTGGTGGCACTTCACATTCAAGGGCGTCGAGAACGCCGAGAGCTATGACGCGCCGATCGACTGACGGCGGCGACGCGGTTTCTTTGGCGAATGCAACCTCAGGGCAAGGGCGCCATGCGGCGGATCAAAACGGCGATCGTTCTCGGCCTCCTTCTCGGCGCCTCCGGCGCGTCGGCGAAGGACTGCAGCGCGCTCGCGACGCAGACGGATATGAATATCTGCGAGGGTGAGATTTTCGAGAAGGCCGACGCGCGGCTGAATGACGTGTACCGCCGGCTCGCCGCCAAGATCAGCGCCAAAGGCAAGAGCAAGCTCGTCGAGGCCGAGCGCGCCTGGCTCACTTATCGCGACCTGCAGTGCGACTTCGACACGCTTGGCGTCGAGGGCGGCTCGATCCACGGCATGATGGTCGCGCAATGCCGGACCGAGATGACGAAAGAGCAAACCAAGCGTCTCGAGCGCCAGCTCACTTGCCAGGAAGGCGACATGTCCTGCGGCAATCAGTAGAAAGTTCCCGGGCTAACGCCCGCCCGAACGCTGCGGGACATGGGCGCGCACCCAGGCGGCGAAAGCCTCCTCGTCGATCTCCCGGTTGGCGAATTGCGCCACGGCGATGAAGCACTCTTCGTCACTCGCCGCGAGCTCATAGCCATTGTCCGCCAGAAATAGCTCGAGCGCCGCCAGGGCGACGCGCTTCTTGCCCTGAACAAAGGGATGGCTGCGGATGAAGCCGGCGGCGCAGGCGGCGGCGAGGCGGGCCGCGTCGCAGCCGGGCGCAGCGCGGGCGAGGTCCACTGGCCGCTGGAGCGCCGCCGTCAGGGCCGCCTCGCTGATCACGCCGACCGCGCCGCCATGCTCGGCCAGAACGGCCTCGTGGACCGCAAGCGCGATCGCCCGGTCGAGAAAGCGCCAGCCTGTCTCTTCCCTTTTCTTCATGGCTCCGATGGGCGGCGCGCCCCCGTCTCGTGGTTGGCTATCGCGCGACTGTCACAGGCGGCGCGCGCATCCTTTCACTGCTTTGGCAGGAACCCCGACGCCCCGCCGCGCAGTTGAAGCGTTCCTGCGCCCGGCTCCGGGTTGGCGGCGCTGGCGCAGGCGGACAACGCCATGGCCAGGAAAAGGCAGGCCAGCTTTCCCATTTGCGGTTCCCCTTCCTCGATCACTTCGACAGCGCGCGCAGCGCATTGTGCCTCTTGCTGATGATGCGCTTCGCGAGGGCTACCCGGCGCTCGAATTCCGGGTCCGTCTTGGTGACGCGATAGCCCTCGGGCGAGCGCGTAAGATAGAGGCGGTCGCCTTTCTCGACCCCGAGATCGGCGATGATTTCGCGCGGCAACACCACGCCCAGCGAATTGCCGATGCGAATGACCTTGAGCGCGCCATAGGCTTCGATCGGATCCGGGTCGCTCATGGTTCTTACATCCGTTTCAACGCTAAACGTTGGTATACACGTTATAACCCGCGGCGTGAGGCGGCAATATGACAAGCGCCGGCGACCCGCCCCATCGATCTGAAAAAGCGCTAAACTGCGATTCCGATGCGCCCCGACATTCTCGCCCCGCTATTTGGCCGGACCGCCGCACTGCCCGGCGTCGGCCCCAAGACCGCGCCGCTCTTCGACCGCCTGCTCGCCAGGCCGGGAAGCCAGGCGCGCGTCGTCGATCTGCTGTTTCACCTGCCGACCAATGTCATCGACCGCAGCCAGCGCCCCACAATCGCCGAGGCGCCGCTCGAGACGCAGGTCGTGATCAAGGCGCAAGTCGTCGATCACCGCCGTCCCCAGGGGCGCTACGCCAAGCAGCCCTATCGCGTGCTTGTGGAGGACGAGACCGGCGACGTGGAGCTCGTCTTCTTTCTCGCCAACGCCGACTGGATCGAACGCAGCCTGCCGCTCGGCGCGACGCGGTGGATTTCCGGGCGCATCGAGCTTTATGACGGCCGCCGGCAGATGGTCCATCCCGACCGCGTGCTCGACGAGGCCGGCCTCGCCAAGCTCGCGCCTTTCGAACCCGTTTACGGGCTGACCGAAGGGCTTCAGCCGCGCTTCGTTTTACGCGCGGCGGAAGAAGCGCTGGCGCGCCTGCCCGACCTCCCGGAATGGCAGGAGCCGACGGTGCTGGCGGCGAACAAACTCCCGGGTTTTGGAGAAGCGCTGCGCGCCGCGCACCGGCCCGACAGCGTCAAGGCGCTCTCCCCGCAGCATCCGGCGCGACAACGCCTCGCGCTCGACGAATTGCTGGCGAGCCAATTGGCGCTGAGACTGACCCGCGCCAAAATGCGCCGCCTGCCCGGCCGAGAGAACAAGGGCGACGGCCATATCGCTTCGACCATCGAAGCCGCCTTGCCGTTCCGCCTCACCGGCGCGCAGCGGCGCGCGCTCGACGACATTCGCGCCGACCTCGGCTCCGACATGCGCATGCTGCGGCTGGTGCAGGGCGACGTCGGCTCCGGCAAGACGGTCGTCGCCGCGCTCGCCATGGCGAGCGTCGTCGAATGCGGCCGCCAGGCGGCTCTGATGGCGCCGACTGAAATTCTTGCGCGCCAGCATTACGAGCGTCTCGCTCCGCTCCTCGAACCGGCCGGCGTGCGCGTCGCCTTGCTGACCGGCCGGCTCAAGGCGAGCGAACGCGCAGCGACTCACGCGGCCGTCGCAGCCGGCGAGATCGAGGTCGTCGTCGGCACCCATGCGCTCGTCCAGGGCGACCTCGCGTTCCGCGATCTCGGGATCGCCGTCGTCGACGAGCAGCACCGCTTCGGGGTGCAGCAGCGGCTGGCGCTCGGCGCCAAGGGGGACGCGGTCGACGTGCTCGTGATGACGGCGACGCCCATTCCTCGCACGCTGGCGCTCACCGCCTTCGGCGACATGGATTGCTCCGCCCTCGACGAGAAGCCGCCGGGGCGCACCCCCATTTCCACCCGCGCTTTGCCGGCCTCCCGTATCGGCGAGGTCGTCGCGGGCCTCATGCGCGCCGTTGCGTCGGGCGCGCGCGCCTATTGGGTCTGCCCGCTCGTCGAAGAGAATGAAGATCTCGACCTCGCCGCCGCCGAGGCGCGCGCCGCCGATTTGCGCCATTATTTCGGCGACGCGGTCGGTCTCCTGCACGGGCGCATGAAGGGGCCTGAGAAGGACGCGGCGATGGAGGCGTTCCAGAGGGGCGAAACGAAGGTGCTTGTCGCCACCACGGTGGTGGAAGTGGGCGTCGACGTGCCCGAGGCGACGATCATGGTGATCGAGCACGCCGAGCGCTTCGGCCTCGCGCAGCTGCATCAGCTGCGCGGCCGCGTCGGGCGCGGCACGGGCAAATCGAGCTGTCTGCTGCTTTACAAGGGGCCGTTGAGCGAGGCCGCCAAGGCGCGGTTGACCACCTTACGCCAGACGGAAGACGGATTTCGTATCGCGGAAGAGGACCTGCGGCTGCGTGGCGAGGGCGAACTGCTCGGCACGCGCCAAGCCGGGCTGCCGGGTTTCCGCCTCGCCGATCTGACCGCCCACGCCCGGCTCCTCGCCATCGCCCGCGACGACGCCGAGCTCGTCCTGCGCCGCGACCCGTCTTTGTCGAGCGCGCGCGGCGAGGCGTTGCGCGTCCTGCTGTATCTCTTCGAAAGGGACGAAGCGATCCGCCTGCTCCGGGCCGGGTGACACGTCGCCAGGCAAAGCCGGCGCCTCGGCTCGCGTGCGACGGCGCACATACCGCGGGCCCCACTCCCTCTAGGTTGCTCTCCAACGACCACTCGAGTTGATGGAGAGAGAAATGACGAACGCTTTCACCAAAATCATCGGCGCCTTATTGGGCATGTCCATCTTCTTTGCCGTCGGCGTCGGCCTCGCCCATGCGGGAGGCTCGATGGACCCCTCCTCCCACCAGAGCCGCTGCGATCACCCAGCCTGCGGCCTTCGCTGAGGCCAAGCAGGGAGAAAGCTTGAGAGGCCCCAGTAGGCGGTGTCTCAGACCCGGCGCGCGAGGACGATGCGGTTGCTGTTGACGCCCTTGGCGTTGTTGGCGACGCCCCAGCAATTGCTGGTCTTGGTGAAGCTCTGTCGGTTCACCATGACGCCGAGGCGCGCGAAGGGCAGCCCCGCCATCGCCTCCCAGACCAGCCGCTCCAGCAGGACGCCGCCGTTGCGCACTTCGCCAACCTCATAGGCCACAGCTCCCCCCGGCCGCAGCACGCGGGCTAATTCCTGGAAGACGCTGCGCGTCATGCGCGACCAGGCGTCGAGGCTGCGCAACTGCGAGATCGTGACGGCCTCCGTCTCGATCCCCGCGAACCAGTTCCGCAGCCAATTGTCGGCGCGATAGTCGACGATGTCGAGAAAGGGCGGCGAGGTGACGACGAGGTCGACAGTGTTGTCGCCGACATGCGTAAGGCGGGCGGCGTCGGCGACGGCGAAATGGGCGGGCGGCGCCGGGGGCGGCGCGCCGTCGGCGAGGAGCGCGCGGGATTTCTTGAATATGAGCGCGGCGACGTCGCGAAGCGGCGGCGTCTGCTCGCGGCGGGCGTTGATTTTCAATTGCGCCTTCACGCTGACCGCCTGATTGGGCGGCAGCGTGTAGACAGAGAAAAACCCCGCGGAATGGCCCGTCAGCCGATTGAGCGCCACCATTCTGATCCAGTCGTCGACAGGATCGGGCGCCGCCTCGGACAGGCGCGCGGCGAGCCAGTCGCGCAACGCGCAAAGCTGGCGCAGCGTCTCGGGATGGTAGAAGGCGAGCAGTTCGTCCGGCGCGACG
Source organism: Methylocystis echinoides (assembly GCF_040687965.1). NCBI lineage: Bacteria > Pseudomonadati > Pseudomonadota > Alphaproteobacteria > Hyphomicrobiales > Methylocystaceae > Methylocystis > Methylocystis echinoides. Next base: position 3,521,242 of record NZ_CP156084.1, read on the forward strand.
CCCCCCGTCGACAGCGGGGCCTCGGCGAGTCGCGCCGCGACGTCCTCGAGCGCCGGCGGCCGCAGCCGGGGCCGCGTCAACATCAGCGCCAGCGGATTGGCGTCGGAGCCGACGGCGCGGCGTCCCATCAGCGCAGCCTGAAGGGGCGTCGTGCCGCGTCCCATGAAAGGATCGCAAACGGTCTCGCCGGGCTGCGTCAGGCGCTCGATGAAAAAGGCCGGGAGCTGCGGCTTGAAACAGGCGCGATAGCTGATCTCGTGCAGCGAATGGGCGGCGCGCTGCGCCGAGGTCCAATACTCGTTGACGAAATACGTCAGACCGCCCTCCTCCACGACCGCTGTCGGCGCGCCGAAGGCGTCGAAGGCGCGCAGGGCGGAAAGAAAGGCGTCCTCGGCGGGCGCCCGCGCGGCGTCACAAGACGCGGTCGGCAAGGCGAGGCAGTCTTTTCACTCTGGCGCCGGCTTCGTGCCGCGCCAGCGCCAGTTCATATTCGAGTTGCAGGCCAAGCCAGTCCTCCGGATCGACTCCGAACCAATGGCCGAGCCGCAACGCCGTATCCGCCGTCACGCCGCGTTGGCCGTTGAGGATGGCCGTCACGCGGTTGACGGGCACGTCGATGTCGCGGGCGAGGTCCGAGGCGGTTAATCCGAGGTCGGCGAGATGCTGGGCCAGGACCTGGCCCGGATGCGGCGTCATGATGCGCCCCTCGACTGATGCAGGAGAAAATTTGCTTGGCCGGCCGCCGCGGCGCACGGGGTCGCGCCGGGCGCGGGCGGCGTGAGATGGCGCTGGCTCAGGCGGGGGCCGCTGGGGCGGCCCCGGCCGGGACGCCCGCTCCGCGGCTTTGGCCGGCGGACGCTCCGCGGCGCCGCCGCCCTCCACGCGTTCCGGGAAGCCCCCGGCGAGGAAGAGCTGCGTCAACGCATGATGATAACGGCCATGGCGACGGCCCATGTCAGGCTCCGGTCAACCGCTGCGCGGTTCTGCATGACGCACATCATAACACGCTACTGTGAACGATGGGCCGCTTCCCCCGCGTTCCATTGAGCGCGAGTCTCGGCGATGAAATCGGCGAGCCGCCTTTCCGCGATCGCCGCCCGCAGCCCCGCCATCAAACTCTGATAATAAGCGACATTGGCCTGCGTGAGCAGCATCATTCCGAGGATTTCCCCCGCTTTTACGAGATGATGCAGATAGGCGCGCGAATAGTCGCGGGCTGCGGGAGACGTCGATTCGGGATCGAGCGGCGAGAGATCCTCCGCGTAGCGGGAATTCTTGATGTTGATCTTGCCGAATCGCGTATAGGCGAGGCCGTGGCGACCGGCGCGAGTCGGCATGACGCAGTCGAACATGTCGATCCCGCGCGCCACCGCCTGCACGATGTCGTCCGGCGTGCCCACCCCCATCAGATAGCGGGGCTTCGCGTCGGGCAGATGCGGCAGCGTGGTCTCCAGCATGTCGAGCATCACGTCCTGCGGTTCGCCGACGGCGAGGCCGCCGACTGCGAGGCCGTGGAAATCCATTTGCGCCAACGCCCGGGCGCTTTCGATTCGCAAGGGTTTGGAGGCGCCGCCCTGCACGATGCCGAAGACCGCCCTGCCCGACTGTTCTCGAAACGCCTTCCGAGAGCGTTCGGCCCAGCGCAGCGACAGCCGCATCGCCCGCTCGGCCTCCGCGTCCGAACACGGCAGACGCACGCATTCGTCGAATTGCATCTGAATGTCAGAGCCGAGGAGGTGCTGGATCTCCATGGAGCGTTCGGGCGAGAGATGATGCCGCGAGCCGTCGATGTGAGACTGGAAGGTCACGCCCTCTTCGTCGAGCTTGCGGAGCTTGGCGAGCGACATCACTTGAAAGCCGCCCGAGTCGGTCAGGATCGGAAAGGGCCAATTCATGAAGCGATGCAGCCCGCCGAGTCGCGCGACGCGCTCGGCGCCGGGGCGCAGCATCAAATGGTAAACGTTGCCCAGCAGAATGTCGGCGCCGGTCGCGCGCACATCCTGGGGGAACATGGCTTTCACCGTCGCGGCCGTGCCGACCGGCATGAACGCCGGCGTACGGATGGTTCCGCGCGGCGTAAAGATTTCGCCCTTGCGCGCCGCTCCGTCGGTCGCCTGAAGGGTAAAGGAGAATTCAGCGCTCATCTGCGTTCCTTCGCGCCGGGTTCGGCGATCTTGACGATTTTGTAGATCCCGTGGTCGGTCTCGTTGAACCAGACGGTGAAGAGCGTCCCGACCTTCAGTTCCGCGTCGCGTAAATCCGTGCGCCAGCGATCGTCGCTCTCGCCGAAGTCGATGCGTCCGTCTCGGCGCAGGATGAAGGGACGCGGCCGCGCGCCGTCGAGATCGACCGCGCCGAAGACGTCCCAGGTCGCGGCGAAGCGAAGGCCGTCCGCGCGCAGGTCAACCGTCATCAGCGCCTCCGTGGGATCATCGCGCCACTGCGCGATCAGGCGAACGCTGCGCGTCATGCGTCGGCGCGATACAGCAGGCTGGCGTCGCCATAGGAATAGAAGCGGTAGCCGCCGGCGATGGCGTGCGCATAGGCGGCCTTCATGCGGTCGAGGCCGCAAAAGGCCGAGACGAGCATGAACAGCGTCGAACGCGGCAGATGGAAATTGGTGAGCAGCATGTCCGTCGCACGGAATTTATAGCCCGGCGTGATGAAGATGCTCGTACGCGAGGCGTAAGCGGCGAGGCGTCCGTCCGGCGCGGCGGCGCTTTCGAGCGTGCGCAGCGCCGTGGTGCCGACCGCGACGATGCGGCCGCCCCTGGCGCGGGCCGCGTTAAGGGCCTCAGCGGTTTCGCCATCGATGCGCGCGAACTCCTCGTGCATTTTGTGGGCCTCCGTATCCTCCGCCTTTACGGGCAAGAAGGTGCCGGCGCCGACATGCAGGGTCACGCGATGCAGCGAGACGCCCTTCGCCGTCAGCGCCGCAAGCAGCGGGGCCGTGAAATGCAGACCCGCCGTCGGCGCGGCGACGGCGCCGGCCTCGCGCGCGAAGACCGTCTGGTAATCCGCTTCGTCGCGGGCGTCGGCGGCGCGCTTACCGGCGATATAGGGCGGCAGCGGCATCTCGCCTGCAGCCTCGATCGCCTCGTCGAGTGCTGCGCCGGAGAGCTCGAAGCGAAGCGCAATCTCCCCCTCGTCGCCCTTGGCCTCGACATGCGCGTCGAGCACGCCGGACAGGCAGGCCCCCTCGCTTTCGCGGCCGAAGCGGACAAGGTCGCCGATGGCGAGTTTCTTCGCTGGCCGCATCAGCGCGCGCCAACGCGACCCGTCGAGTCGTTCGATCAACGTCGCCTCGACGCCCGCGCTCAAGGCGCCGCGGCGTCTTTTGCCGGAAAGGCGCGCGTGAATGACGCGCGTGTCGTTGACGACGAGGACGTCGCCTTCTTTCAGAAAGGACGGCAGATCGCGCACAATCCGATCTTCGAGAGCGCCCGTCGGCGGCACGACGAGCAGGCGCGCGCTGTCGCGCGGCTCGGCGGGGCGCAGCGCAATACGGTCCTGGGGAAGGTCGAAGTCGAAGAGATCGACGCGCATGTCGGGGTCGCGGCCACCTCTCCCGATGCAATGGGGAGAGGGCTGGGGTGAGGGGGCTCGCCCCTCACCCTAACCCTCTCCCCGCGCGCGGGGAGAGGGAATGGATCAGGCGCTGAGCGTCGCCTTGATGATCTTGTCCGGATCTCTCACCGGCTCGCCGCGCTTGATCTTGTCGACGTTCTCCATGCCGGAAATCACTTCGCCCCAGACCGTATATTGCTTGTCGAGGAAGCGGGCGTCGTCGAAGCAGATGAAGAACTGCGAATTGGCCGTGTCCGGATGCGAGGCGCGCGCCATGGAGCAGGTCCCGCGCACATGCGGCGCGTCGTTGAATTCCTGCTCGAGGTTCGGATATTGCGAACCGCCGGTGCCGGTGCCGCGCGGACAGCCGGTCTGCGCCATGAAGCCCTCGATGACGCGGTGAAACACAATGCCGTCATAGAAGCCCTCGGAGACGAGCTTCTTGATGCGCTCGACATGCTTGGGCGCAAGATCGGGTCGCAATTTGATAACGACGGGACCCTTGGTGGTCTCGAGCGTCAGAGTGTCGGCGGCTTCAGTCATTTTCTGTCCTTTGTATTGTCGCCCGCTCGTCGAGATGGCCGGGCCTGTCCCGGCTATCCACGAAAGCGTCTCGGCGTGGGCGGCCGGGACAAGCCCGGCCAACGCTGAAAGGGGTCAGCTCTCGTCGCCGGCGACCCGAACCTTGAGCATGCGGTCCGGGTTCTCGACCGCGCCGTTATTGGCCTTGTCGCCCTTCTTGATCTTGTCGACGACGTCCATGCCGGAGACGACCTCGCCCCAGATCGTATATTTGCCGTTGAGCTGCGGCGCCTCGGCGAAGCAGATGAAGAACTGCGAATTGGCCGAGTCCTTGTCGCCCGGCTGGCGGGCCATGGCGACCGTGCCGCGCTTGAAGGGTTCGTTACTGAATTCTGCCTTGAGGTCGGGATAGCGCGAGCTGCCCATGCCGGTGCCGTCGGGATCGCCGCCCTGCGCCATGAAGCCCTCGATCACGCGATGAAAGGCGATGTTGTCGTAGAAATGTTCCTTGGCGAGGCGCTCGATGCGCTCGACATGCTTGGGCGCGAGATCGGGGCGCAGCTTGATGGCGATGCGGCCGTCCTTGGTGTCGATATAAAGGAGCTTGTCTTCGGCGCGGGCCAAAGAAGCGGTCCCGAGCGCAGCCGAAACGGCCACGGCGGAGAGCAGAACACGACGGGTAAGTTTCATTGAGCCTCCCTTAAGGCTTTAATTGCCGCGCCTTGCAATGGCGCGTTTGAGGGCCTCGACGGAAGCGGCCGGCGCGAAGGCCGACACGTCGCCGCCAAGCGCCGCAATCTGGCGCACGAGGGTGCCGCTGATATGGCGCAGCCCCGGCGAAGCAGGCAGGAAAACCGTGCGAATAGCGGGCGCCAGCGTCCCGTTCATCCCCGCCATCTGCATTTCATAGTCGAAGTCGGAGCCGTCGCGCAATCCGCGCAGGATCGCGCCGGCGCCGGCGGCGCGCGCCGCCTCGACAACGAGGCCGTCGAAGCTCACAGCCTCTACGGCGCCCGCGAAGCCCTCGGCCGCGCTCACGTCGGCGATCGTCTCGGCCCGCTCCTCGAAGGTCAGCCAGGGAGATTTGCCGGGATGCACGCCGATCGCCACGACGACCTTGTCGAAGAGCGCGACGCCCTGGCGCAGCACGTCGAGATGGCCGTTGGTCAGCGGATCGAAGGTGCCGGAATAAAGCGCGATCCGCGTCATGGCGCGATCTCGTGCACGATGCGCCCGGCGACCATGGTGGTCTTCACGACGCCCTGCAACAAGGCGCCGTCGAAGGGCGTATTGCGGCAACGCGAATGCAACAGGTCGGGGTCGACGACGAAAGGCTCGTCGGGGTCGAAGCGGATCAGATCGGCGGGCGCGCCCTTTTGCAGGCGCCCCTGCTCCAGCCCGAGGATTTCTGCGGGACGCGACGACATCGCTGCGAGCAGCCTCGGCAGGCTCACGTCGCCCGAATGGACGAGACGCATGCCCGCGGCGAGCATGGTCTCGACGCCGATCGCGCCGAATTCGGCCTCTGCGAACGGCAGGCGCTTGGTTTCCACGTCCTGCGGATCATGGTCCGAGACGATCACGTCGATGAGGCCCTCCGCCAGCGCGGCGACCAGCGCCTTGCGCTCCTCCTCGTGACGCAGGGGCGGACGCAGCTTCAGGAAGGTGCGGTAATCGCCGATGTCGCTTTCATTGAGGGTCAGATGGTTGATCGTCACGCCGGCAGTCACGGGCAGTCCCGCCGCCTTGGCCGCGCTGAGCGACTCGAGCGAGAGCGTCGAGGTGAGGATCGCGGCGTGGTAGCGGGCGCCGGTGAGGGCCACGAGGCGCAGGTCGCGGTCGAGCACGACCGCCTCGGCCTCGCGCGGAATGCCCGAGAGGCCGAGGCGCAGCGCGAATTCGCCCTCGTTCATCACGCCGCCGGCAAGGTCTGGGTCCTGGGTGAAATGCACGACCAGCGCGCCGAAGTCGCGCGCGTAGCTCATCGCCCGGCGCATGACGAGCGCGTTGCGGATCGAGTGCGCGCCGTCGAAAAAAGCGACGGCGCCCGCCTGCTGGAGAAGGCCGATCTCGGCAATCTCCTTGCCCTCGCGTCCCTTGGTCAGCGCCGCCATGGGCAGCACGCGCACCTTTCCGGTGTCGCGCGCGCGTCGCAGGACAAAGTCGACGACCGCCGGATCGTCGACCGCGGGAAAGGCGGCGCTCGTGGAGACCAGCGTGGTGACGCCGCCGACGGCGGCTGAGAGCGTCGCGCTGGCGATGGTCTCGCGGTGCTCCGCGCCGGGCTCGCCAACGAAGGCCTGCATGTCGATGAGGCCGGGCGCGAGCACGTCGCCTCGGCAGTCGACGACCCGCGCGCCCTCGGGCGCGGCGTCGGGGCGAAGGCCCGGCCCCAGATCGGCGATGCGCCCGTTCGAAACCAGAAGCCCGCCCTGCGACTCGACGCCGGTGGCGGGGTCGATCAGACGGGCGTTGACGAAAAGAGTCGGCGCGAGGGGGTCAGTGGCCATGGCGCCTGATTAGGCCATTTTGCCGGGGTTGGAAACGTCCGGGCCGGCCCTCCGCGCTTAACGCTCCTCATTTCATGAACAGCGCCGCAATGTCCTCGATCCGCGCCGGCTTGATCAGATGGCCGTCGAAACCCGCCTCCTTCACGCGGCGGCGCGTCTCTTCCTCGCCCCAGCCGGTGAGAGCGACAATCTCGATCTCCGCGCCGCCCGGCTGCGCCCGCAGCGCGCGCGCGGTCTGATAGCCGTCCATGATCGGCATGCCCAAATCCAGGAGCACCAGACCGGGCCTGAGCGCCGCGGCCCGCGCCAGGCCCTCGGCGCCGCTGTAGGCGACGTCAACCTCGAAGCCCAGGCTCTTGAGCGCCACCGCAAGCGTGTCGACCGCATCCCGGTTATCGTCGATGAGGAGCGCGCGCCGACCCTTTCCGCCCATGCGCGGCGCCGCTTCGCCCTTTGACTCGCGCTCGGGCGCTCCCAGGGACAACGGCAAGCGAACCAGGAAGCGTGCGCCGCGCCCCTCGCCATCGCTCTGCGCCTCGACGGAGCCGCCATGCAGTTCGACAAGCTTCCGCACCAGGGAGAGACCAATGCCGAGCCCCGCGCGTCCATGTTTCGGAGACCCTTCGCCCTGCGTGAACAGATCGAAGATCTGCGGCAGCATTTGCGAAGAGATGCCCACGCCTGAATCGCTGATGGCGACGCAAACTTGCCCCCCATCGCGTTCGGCGGCGACGCCAACCGTCCCGCCCGCATCGGTATATTTGATGGCGTTGTCGAGCAGGTTGACGAACATCTGCGACACTCGGACGGGATCGCATTCCGCCGGCAGCGCTTCGTCGAGGCCCGAGACCTGAACAGTCAGATTCTTGGCCTCCGTAAGCGCGCGCACATCTCCAATCGCCTGCTTCAAAATGTCGGCGAGATCGACCAGCTCTTTCTTGAGCTCGAGCTTGCCGCGGCTGATGCGGGAAACGTCGATCAGGTCGTCGACGAGCCGCACCAGATGAACGACCTGCCGCTCCATGATCTCCTGCATGCGCGCGACCCTCGGGTCGCCGGGCTCGGCTCGGCGAAGGAACTGAAGGCCCGAGCGCAAGGGCGAAAGCGGGTTTCTCAACTCGTGCGCCAGCGTGGCGATGAACTCGTCCTTGTTGCGGTCGCTTTTCCTCAGCCGTTCCTCCGCCTCCCGCCGCTTCTGCTCGTTGCGTCTGCGGTCGGTGATGTCGGTGTGGCTGAGGACAAGCGCGGCGGGCGGCCCCGACAGACGCGCGACGTGCATCTCGAACCATTGCTCGCGGTCGGGCGCGTGACAGGGATATTCCAGCACGAACCCTTCCGATCTGCCGCTCATGACGGCGTAAATGCCTTCGATTGCGCCCCGGGCGTATAGGTCTCCATCCGAAGCGGCCGCCCGCGCCGTTGCGAGATAATCGACGCCCGGGGCGACGTGGGCATAAGCGCCGCCCTGCATTCGCGCGAAGCGCTCCCAGGGCTTGTTGACGGCGACGATCTTTCCGTCGGAGCCGATGACGGCCACGTGATGCGGCAGGGAATCGAGGATGGCGCGCAGAAACTCCTCGCTTTTCTGCAGCGTCTCTTCCGTCGCTTGCTCCTTCGTCACGTCGAAGGCGGCGAGCGTTGCATGAGAGGGGCGCCGCTCGCCGCCCTCTCCGTCGAAAACCACCTGCTTACGCACCCGCACCCAGCGCATCTCGCCTGAAGGGCGGATGATCCGGTGGTCCATCTCGAACCAGCCGGGGCCAGAAGGGTCGAGCGCATGGCTGATCGCATCCATGATCGCGCCGGCGTCGTCGGGATGAAACAGTCTGTGAAGGACATCGCGCGGGACCGCTACGGGGACCTCGCCGAGGCCGAAAAGCCTCGCGGCCTCCGCCGAAAGACTTACGGCGTCCTTTTTGTAGTCGACCCTGGCGAGCGTGAGCCCGGCGACGGCGCAACCGACCTGCAGCCATGCCTCGCTCTCCTCCGATTGCCGCTCAGCGCGGCGGGCGTCGGTGACGTCGCGGCAGATGCAGAGAAGACGAATGGCGCCAGTCTGGCGCGCCCGGATCGGCGCGACGCAGACATTCCACAGTATCTCTTCGCCAGTCGCTAGACGGCTCTCCTCGAAGCGCACCGTCGCCCCGCCTCTGGCGGCGCTCAGCGCTTTGGAGACGTTCTCGCGCGCGGCGGGCGGCCACCGGTCGAGCCAGACGAGTCCAGCGACTTCGGTCGAACTCATCGCCTGCATCAGACGCAGGCAGGCCTCGTTGACGCTCAGCACGCGTCCGTCTTCATCCAATAACAGGATGCAGTCCGGACTGGCGTCGAACAGGACTCGCCGGAACTCCTCGTCCGAAAACATGTGCGCCTCCAGTTGAAGGGGCAGCGCGGGCGACAGAAAGTCGCGCGACACGCCGGGAGGCTCCTCTGGCCCCCGTATCGGCTGGAGGAGATTTAATCAGCAACGTCATAACCTTGACCGCGCGTTACCGTCAAGATGAGGCCGCTGCGACTCAATTTCACGGCCGGTCTGCGGTCAGGCCCGACAGGCTCAAAGCGGCCAATGTTTCAACCAGCCGCTCCACGGCGTCAGGTTCGAGTCGGATCGAAAACGGCGGGAGCGACAGCGCATCCGCCTCCCGCACGAAGAAGATCGGCTGTCGCGCCAGCCAGACCGTGCGGACGGCCACCTCCTCATCCGAGGCGTCTTCGGGCAGGAAACGCCGCACGACGCGCTCGGTGGCGCAGCCGCAAGACGGGCGAAAAGCCTACCTTGTCCTACGCCCGACTTCGTCCGCCCGGGCGAAGCGGACCAGCACCTCCGTCCCTTCATCGGGCGGCGAGGCGAGGCGGGCGCGGAAGGCGATCTTTTCCGCGGCCTCGAGCCGGGACTTCGGCGTCGGGGCGGTCCAGGCGTAGCGCTCGAGGCCATTGGCTCCGCGAACCGACAGGGCGAGCGGCGGCGCCCGGTTGGGCTCGCGCCTCAAGTTGACGATCTCCCCCTCCGTCACGAGCACTCTGCGTGCGCCCTCCATCACGATTTTCGCGCGGATGTCGCGCAGCTCCAGGCCCGCGAGATTCACGGGCGCGCCCAGAAGCCGATAGGCGGTCGCCATGGGCGGTAGGATGCGGACGATTCGCTCGCGCATGGCGATGAGCGCCGAGACGCCGAGGACGATCGCGACAATCGTCGCAATGACGGGCCAGCGGTCGCGTTCGACGGGCGGGAGTTCGCGGACCGGCGGCCGCGGCGCGCGGCGCCACATTTCGTCAAAGCTCGGCTCGCGGTTCGCCGCGCTTTCGGCTTCCGCGCTGATTTCGCGCCACAACCGTCGTCCGTCCCGATCGCCTGCAACACTCATTTCGCGCTCCAGATTTTTGCGGCGCAGTGAACAAAAGCCTCGTTTCATTAACGCCGGTTATGGTTAAGGGCGCGTGAACTGACTATTCTTCCGCGGCGCGATTCCTCGGCCCTCGCGCGTCCATCCGCGCGGCCATGGGGGAGCGAGCGTGTTGAGCTTCGAAAATGTCGGATTGCGATATGGCGTGGGGCCGGAAACGCTCCGCGACATCAGCTTCGACATCGCGCCGCAATCGTTTCAGTTCCTTACCGGCCCGTCGGGCGCCGGCAAGACGACGCTGATGCGCCTGATCATCATGGCGCTCAAGCCGACGCGGGGGCTCATCAGCATCTTCGACCGCGACACGGCCACGCTCGACCAGGACGAAGTCACCGAAATGCGCCGCCAGATCGGCGTCGTTTTTCAGGACTTCCGCCTGCTCGACCATTTGACGCTTTACGAGAATGTCGCGCTGCCGCTGCGCGTTCTTGGCCGGGAGGAATCGAGTTATCGCGCGGAGGTTCTCGAATTGCTCAAGTGGGTGGGCCTCGGCGAGCGCAAGCATTGCGTGCCGAGCATCCTTTCGGGCGGTGAGAAACAGCGCGCCTCCATCGCGCGCGCCCTCATCTCCCAGCCCAGGCTTCTGCTCGCCGACGAACCCACGGGGAACGTCGATCCAACGCTCGCCCGACGCATCCTGCGGCTCTTTGTCGAGCTTCACAAATCGGGGACCGCCGTCATCATCGCCACCCATGATCTGAGCCTGATGGACCAGTACGAGGAGGCGCGCCGCCTCGTCCTCGCCGAAGGCCGTCTGCATATTTTCGAGTGAAGCTCATGGACTGGGAAGTCGCCAGCCGCTGGGTCTCGCGCGTCAAATCGCGCCGCGCGAGCGCGGACGTCGGCGAGGACGATCCGGCCCAGCCCTCCCCGCTCGTGCCGACCGATTCCATCGCCGGGCGCTCGCTCGTCATGGTGATCGCGATCATGACTTTCCTCGCCGCGCTCGCCGCCGCGGCCGCCATTCTGGTCGCCGACGCAAGCAGCGAATGGCGCAGCGAAGCGGCGAGCGAGGCGACCGTGCAGGTTCGGCCCGCGCCGGGCCGCGACATGGAGTCGGATCTACGCGTCGTGGCCGACATCCTGCGCGATACGCCGGGCGTCCGCGAAGCGCAGATTTACTCCAAGACGGAGTCGGAAAGCCTTTTGGCGCCCTGGCTCGGCCAGGGTCTCGATCTTTCCCAGCTCCCCATGCCGCGCATGATCGTCGCGAAGCTCGACCCCAGGAGCCGCCCCGATCTCTCTGAACTTCGCGAGGCGCTCGCCGGCGCCGCGCCCAACGCCACTTTCGACGACCATCGCATCTTCACGGCCCGCCTCGGCGACATGGCGCGGGCCGTCGTCGCCGTCGCGGCGATGATCTTCGTGCTGATCGTCGGCGCCTTGGGCATCGCCGTCGCCTCGGCGACGCGCGCGGCCGTGTCCACCAACCGCGAGATTGTCGAGGTGCTGCACGTCGTCGGGGCCGCAGACGGGTTCATCGCGCAAGAGTTTCAGCGCCGCTTTCTCGCGCTCGGCCTGCGCGGGGCGCTGATCGGCGGCGGCGCGGCGATCGCCTTCCTTCTCGCCGCGCAGGCGGCTCTGCGCCAGTGGCGCACGACCGCCGGCGGCGAGCAGATGCAGGCGATCTTCGGCGACCTCGCGATCGGGGCCGCAGGCTTCGTCGTCATTCTGCTTCTCGCCGGCGGCGTGGCATTTCTGACCGGCTGGCTGTCGCGCCGCATCGTCTTCCGCCACCTGCGGGGCCTCGGATGATCCCTCTCGCCCCGGGCGGCGGCTTATGACCATATATCTCTCCAGGAATCGCGCCTCCGCGCGCGATCGGCTCAAGGGCGAGAGGAACGGCAAGGTGAGGGCGATGGCGCGCTGGTGGCGTGCGACGCGGGCCAGCCTGGCGCGCGTGATTCTCCTGACGGCGGCAAGCCTGATCGGGGCCGGCGCGCTTGCTTTCGGTCTCGGCTACGTCTGGTTCGCGCTGTCGCTGGCGCGAGTCGAGCCGAAGCTTTCCGTCAAGACCGAGGGCGTCGTGGCGCTGACCGGGGGCTCCGACCGCGTGCTGGAGGCGGCCGAACTTCTGGCCCGCGGACAGGCGCGCCGGCTGCTTATCACCGGCGTCAACCGCGCGACGCGCAGCTCGGTGCTCGCAAAACGCCTCCCGGTCTCGCGCGACCTCTTCAACTGCTGCGTCGATCTCGGCTACGAGGCGCTCGACACCTTTGGCAATGCGCGGGAAACCAGGCAATGGGCGCAGGTGCACAATATCTCCCGCTCCCTCATCGTGGTGACCTCGAATTACCACATGCCGCGGGCGCTCGTTGAACTGTCGGCCGCGCTTCCCGAGGTCAAGCTCTATCCCTTCCCGGTCGTGAGCGAGCACGTGAATGTCGCGGGCTGGGCGAGCGACCCGGCCGTCATGCGGCTCATCGGCAGCGAATACGTTAAATTCCTGGGCGCCCTGACGCGCGTGGCGCTGCGCCCGGAAAGCGCGGGCGAACTCGACCTGGGCCCCTTGCGCAGCAGCGAGGCGTCGGCCGAATGAACGCCTTGTAGAGCCGGGCCACGCTGACGTAAAAGGCGCGCGTCTGTCGCGAACGGTGCCTCAATGCTCTTCCTGCGCTCGCTTGTTTTCCAGATTTTGTTCTGGGCCAACACCATCCTGCTGATGGTGATCTGGCTGCCGGGCCTGCTCATGCCCCGCCGCGTCTCCATGGAGCTCGGCCGGACATGGGGCCGTACCTCGCTGTGGCTCGCGGACAAGATCTGCGGTCTCGAAATCGAGTGGCGCGGCCTGGAGAACATCCCCCCGAAGGGCGGCGCCATGATCGTCGCCAGCAAGCATCAATCGATCTGGGACACCTTCGTCCTGCCGATCCGTTTTCCGGACTTCAGCTACATTCTGAAGCGCGAGCTGGTGATGATTCCCTTCTTCGGCTGGTACCTGTTGTCGGCCGAGCAGATCGGCATCAATCGCGCCAAGGGCGGCAAGCTGCTGCCGCAGCTCATCGAAAAGGCGAAGCATATTTTCGCGCAAGGCCGCCAGCTGTTCATCTTTCCGGAAGGCACGCGCCGCCCGGCGGGGGCGGCGCCGGCCTATAAATTCGGCATCGCCCATCTCTACGCGGCGTCGGACGTTCCGGCGCTGCCGGTGGCGCTGAACGCCGGCCTCTTCTGGCCGCGCCGCTCCTTCCTGATCCGCCCCGGCACGGCGGTCATCGAATTTCTGCCGATGATTCCGCCGGGCCTGCCGGCGCGCGAATTCTTCGAGAAGCTGCAAAGAGAAATCGAGACGGCCTCAGACCGCCTGATCGCGGAGGCGGTGGCGAGGGACCCGAGCCTCGCGGCGGTCGTCGAGGAAGGCCGCGCCAAGGCGCTGGCCAGGGACAGCCGCAAAGCGGCGCGGGAGCGGGTCGAGAAGGCTTAGCGCGCCTCGGGCGCAAGCCCCAGCGTCTGCTCGACGCGACGCAGCCGGCCTTCCATTTCGCTGATCAAGACGCCATGGCCGACGACTGTCGTGTGGTACTCGACGACGGCGCGGCGCAAACCCACGATCTGGTCGCTCAAATCCTTCCGGGTCCTGTCGATCTTGGCGTCGAGCGTCGCGATGTCCGACGCCACGTCAGCGCGGAGAGACTGGATTTCGTCCTTCGTCGCCATTGTCTCGCGGATGGTCACCATCTCTGAGCGCATGCCGGCCATTTCGGCGCGGATCTCGCGCAGGATATGGACGACGAGGTTGTCGGGTTGTTCGCTCACGTCAGCGCACTCACTTTCACTCGAGCGTCAATAATGCGCGACCTCGAGCTCAAGCGCAATATCCTACAACCCCACCACCCCATTCAACGCCGCCGGCGCTGGGAGCAACGGATACTCGGCTTCGACGATATAGGGCCCGCCGCCAACCGAGTCGCGGGACGAATAGAGCACGAAGCGCTCGGCGGTGAATTTGAGCGGCGGGAAATAGCCGCGCGCGCCGAGATAGGCGGCGACCGAAGCCGAATTCGATCCGCGCAGCCGCGCCAGCGTCACATGCGGCGCATATTTGCGCGCTTCCGGCGGGGCGCCGAGCCGGCGCATCAGGCGCTCCTGCTCCGCCTGCATCTCGAGAAGCGCCGGCGTCGACCTCACGCGCGCGACGATGGCGCGCGGCCTGCCGCCCCCAAAGGAATCGAGCTGGTCGATCGTCACCTCCAGCTCCGGCCGACGCACGAAGGAAAGCGCATTGGCGGCGTCGCGGGCGAAGGCGTCGTCGACGTCGCCGATGAAGCGCACGGTGATGTGATAATTTTCGACGTCGATCCAGCGGGCGCCCGAGACGCCGCCGCGCAGCCGCGCGAGGCTCTCCGCGACATGGGGAGGAACTTCAAGGGCCGTAAAAAGTCTTGGCATGTGTTCCTCCTCGCCGTTGGAGCGCGCCTATTTGGCGCGCGATTCTCTCGCCGCGCCCGAGGGCGCGAGCGCTCTTTCCGCATAGGGGGCAATGTTTTCGACGATCTTGCGCACGCCCGCGGGATTGGGATGCAGGCCGTCTCCGAGCAGGAGAGCGGGGTCGCCCCACACGCCTTCCATGAAGAACGGAACCATCGTCACTCCGTATTTCGTGGCGAGGTCGGGATAGATCGAATCGAATTCCTGCCGATAAGCTTGCCCCCAATTGTTGCTGGAGACCATGGCCGTCAGTATGACATTCACGCCTTTCGACCGGAAAATCTCGAGCATCTTCTCCAAATTGGCGCGGACCTCCGCCGGGGGCAGGCCCTGCAGCATATCATTCGCCCCGAGCTCGAGAATCGCCAGATCGACGGGTCCGTCGGACAGCACATAGTCGAGCCTCGCGAGGCCCATCGCCGTCGTGTCGCCGGAGACGCCCGCATTGACGACCTTGACGCTGAAGCCGTTGGCCGCCAACCGTTTGCCCAGTTGGACGGGCAGCGTATCCTCCGCGGAAAGCCCCGGCCCCGCCGTCAAACTGTCTCCGAACGCGATGATGCGTTTTTCCGCCGCCTCGGCCCCGGCCCCCAGGGACGCCAAAATGAGGGCGCAGGCGGCGATTTGGAGCCGGCCCCGGAACAGGCGATAAGTCGTCACAAGCGTCTGTATGGGCGCGCCAATCAAGGAAAGCTTCTCCGTGCCACCGGTCATTGAACTCGCCGACGTGGATCTTACCCTGGGCGACGGCGCCGCGCGGGTCCATGTTCTCAAGGGCGTCAGCCTCAGCATAGACCATGGCCAGACGGTTGGTCTCCTGGGGCCGTCGGGTTCCGGGAAATCGACCTTGCTCATGACCCTCGCCGGCCTCGAGCGCCCCGATTCCGGCTCGGTCAGGATAGACGGCCGTGACATGGGCGCGCTCTCGGAAGACGCGCTGGCGCGGTTCCGTGGTGAGAAAATAGGCGTGGTCTTCCAGTCTTTCCAGCTCATCCCAACCATGACGGCGCTGGAGAACGTCGCCGTGCCGCTGGAGCTCGCCAGAAAGCCGGACGCTTTCGCCATCGCTGAGGCCGAACTTGCGGCCGTAGGCCTCTCCGACCGGCTTGCGCATTATCCCGCGCAGCTTTCGGGCGGCGAGCAGCAGCGCGTGGCGCTGGCCCGCGCGCTCGCGCCCGATCCGCTGATCCTCGCAGCCGACGAGCCGACGGGCAATCTCGACTCGGAGACCGGCGCGGCGGTCATCGACCTCATCTTCGCCCAGCAGAAGCGCCGGGGCGCGACGCTGGTGCTCGTGACCCATGATCCCGGCCTCGCGGCGCGCTGCGGGCGGCGCGTCCGGCTGCGCTCCGGGCGCATCGAGGCGGATGAGGCGTGATGCGGGCGTTTCGTTTCAACGCGCTTCCCTTCGGCCTGCGCTTCGCCCTGCGCGATCTCCTCGGAGACCCGCGCGGCTTCGCCATCTTCATCGCCTGTATCGTCATCGGCGTCGCGGCGATCTCCGGGGTCTCGGGCCTCTCCCGCTCGCTCGAACAGGGCCTCGCCCGCGAGGGCCGAACGATCCTCGGCGGCGACGCTTCCTTCAGCCTCGTCGCCCGGGAATTGAGCCCGGAGCAGCGCGCCTTCTTCGCTGCGCGCGGGCGCCTCTCCGAAATCGCCCTGATGCGCGCCATGGCCCGGCGTGACGACGGCGAGGCGGCGATGGTCGAAATCAAGGCCGTCGATCCTGCGACCTACCCCGCCTTCGGCGCCGTCGCCCTCGATCCCGCCCTTCCCCTCCCCGAGGCGCTCGCGGAAAAGGATGGGGCCTTCGGAATCGCGGTCGATCCGATCCTGCTGGCGCGGCTCGATATCAAGCTCGGCGACCCGCTGATGATCGGCGCGGCGCGCGTCACGCCGCGGGTCAAACTCGAAAGCGAACCCGACAAGCTCGCCGGCGGGGTCGGCTTCGGCCCGCGCGTGATGATGAGCCGCGCGGCGCTTGCCGCCACCGGCCTCGTGACGCCGGGCTCGGTGGTGCGCCATGTGGCGCGCGTGACGCTCAACGGCAATGTCAGCGACGAGGCCGTAAAAGCCTTCGCCCAATCCGCCGACGCAGCCTTCCCGCAAGCGGGCTGGGAGGCGCGCCGGCGCGACGCCGTCTCTCCGCAGTTCTCGCGCAATCTGGAGCGCTTCACGCAATTGCTGACCCTCGTGGCGCTGACGGCGCTTGTCGCCGGCGGCGCCGGCGTCGCCAACGCCGTGCAAGGCTTCGTCGAGCGCAAGCGCATGCAGTTCGCGATATTGAAGGCGCTGGGGGCGACGGGCTCGCGCGTCTTCGCCATTGCGCTGGCTCAGGTCATGGCGGCGGCGGCGTTTGCGATCCTTCTCGGGCTCGCGGTCGGCGCCCTCATCCCGTGGGCGGCGTCGGAAGCGCTGCGGCAGGCGGCGGACCTCCCCGTTTCGGCGGCGCTCGACGCGCGCGGCGCCTTCTACGGCGCCCTCTACGGCCTGCTCGTGACACTGATCTTCGCCCTCCCCCCGCTTGGCCGGGCGCATGAAATTCCCGTCGCCGCCTTGCTGCGCGACGATCCGCGCGCCGCGCGACTCTGGCGCTACCGGGCGGGGGCCGCTCTCGCCGCGATCGCGCTCGGCGCGCTGGTGATGCTCTCCTCCTCCGACTTGAAGCTCGGCGCCTATTATGTCGCCACGTCGGTCGCCGCCTTTGCCCTGCTGCGCGGCGCGGCCTGGATCACCATGCGCGTCGCCCGCGCCCTGCCCCGCCCGCGCGACGCCAGACTGCGGCTGGCGCTCGCCAATATCTGGCGGCCGAAGAGCCTCACGCCCGCGCTCGTCGTCTCCATCGGCCTGACGCAAACGCTGCTGATCGCGCTCGCTCTGGTCGAGGGCGCCATCCATAACGAGCTGGAGCGCGCCGACGCGGGCGAAATTCCGAACTTCTTCTTTATCGACGCGCCGAAGACGCAGGCGCGAGCCTTCAACGATTTTCTTGCCGAGCAGGTCCCCGGCGCGAAGATCGAGCATGTGCCGATGATGCGCGGCCGCATTGTGGAGGTTAAAGGCGTCCCGGTCGAACGGATCACCGTGGTCGACGACGTCAAATGGGCGCTCGAAGGCGACCGCGGCGTCACCTTCTCGGCCACGGTGCCAGCCAATTCCCAGCTCGTTGCGGGCGAATGGTGGGCGGCGGATTATGATGGGCCGCCGCTCGTTTCTCTGGAGCAGCGCATCGCCGAAGGGCTCGGCCTGTCGCTCGGCGACGAGATCAAGGTGAATGTTCTGGGCCGCGAGACCGTCGCGCGGGTCGCGAGCCTGCGCAAGGTCGACTGGCGCAGCTATGGCATCAACTTCGTGATGGTGTTCTCGCCCAACACTTTCGCCAAGGCCCCCTACATGGAGCTTTTCACCATCGCCTATGGCGCGCCGACTGTCGCCGCGCGGGACGCGACAGACGCCAAACTGGCGCGTGAGGCCGCAAAGCGTTTTCCCATGATCGTCTCGGTCCGCGTGAAGGAGGCGCTGGCCGCTGTCGACAAGATCGCCGGACAGTTGGCGCTCGCCGCTCGCGCGGCGGCAGGCCTGGCCATCGTCACCGCCGTCCTGGCGCTCGCCAGCGCCGTCGCGAGCGGCCAGCGCGCCAGGCTACATGACGCCGTCGTGCTGAAGACATTGGGCGCGACGCGAAGGTGGCTGGCCACTGCTTACGGACTGGAGTTCGGGGTCGTCGGCCTGGTCGCCTCGCTCATCGCCCTCGCCGCCGGCACGGGCGCCGCCTACGCCATGGTGACGCTGCTGATGAAGATCGACTTCGCCTTTTCCGTCACCGCGGCGTTGGCGACGACGGCGGCGACGCTCGCCGTCACCATCGGACTTGGCCTTGCGGGAACGTGGCGCGTGCTGTCGCGCCGGCCGGGCCCCGAATTGCGCGAGCTGTGAGGCTCAGGCCTCCAGTCCAAAAATAGAGAAGTCCAGCTTGCCTTCGACGACGTCTCCGTCGACCGAAAGCACCCGGTAGACGATGTGATAGTCGCCCGGCATCAGCGAGGGCGTTGGCAAAGTGAGCTCCCTGGAGGGCTCCTTCTGCGTCTTCTCCGCGATGACCGCGCCCTTGTTGTCCTTGAGCTTTACGGTGGAGTAGAGCGCGTCGGCCTTGCCGGAGAAGACCAACCGGATCGTGTGCAACGGCTTGAGCACCTGTTGCTTGTTGGCGGGATAAGAGTCGACGAGGACGGCATGGGCCGAGACGGGAACGGCGAGCGCCGTCAGGGCGAGCGCGGCAAGGGCGCCCGTCAGAACGGATTTCATCTTGCTTTCTCCTCGCATCCCCGGCGCGAGAAGGCGGGGCGCGTTTTTCGCAGTTGAAACGTCCCGGCGTCGCGGGCTGTTCGCCGCATGGTGTTATTTTTCAGGAACGCCGACCCGGCTGCGGCCGCGCCCTGCTCTTGCCCATTGGCAAGGTTTCGGAGTAGAAGCGCGTCTCGCGCCGCCGGCCGAAAGGCCGTTTCGGCGCTTTTTGGCTTGCCCGCGCGTCTGCGCAGACGGGCCGCCCCTGACCGGAATGTGACCTCGTGCCCGACAAGAGCGTGTTTACGCCGCAGAATATCGGCATTTCCGTCCTCGGCGGCGTCGCCGCGGCGGCGATTGGCGCCGTTGTCGCGCGGGGCGGCTTTGGCGGGCTGCTGTTTGCCCATCTCGCGCCGCTGCCGCTCGTCATCGTGGCGCTCGGCTTTGGGATCGTGCACGGGGCGACCTCGGCGCTGGTCGCGACCGTCGTTCTCTCGGTCGCGCTGCACCCTGTCGTCGGCATGGGCTACGCCCTGCTCGTCGCCGCGCCGGCCTGGCTTGGGGCCTATGCCGCCTCCGGCGCGCCGCGCGGCGGCCGCGATCTCGTCACCCGCAATGTCGCGAGTTGGTCGTGCCTCGCCGCCGCCAGCGTGCTGGCGACGGCCGTTATTCTATGGCTGGTTGTCGCGACGCTGAGTTTCGGCTCGCTCGACGAGGCCTTAAACCCCATTCGCGCCCGCGCCTTCCTGCTGCTCGACGCCATGTTGCGCGAGAAGGAACTGCCCGAGAGCGCCAATCCGACGGAACTCTCCGGCGTCGTCGCCCGCTCCGTCCCGGCCTTTCTCGCGGGCTACGGCCTGCTGATCCATGTCGCCAATCTCTGGCTCGGCGGGACCATTGCGCGGGCCTCCAGCCTGCTCACCCGTCCCTGGCCGGACATCGCCATGGATTTCCGCCTGCCCCGCGCCGTCACCGGCCTCTTCGCCTCGGGCGTCGTCCTGTCCCTGTTCAGCGGGCCTTCGGCCGCCATCGGGCTGGTGCTGGCCGCGACCATGGGCATGCTGCTGATGCTGCAAGGGCTCGCGGTCGTGCATGTGCTGCTGCGCGGCTCCAAGTCGAGCGCGCTCGTGCTCTCGATCATCTATTTCATGCTCGGCCTTCTCGGTTGGCCGATCGTGCCCCTCGCCGTGCTCGGCGGCGCCGACACCGTCTTCAACTATCGCGACCGCAAGTCGGCCGCGGCGCCCGGTCAGCCGCAAAAAACGGCGGAGTCGGATTGACTTTGACCGCATTTTCCTGACAAAGGCGCCAACTCTCGGAGAAACGAAAATGGAAGTTATTCTGCTCGAACGCGTGGCCAAGCTCGGCCAGATGGGCGACACGGTCAAGGTGCGCGACGGCTACGCCCGCAATTTCCTCCTCGCCCGCGGCAAGGCGCTGCGCGCGACCGAATCGAACAAGAAGCATTTCGACAGCCAGCGCGCTCAGATCGAGGCGCGCAATCTCGAGGCGAAGACCGAGGCTTCCGCCGTCGCCGAGAAGCTCGAGGGGCAGATCTTCATCATTATCCGTCAGGCGGGCGAGAGCGGCCAGCTCTATGGCTCGGTCTCGACGCGCGACATTGCCGAGGCCGCGACGGCCGGCGGCTTCTCGATCAATCGCAACCAGATCGTCCTCACCCATCCGATCAAAACGCTTGGCCTCCATAATGTGCCGGTGCATCTGCACGCCGAGGTGGACGTGAAGATCGTGATCAACGTCGCCCGTTCGGAAGAAGAGGCCGAGCGTCAGGCCCGCGGCGAGTCGGTTTTCGCCCGCGAAGAGACGTCGATGGACGACCTCGGCCTCGAGGTCGGCGCCGCGCTCGCCGAGGCTGGCGACGTCGAGATGTAATCAGTCGACCGCAAGGGTCATCTCAAAAAGCCTCCCACGGTCCTGCCGTGGGAGGCTTTTTCTTTGCTGGGGCATGATGCGCGCCCAAAAACGCCGCTGGCCGAGCGCCAATAGGCCGCGTACGCTACGCGAATGATTCGCCGCACAGGCAAGCGCTTTTCGTTGCGCCGAGCAAAATCCATGGCGTGGCTGTGGATATGACTCGCAACATCGACGCGCGAAACGCGCGGGTAAGAGTCAAGGCTGGCGCGGGGAGCAACCGCGTGCGAATGTCGTCATGCATCCGGATGGCTTCCGCGTCGCGTCTGAAGGCCCCGGCGTTTCATTCAAAGTCGACGAGAACAAATGCCCCCAGTCGAACAATTGGCGGGTGCGCGCCTCTATCCGGTCGCGCAGCCCGAGCCGCCGGCCTATCGCGCGCCTCCGCATAATCTCGAGGCTGAACAAGCGCTGCTCGGCGCGATTCTCGTCAACAATGACGCCTTCGACCGCGTCTCCGACTTCCTGCGTCCAGAGCATTTTTCGGAAGAGCTGCATCGCCGTATCTTCGAAACGACGGCGCAGCTCATTCGCGCCGGCAAGCTCGCGACCGTCGTGACCTTGAAAACATTTCTGGCCGACATCGAGCTGCCCGCCGGCGTAACGATCCAGGCCTATCTCGCGCGCCTCGCCGCCGAGGCGACGACCATCATCAACGCCGAAGACTACGGGCGAATCGTCCACGACCTCGCCGTGCGACGCGATCTCATCAACATCGGCGAGGAAATCGTCAACACGGCCTTTGACTCGCCCGTCGACGCCAGCCCCCGCGCGCAAATCGAGGAGGCCGAGCGCAAGCTTTATTCGATCGCCGAGACAGGCCGCTATGAGGGCGGCTTCCAGCGGTTTTCTGACGCGCTGGCGATCGCGATCGACATGGCCTCGAGCGCCTATATGCGCGATGGCCATCTCTCCGGCATTTCGACGGGGCTCATCGATCTCGACGAGAAGATGGGCGGCCTGCAGAAATCCGACCTGATCATCGTCGCCGGCCGCCCCGGCATGGGCAAGACGGCGCTCGCGACGAACATCGCCTTCAACATCGCCAAGGCCTATCAGTACGACGTCGAGCCCGACGGCTCGCATAAGACAATCAACGGCGGCATCGTCGGCTTCTTCTCTCTCGAAATGTCCGCCGAACAATTGGCCACGCGCGTCATCGCCGAGCAGTCCGGCGTGCCGAGCTACAAGATCCGCCGCGGCGATCTCAACCAGGACGATTTTGAGCGCATCGTCGCGGCCTCGCGCGAGATGCAGAGCATCCCCTTCTATATCGACCAGAGCGGCGGCATCTCCATCGCGCAGCTCGTCGCGCGCGCGCGTCGCCTGAAGCGGCAGAAAGGCCTCGATCTTCTCGTCGTCGACTATCTGCAATTGCTGGCGGGCTCGAAGTCGCGAAACGACAATCGCGTGCAGGAGCTGACCGAAATCACGACCGGCCTGAAGGCGCTGGCGAAAGAACTGAATGTGCCGGTGATCGCGCTCTCGCAGCTTTCCCGCCAAGTCGAAGCGCGCGACGACAAGCGCCCGCAGCTCTCCGATCTGCGTGAATCTGGCTCGATCGAGCAGGACGCCGACGTGGTGCTCTTCGTCTATCGCGAAGAATATTATCTGAAGAACAAGGAGCCGCGCGAAGGCACGGAAGAGCACATCAACTGGATGGCCGAGATGGAGCGCGCGCATGGCCGCGCCGAGGCCATTATCGGCAAGCAGCGCCACGGCCCGACGGGAACCGTGCCGCTCGCCTTCGAAGCTGAAGTCACGCGCTTCTCCAATCTCGCCGACGAAGAGAAATTGCCCCCGCGGCTATAACGCCGACGGCGCTTGTCGACAAAGCTGCGAGGCACATCGCCCTTCGAGACGCGCGCGCTCCTCACGAACCTAAGCAATAACTGGAACCCCCTCATGCTGAGGAGCCGCCGAAGGTGGCGTCTCGAAGCATGAGGAGCCGCCGAAGGTGGCGTCTCGAAGCATGAGGAGCCGCCGAAGGCGGCGTCTCGAAGCATGAGGAGCCGCCGAAGGCGGCGTCTCGAGGCATGAGAAGCCCCGCCACATTGTCTGCGGCGGGGCCAATGTTCGGCCAGGTAGAGCGCGTCTTCGCCGATCAGCGGACGGCGACCGTCCACGCCTGCTTCGAGCGGTCGAAGCGGAAGCCGGGCGCCGTGCGGAGCTGATCCTTGCTCGCGTTCATGCTCAGCCACCACCTGTTTTCACGCTGCGTCGTTGACACAGCGTCGAAGGGAACCGCGACGTCCTTCTCCCCCATGCCGAGGAAGCCGCCGACGGACACGATCACCGCCTGGACCTTGCCCTCGCGATCGAGCAGCATGTCCTTCACTTCGCCGATCTTGTTATCGTTCGGATCATAGACGTTCTGGTCGTACCAGTTGGAGACGGCCGTCGCGTGCTGCGGCAAGGTCGTCATCATCTGCGCCGTCGCGCCCGTCTGCGCGCCTTCGCGGGCGCCCATCGTGCCGCTCCTGCCCATCGTGCCGCCGGTTCCGCGCTCCGTGCCCATCGTCCCGGTCCCGCGCTCGGCGCCGGTTCCCATCGTCGAGCCCGGCGATCCGCCGGTCGTTCCGCTCTGCTGCGCATAGACAACGCCTGCGCCTGCCGTGGCCAGCGTAGCCGCGAACATAATCGCCTTGATCATGTCTGTTACTCCGTCGTCGCCAGCGCGATTGACGGGCGCATGTAAGCCATGCGCCCGTTCGAAGAAACCGCGCCTTTAGACTAAGCGTGCACGTGATATTCACGCGCCCTAACAACAGACGGGCTCCGGCGTTGTTCCTAGCGTGACGGGGAGCGGCCCCTACTTTGGCAACACCGCCCAGTAGTCGAGATCGAGCAGCACGGCCGCATCCGGCTTGCCGTCGGGCCCGTTGAGCGGGAACGCCGCGCAAGGCTTGTCCTTTGTCGCCACCAGGCGGAGACGCAGCGCGCCGATGTCGCTGCGGCCAGGGATCTCCGCCTTATCCAGCACTTCGCTCCAGGCGAAGATGGTGCCGCCCGCAAACAGCGGATTGACGTGCTTGCCGCCGTTCACCGCCGAAATATGGAAGACATTCTCCAGCCCGTTGAAGGACAGCGCGCGCGCCATGGAAATCACATGGCCGCCGTAAATGATGCGTTTTCCGAAACGGCCTTGGGATTCATAGTACTGGTTGAAGTGCACCTTCGAATTGTTCTGATAGAGGCGCGTCGCCAGCATGTGCTCCGCCTCTTCGACGGTCATGCCGTCGATATGGTCAATCATCTCGCCTTTCTCGTAGTCGCCCCAGAAGAAAGGCGAGCCGGCGAGCGCCTTGTCATAGGCCGCGACCTTGATCGGCGGCACGGCTTGTCCCAACTGGGACGGATCGACCGCCTTGGGCAGGTCGGGCACGACCGTCGGGCCGACAGGAGTGTCCTTGTCGCGCTTCTTCACCATCACCCAGCGCGCATAGGAGAGCACGGTCTCGCCGCGCTGATTCTTCCCCGTCGTGCGGACGTAGACGACGCCCGTCTCCTTGTTGGAGTTCTCCTTCAGGCCGATGACCTCGGAGACGGCGTCGAGCGTATCGCCCGGATAGACCGGCGCCAGGAATTTGAAGTCGGCGTAGCCGAGATTGGCGAGCGCATTCAGCGAGACGTCGGGCACGGTCTTGCCGAGCACGAGATGAAAGACGAGCATGTCGTCGATCGGCGCATCCCTATAGCCGATCGCCTCGGCGAAAGCCTTGGAGGATTGCACGGCGAAGCGCGGCAGATAGAGCGCAGTGTAGAGCGCGACTTCGCCGACGGTGACGGTGCGCGGAGCTGCGTGGCGCAGAATCTGCCCGAGCCTGAAGTCCTCGAAAAAATTGCCGACGTTGATCTTCGACTTGCTCATCTCTTTCGCTCTTTAGCCTTTTGTGGGCGCCAGCCGGGCCAGCGCGTCGAGGTAAGGCGCGGGGTCGCCCGCGACGAAAAGCTTCTTCACACGGCTCGTCTCGCCGGAGCGAATCGTCACCGCCTTTTTTGGAGCCGAGAGCGCTTTGGCGACCAGCTCGATCAGCGCCGTATTGGCGCGGCCGTCCTCCGGCGCGGCGCGCACCCGCGCCTTGAGCACGGACCTGCCGTCGGCGAGGGTCTCGACGCCCTCGATCGCGTCCCGCCCGCCCTTGGGCGTCAGACGCAGCCAGAGCGTGACGCCGCAGGCCTCCGCTGTCCAGGGCGGCTCGGGCTCCGCCAAATCAGCCCACGCTGTGGGTCAGAAGATTTTGCAGGAATTGGATGCCGAGAAGCAGGATCAGCGGCGACAGGTCGAGCCCGCCGATCGCCGGCAGCACCGAGCGGATCGGGCGCAAAAGCGGTTCGGTCAAGGCGTCGACCGCGCGCCAGATGGTCTGCGCCGCCTGGGAGCGGGTATTGAGCACGTCGAAGGCGACGAGCCAGGAGAGGATCACCGAAACGATCACGATCCACCAGTAAAGGTCGAGGATCGTGAGCAGGAGATTAAGGACCGCATAAGACATGAGATTGTCCCGCAAATGAAGGGCCGTGGCCTGTCTAGCCTCCCTGCCCCCGCCCGGCAACCTCCCCCCGGCGCCGCAGGCGCAAAGGGGAAAAAACGCGCAAAACGCCGATGGGCGATTGACAGGGAAAGACGCGGCGTATACTCACCCGCCCACGGCTCGGGGCTGTAGCTCAGATGGGAGAGCGCTGCAATCGCACTGCAGAGGTCGGGGGTTCGAATCCCCCCAGCTCCACCAAGTAAATCAGATACTTAGCTAGACGGCCTACTCCTTCAAAGATGCTCTTGGAGCAAATTTGGAGCAGTTGGCATGGCGACCTTCACCAAACGGGGCAATCGCTGGAAAGCTCAGATCAGGCGAGCTGGCTTCCCGTCCCTTTCAAAGTCCTTCCTCTCAAAATCGGATGCAGAGAAATGGGCGCGGGATAAAGAGCGCTCTATCGACAGGGGCGAGCTTCCGACCAACCATAACGAACTGAAGGCGACGACCCTAGGGGACCTACTGACTCGCTACCTGGAGCAGATCACCCCGACCAAGCGAGGCAGCAATTCGGAAGCCTATCGGCTCCGGACGATGTTTGAGCACCCGATAGCCGCCCTATCGCTCAAGAACCTCTCTCCCGCAGCCGTAGCCTCTTACCGAGACGACAGGCTCCAGAAGGTCTCCACCGGCTCCGTAAGGCGAGAGCTGGCCATCCTCTCCCATTGCCTTGAGATCGCGAAAAGGGAATGGGGAATAGCGCTCAAAGTTAACCCCTGTGCCGAGGTCTCCAAGCCTTCCAACGGGAAGGCCAGAACCAGGAGGCTTGAGGCTGGAGAGTTTGAGACCCTGGACGAAGCCCTCAGGCAATGTGGGAACCCGCTTGTCAGGCACGTCTTTCTATTTGCCTTGGCCACCGGCATGAGGCGAGGCGAGGTCATAGCTCTCCGTTGGGAGCACGTGGACCTGGAGCAGAGAACAGCCCACCTGCCTTTGACCAAAAATGGCGACGCTAGGACGGTTCCCCTGTCTCCCGCAGCCCTGCAAGTTCTGTCTCAGCTTCCGAGGCAGCCTGGAGGCCCAGTGTTCCCAATCTCCGGTAATGCCGTTCGTTTAGCCTGGGGCCGGGTGAAGGCCCGAGTGGGCATCCAGGACCTGCGGTTCCACGACCTTCGAAGGGAAGCGATTAGCCGATTCTTTGAAGTTGGTCTGTCCGTGCCAGAGGTTGCCGTTTGCTCTGGTCATAAGGACACCAGAATGCTGGCGGTCTATACGAAGCTGAAGGCGCAGGACATCGCTGCTAAACTCTAGGGCTTGACTACAGCGTAGTTTTCGTGTAGAATTATACTAACAGCCTGAGAAAGAAATGCCGAAGTCGTGAGCCCCCGAGGCTCCAAGCGGAGGTTAATCTTTCTCAGAGCTGCGCATTCGGGGAAGTTAGATTTAGATATTATTATATTTTTATTAAAAGGCTCCGCCCTAATCTACCCTTCCCTCTTAGCACAGATCGGAAATCCTGGCAAGGCAGACCTCTTCAGGAGGCCGTATGCTAGGTTCCTATCATACCTCCACTAGCAATAGCCTCTAGAAGCCACACAGTTAGCCCGCACAGTGGCCTTTAGAGCTGGGGATGTACTACCCTAGCCAAAATCACTAAAGCTCACCAGTGGCCTTCCTACAGCATCCTAGAGGCTATCCATTCTCAAAGAAAGTATTCCCAAATGTCTTATAACAAATTCTCAGATAAAGCGATCCGTTCCAAGTCTAACCAAAATGAAGCCGAGCGTATGCTCACAGAGTTTGAAGTTAACCGAGCTTACGAGCAACTGCTAAACCGTTATGGTGGAGAGCAAGCCACCCTAGCCATGCTGGCCAATAAGCTCCGAGAGGAGGCAGGACGACTGGGTTACCGAGGCAGCCAGACCGAGCAGCCGAAGCAGCCCCAGGAGCAGCCTAAAGACGCTCCCGTCTCATACGGCCTTGATCTCTTCGGAGGCAACAACTGATGGACACGTTTGCTGATTTGGTTTGTCAGAAGGAATTCGAAGCCTTGGTCCGTCAATACCAAAGCTCCCCCGATATCCTAATCCAACTAGGGGGAATGCTGGAGCATGAGGGACAACGTCTTCTCTACAACGGTGCAAACCCTGGCCAAAAATCCCACGACCATGGAGACCGATAATGAGTAGGACCCAAGCCGAACGCCTCCAGTTAGAAGCCGACTACCTGGAGGACATCAAAGGCGAGACCCCCTGTGGAGACTTCATCATCAAGAAGGAGCCTCCGTTTTCCCTTTGGGTAATCCGACACAGGAACCCGAAGGGAAAGGTTCCAAAGTTCCTACTCGGACAATGGACGGATAGGGCAACAGCCCAACACGCGATTGAGTCTTTCTTGGAGAATAGCGCAGTCAATGACGAGTGATGAAGATTTCACGGACATCAAATTTCTTAGAGATGAAAATGGACGAGAGGTTGCGATTGTCCCGGTTCAGGACGGAAGGAAGGGAGCGGCAATAATCGATAAGGACGATATCCAATTCCTAGATTCATTGGGTTTGAGCTTCAATTGGAATAAATTGCCTAACGGGCACATCACAGCCCCGGAAAGCAACTCCCCTAACAATTACGTTTACGTCAGCAGGGTTCTCATCGGAGCAGGTTGGGGCCAGCAGATAGCCTACATCGATGGCGACCCCTCCAACCTCAGGCGGTCCAATCTCGTTCTCGTTAAAGGCCATGTGACCTGGCACTGCAAAGTTCCTCCACGACCGATTAGAGTCCGGCCTTTGAGAGGACGGACGAATGAAGCGTGCACGTTTCACTGAAGAGCAGATTATCGGCGTGCTGCGGGAGCATGAGGCAGGCGCGAAGACCGCCGATCTCGCCCGCAAGCACGGCGTTTCCGAAGCGACGCTCTACAACTGGAAAGCCAAATACGGCGGCATGGACGTTTCGGAGGCTAAGCGTCTGAAGGCGCTGGAAGAGGAGAATGTAAAGCTTAAGAAGCTGTTGGCGGAAGCCATGCTCGACGCCTCCGCGCTCCGTGAGCTTCTGTCAAAAAAATGGTAGGGCCCGCCGCCAAGCGCGAGGGAGTCGCGCATCTGCGGGCCGCGATGGGCCTGTCGGAACGGCGGGCCTGTGGCCTTGTCGGCGCGGATCGCACGATGATCCGCTATCGTTCTCGGCGTTCGCCGGACATAGAGCTGCGGGAGCAGATCCGCGATCTCGCCAACGCCCGCAAGCGCTTCGGTTACCGGCGTTTATTCATTTTGCTGCGCCAGGCGGGCGAGCCTTCGGGCGTCAACCGCATCTACCGGCTCTATCGCGAGGAGGGCCTGAGCGTGCGCAAACGACGATCGCGAAAACGCGCCGTCGGGACACGGGGGCCAATTCCAATTGAGGCAAAGGCCAATGCGCGGTGGTCGCTCGACTTCGTTCACGACCAGTTCGCTAGCGGTCGCCGCTTCCGGGTTCTGAACATCGTGGACGACGCGACGCGTGAATGTCTCGCAGCAATCCCCGACACGTCGATTTCGGGCCGTCGCGTCGCGCGGGAGCTTACGGCGCTGATCGGCAGGCGCGGCAAGCCAGGGACGATCGTTTCCGACAATGGCACGGAGTTCACCTCGAACGCGATGCTCTCCTGGTCAGAGGAGCATCGGATCGCTTGGCATTTCATCGCCCCGGGCAAGCCCATGCAGAACGGCTTCTGTGAGAGCTTCAATGGGCGGATGCGCGACGAACTCCTAAACGAGACGCTGTTTCTCGGGCTAGACCACGCCCGAGAGAAGATCGCGGCCTGGGTCGATGACTACAATCACCGGCGACCGCATTCCGCGCTCGCCTACCTAACCCCGGCAGCCTACGCCGCCTCGCTCCCCGCAACATGCAATCGGCTGCGCAACCCCGACCAGCTTCGCCGATCGCATGTTGCTCACATCGCGCCTCACGGCGTAAAACTCCACGGGGCTCCAATCGCCGCTGGATGAAACTTCAGTGGCAGGTCACATGCCACCCGAAGGGACCGAGATTTCCTTAAGGCCGAAGGCCATGGACCGAAGGTTCTTAAGGGAGCGGCTCTTGCTTGAGAGCATTTACGTTTCGTTTCTTCTTCTCATCACCGTGTCAAAGGAGCTGCTATTTCGTTGTCTAGTTTGTTTCGAGAAGAAGCGTTAGTCCGCCCCCAGCGAAGCCTCTACCAAGCTCAATCCTTCTTGAATGCCATTGAACCAGGTAAGAAGGACTGGCAATTCGTAGCCATCCGGGAGAACAGGAACGCTCCCAAGAGCTGGCCTGCCTTTGACGAGTACCAGGGACACCTCGACGAAATTGGTTACCAGCTCGAAAGGGATAACAGGCATTCAGGCATCTTCGTCAGATTGAATGACGAGGACCGAATACGTGTAATCTGGAAGACAGAGAAGGACGGCCACCTTTCCTCCTTCTCAAAGCGTCTTCCCCCTTCAGCCGTTGTGGCTACAGGAATTGGGGAATGGTTTGCCTATTGGTTTGTAGACCGTGGCCTCAGCCGGGAGGACTTCTCTCAGATCATGGGGCCTACAAGCCTAGACACCATCTTCCGATTGCCTGGATTCTTCTCATTCACAGCGAATGAGCGCTTCCTGGCAAAGACCATGTACCAACGTTAACAGCTAACGCAGTTATATTAACAGCTAGAAGAGGGGAATCCATCAATCCCCTCTTTTTTACCAGGATTTTTCTTTCATTGATGAATCACAAGTCAATACCAGTGACCAGAGTCGATATCCTGAGGAAGCCAGACGACCTCACAGAGCGGACCCGAGCAAACCTAGAGAGGAAGTTCAAAGAGTACGGCCACCATCCCTCCGTTGACCAAATGGACGGGCTGGAGGAAGCGGCGAAAGTCATCCAAGGCATGGCCGACGGGAGCCTGAAAGACAGCAGCTTCTACGTCAGCTGTCTTGCTCCAGGCATCGGTAAAACCTCCACGATCATCCAAGCCATACGAAACCTGAGCAAGATGACGGAGTACGCCGCCACAGGAGTAATCATCTTTCTTTCCAGGGTGGAGGAGATAGCGAAGCTGGCGAAGGACATGGGCCTGCCAACCAGTGACTTTTCAACCATAGTCAGCCGTCACTACCCGGAAATTTTGGCCCTTGGAAATACGGACAAGCAGCAAGCCCGAGTCCTGTTTACAACCCAGCAGATGCTTGAGGCTTGCTGTCGAAGTACAGACAGCTTCGAGTCTATCCGACAGTTCCTTTGGAACGGCAAGCCGAGACAAGTCAAGATTTGGGACGAGGCAATCCTACCGTCTAATCACTTCACTGTGGACGAATGGTCGATATCAGGTTTGCTGGACCCCCTACGGTTTGCCGGAGAGATGGCGCTAGCGAAAGAGCTATCCGACTTCCGAAAGGAACTGGAGAACGCAAAGGACAAAGACGTTGTGATTGTTCCTGACATCCATCGCCATCGCCTTGCGTTGAATGAGATCGTCGGGCTAGTGGAGACGCCTAGACACAAAGCGGCAACCGAATACCTTTGGAAGCTCAGTGACAAGCCCTGCCGAGTCAGGAAGGACCAGAACACCATTACGGCTTTGGACTACGAGGATTTCCTTCCGAAAGACCTCGGGCCTATGCTGATTATGGACGCCTCTGGATCGCAGAGAGAGACTTATCGACTGTGGTATGAGCATCGCCACGGTATCAAGTTCCTGCATTCACCTCAAAAGACCTACGAAGGATTGACTGTCTTTCACTGGAACAGAGGAAGCGGTAGAGACGCCAAACAAAACCCCGCGAACGGAAAGAAGCTGGTCGACGGAGTTGTGAAAGCGATTACGTCAATTCCAGAAGGCAAGCCGATCCTTGTCATCCATAAGAAGCCGAGAGGCAAAAAAGACCTCGATTGGGAGAAGGAGATTCGGGAACGGATCAGGGATAGATCGAACGTCAGCTTCTGCACCTGGGGGCAGCACACAGCGACCAACGATTACGTTGACTGTGAACACGTCATCCTTGCCGACCTATTGAACTACGCCACCAGCCAGTATGAAGCCATAGGCCGTGGAGCGAAAGGGGCCAAGGTGGAGGAAGACTTCTCAGACGAGGACTTCCAAGGAACCAGACTCGGAGAGTTTGCCCATAATGTCTATCAGGCAGCCTGTAGAGGGGCAGTTCGAAGAAGCATCGGAACCCAATGCCCCCAAGGCGTCACCCTCCACATGATCTTCAGCACCAACCGAGGAACGGGGTTTCCTAGACCTATGCTGAAGAGGGTGTTTCCGGGTTGCACTGTCGTGGATTGGAACCCTATTCCGAAGAAGCTGACTCAGAACGAGCAAGCCTTGAAGGACCTGAAAGCCAAAGCTGAGTTCAAGGAAATGTCTAAGACCCAGATAGCCAAAGTCCTTGGAATTGGAAAGAACAACGTAAATCGCCTCTTCGATAGTTTAGATAAAAAAGAGGCCATCGCGCAGTAGCGGCTTGCGCCAGAAGAAGTACTCAGAAAACCATATAGAGGTCTCCTATTGGCTTTTTGAGTACTTTTAGCCCTTGCTGGTCAGGGGCCTATCGGCGACCGCTCTATCCCTTTGTTGAAAGGAAAAGAAAGGACCACCTACTTAAGGGGCTGACTCCAGTAGTTTGGCCCCTTAAGTTTATCTTTTGTTTTGTTTTTCTTAGCCGGCTCGATTAGCCGGCCCCTAAAGCTATACCCCAGACGCGGAAGCGTTCTCTAGTGCGCAAAAGCAAGTATCTGTTACAACTACAGGGAATGTTCTATACTTACGACACTTATATTTTTCAAGGAGTTACGTGAATATACCTTCACCATTGAACTATAATATAGTATGCCCAGAAGCACACCCGAGGGTTTCCTCGAATTTCTTTGTCAAAATATCAAGCTGTAATTCAACTTTATAAGTGTACCCCCCATCCCCCCTCCTACCCCCCTCCAAAATCCACATGGCGAGCTGACTCGAAACCAGTAACTTAAATCAGGTCGCAACACGCAAATAACTTATGCCCTCGAATGCTTGCAAATAGCTCGTTATCATCTGAGCAACCTTCTCAGGGTTCTCTTTTGGCAAGCTAATTTCCAGGCGAAAACCGTCCATGGTCTGAGCCAGCTTGTAAAAACTGTCTTCGCAAATTTCGTTGAGAAATCCATGCAGCACTCTAGCGAACTCGCTGAAGGGCATAGTCCCCTTTAAGTTTCCTTCGATCGCAAAATTCCTCACAAGCCCCATTGAATCATAAGGGTTGCTGCGCGGACCAGGCAATTTAGCCATCGCTTGAAGCTGCGAATCGATTCGGTCGAGACGATCCCATATCAGCTTAGTTTCAGGAGTAGCGTGTTGTTCGAGCTTCATTTTTCCTCTTGCTGCTGTAACCGGGTTCTCGACGACGTATCCTTGGGCCGTTGCCGCAACCAGCGCTTCTTTCAGGCCCGCACGTGCAGCTTTCAATTCATCGGGAGTAGAGTAGCTAAACTCCACAGCTCTATAAAGCTTTACATCAAATGGTATTTCAGTTCCGTAGTGATACAAATGGATAATCGGCTTTTGAACCATGTGCCGTATACCAATCTCATAGAAAGCGTTGGGATTCATAAAGCTCATATCCGCGATAACCAGGTCCGAATCGACTAGATGATTTATCAACTGAGACGTAATTAACCCCGGTTCGGACATCTTGTCAGCCCTCACCACGTGAAACTTAGGCTCGAATTCTCGGAAGACGTGTTCGATTATTTCATGCAGAAGCCAGTCTGCATGCTTTCGGATTTCGGATGCAGAAGGTCCAATTGGACCAACCACAAAACACGTCTGCCTAGGAGATTCACGTGTCATCTTAGTTATCCTGGATACACGCCATAATCTCAGCCAGTTCCAATGGAATCATTCTTATTCGGCGGAAAGCTTTGTCCAGTCTTTTTGGAGTAACGACGTGCTGTCCGAAGGCGTTGCGATATGTTTGGAATAAATCGTGACCCCGACGAGTTATCATCCATGCGGGATATTTTACCTCAACGCCGTTTGAAAAAGTGACGAGCCTCTTTTTCTTCTCAGGATCGCTCATCGCTCCAATGCTTGGCGAGATTTCCTTAGCGACGTAGTCAACCATCGCTTGGATGGCGACAGAAGGCAATTCCCGAATCAGATGCTCGTCTCCCGAAGAAATTGATTTGCCACCGGGAAGAGATGGCGCGCTTCCTTCCTCAACAAGTAATCCAAAAATAATAACAGGATCGAGTCTATAATTCTCGATACTGTGACGGCCAATTACCAAAACTCTTGACGAAGGGGTGTTCCCTTGGTCGAGATCAATAATACCTCGAAACATTTCACTCAATGGCTGGGCGTCGAATTTTTCGACCCACTGTGTCACCGTATGCCTCCCTCCTCCGGTCTTCTCCGCACCCTTCCCTCTCGCGGCAGGCATAAATACAAGGCTTGGAACAGGCCTTATTGCCTTTGCGTCCTTACTCGGTCCTTGATCTGCAAGGACATCTCTAACTGCGCCATAAAACGCTGCGTCTTCCTCATCCTCGACGAGAACGAATCTCGTTCCTGGAGAAACGATCACCAGACCCGACGTTAGCATTCCAATCGCTTCCGCCTTGGACTCAGGTCGCGTTATACGAGGCTGCTCACGCGTCATAACGAATATCGATTCCTCAGGTGCCAGTGCTACGGTGGATGGCGAATGAGTTGTCAAAATTACCCTTACGCCGTGCTGATCCACGAAAACCCCTTTGATCAAGTCAATAAATTGACGTGTCATTGTCGGGTGTAGATGTGCATCTGGTTCATCAAGCAAGAGTAATTTTGGAAAAATTTTATTTCGCTCCAAATTGTAAAGCCATAGAAGCGCGCGCAAGATAATCTTCTCCCCCGACGATAAGTCATTCAGATCAATGACTGCTGCATGGGCTTCCGATCGGACTCTCAGAACATAATTCTGGCGCAACACATCTCCGGGCGGCTGAACACGATACGAGAATTCCGCTGCTTTCAATGCGTCATTGATGAACTCCCAGGGAGGCACTCCAAGCTTTTCAGAAATCTCCGGCTCAGTGCACCTTTGTAGTAGCTTCTCTGCTTTCTTCATTTGGTAATTCAAGAAGACTTGACCGAGCCCCGCAGCAACGTCGTTGTACTCGCTCATGAATAAAGAATCATCCGTGAAGGAATGTGACTTCGACACAAAGTCTCTGACACTCATATGATGCTTTTTCTTTACAAGCGCGTCGTACACAGCTCGATCAATGCCGCTTAAACCTTGGAGGAATTTCTCCGGGTTATCCGCGTCCCTAAAATCAACTTCCCTTACTCTAAATCCCATGTCAGCATTCGGAAGGTACGCAATCTCATCAGGCCCGATGGCTAGACCTGTTATTTTTAGCGGAATTCTATCCAGTCTTTTCCTATCAGGGTAATCACCTTCAGTTAGCTTTAGCGCGAGTAAGCGCAAGAGCTGCGATTTTCCCGATCCGTTCAATCCAGTGAGAACGGCAAACTTTGGAATATCAGTCCAAACAATTCGATCGATCGACTTGAACGGAGGGGATCGGGTCTCACCCACCTCAATCGAGTACGTCTCGCAATCGTCGCTAGGCACGGCAGGACCCCTGAAATAGGAGCGTCTAATCCCTCGTCTGTCCAAAGCAGCCTCCGCGCAGCTCTTTTTTCGATTACCCACCTCGAATCGAAGCAAACAGATTACGATACTCCAACAGTGCCATATTCGAGAGGTTGGCTCCCGTCGCTTCGCGACTCCTGGGGGCTACGCCCCCGACAATCAGCATCGTCACCCCCTCGGGCACATCCAAACGCTCTCCGGTGGAGAGCTGCGAGGGAGAAGCTCAATTAAACCAGTTTGTTAAGAGCTGAGAGAGTGGAGCAATTCTGGAGCAGTTGGAGCCTTTTTTATTGTGTTTTGACCCAAATTTGCTATTCTAGGACGTTGCATCTGAAGGAGATGCTAGACCAGCTAACCGTTTGATTTCTTGGCTGTAGCTCAGATGGTAGCAATCTTTGATTGCGTCGAATGAGCGAAGCGAATTCGGAGAGCGCTGCAATCGCACTGCAGAGGTCGGGGGTTCGAATCCCCCCAGCTCCACCAAGCGCGCAAAAGTTTCCCCTAAAAATTCAATAGGTTCTGACCAAGGGTCGGCTTTTGTATTACTCTTGGTATTACAGCACGACATCCTGAGGCGCTCTGTCGCTTATTTCTGGCCTGCACGCCTTGGTGCGCTGCCAGCTCCGGCGCCGTGGGCTTTGATCGCTCGTGGGGCTTTGCCGGGTCCCTGCTCCTCCGGCGTCAACCGAAGAGCGGCCGGCCTCTCGCGGGGCCGGCCTTTTGTGTCTCAAAGCGCGCTTGTCTTAGCCAGGCGAAGGCGCACGGGCTCGCGAAGCGCGGTGAGCCATTCCTTGCGCGCGTTCGTCGCCATCTCTCGCGCGATTTTCGCGCGGGCGCGGTCGCCCTCGATCTCAGACCGGACGCGCAAGGCTTCGATCAGCCGATATTCGTGCATGAGGCGATCGGCGGTAGCCGTGGCCGCTGCCTCTGCCAGGCAGATATCCGGCCGAATAGGAATGATTTTACAACCAATGGGCGCTACTTCTCTATCAGCCATAACGCGAATCCCAACTTCGCGTTGCGGTAAGGCCGGGCCTGCGTTCCAGCGCCGGCTCGGCCGAGCTAAATAATCCTCAAGAATTTGCCAAAGTAAAGATAGAGAAAAATTACACTAAGTGTATAAATACTACAGGCCGCACCGTTTCGTGGACCGGCTAATTTTGATCGCCCCATTGCGGATTTTCTACAGCGAAATTTTGACTTGTGAACCAATTTTGGAGATGAAGCGTGATCAAAATAATGATTTGTGTATTGGTTGCTATGCTACCAGCACCCGCAGCATCAGGTGAAACTGCGCGTGAGATGCTAAGAATTTTTGACGCAGCTTGCGTTGGGACCGCAGTCAAATCCTGAAAAGGTGCAGACAATTGTGGAGGCGCTCGATCAGCCCCCATTGTGGCGGTCAATGCGCGCGACCGCCGAG
Source organism: Methylocystis echinoides (assembly GCF_040687965.1). NCBI lineage: Bacteria > Pseudomonadati > Pseudomonadota > Alphaproteobacteria > Hyphomicrobiales > Methylocystaceae > Methylocystis > Methylocystis echinoides. The sequence continues at coordinate 3,557,421 of NZ_CP156084.1, forward strand.
ATGCAAAAGCAGTTGAATGCCACCATTCTCGGCGAGGAAAGAGATAGCCAATACTGGGTCGTTGGCAAGGTGGATGTCGCCCATAACTCTCGACTCGACGTATGTTGTCCATTCCGGCAAGAAGCTGGTGGATGGCACTGCACTAAACTTGTGTGCTGTGACAGCTAGGCGCCTTCCACCTACACTGCTAAAAGCTGAGGTTGAAAAGGCTTACAGAGTAAAGAGATTGTTGGATGAGATGTAGGGGCTCAGTCGCATTACCGGCTATTCCGTCGATCTAATTGGCCTCCCCAACAAATATGCAATCTCAATTCAAGAGGGCGTAGACGAGGCTAGACAGAGCGAACTCGTCGTACTTTCTATTGTTGAGACACGCCCCTAACCTGCTCCATTCCCTGTGGGAGCGGCTGCCGCGGTTTATTTTTCCTGCAGTTCTAGCGTCGCGCTCACAGCTCAGCGTTCGCGGCGTAGTCGAAGGAGATGAGCGCGGAGCCTGGGAGGCTGAACGCGAAGGTCGAAGAAATCGTCCTTGATGGTTGGCGTCGTGAAGCTCGTGTATGCGTTCGTCCAGCCTGAATTGTAGAGGCTGATCTTTCCCGACGCGCCGAGATTGTCATAGAGCGTCAAAGCCGGCGCCGCGCGCATGGGTTCGGGGAAGGCTACAGAGGCCGCATTGACCACGTACTCGTCGGCGTCGCCGTCGCGCCGTTCGCGCGCTGCAGCCGCAGAGCGTAGCCGATCCCGCCCGCGTTGACGGTCTGCCGCTGCGCCGAGAAGTCACTGGCCGCGCTGGAGAGATAGGCCGCCCAGCGATCGGCGGTGTAGTTGGTGACGCCTGAGATGGTCGAGAGCGTGTGCGCCGCGCCGGCCTTGCGCTGGTCGATGGCCATCCCGCCGTTCACCAGGCGGTTGCGCAGGCCGACCGTGAACTGCGTCAGATCGACCGCGAGCGTCCCCGAGCCCGTGATCGGGCCGCCCTTGAGGCCGAAGCCCGACCCGACCGACGTGACCGTCCCGCCGCCTGGCCCGGTCGCGCCCGTCGCGCCGCGGAAGTTGAGCGCCTGCGACCAATCTGCCGGCGTGTCAGAAAGCTTGACGTAGAGCAGCGGGCGCGCGCTGGCGTCGTCGGTCACGGCAAAGCGCTCGGCGGGAACGCTCTTGCCGCCCATGCTGGCGATCTCACGACGTTTCTCGGGGTCCATCGAGGCGAACCCGCGTTTGCTTTTCTTTGGCTGCTCTTGGTCCATGTGGCTGCATCCCCCGCTCTTCGTGATAGCCTAAAGCTAAACTACTACCAGCTCCGCACGCCGACAATCGCGCACTGCCTCTGACGATTAGTAGTACTTGCGGAGAGGCCAAGTATGAGACATCCTCAAGGAAGAGCTCGATCGCTCGATTTAGACGTTACTGCGATCCTTGGGCTGATCTTATTGTAATTTAATACAATCGAGGGCTTCGAAATGACGGCCACGAATGAACAAATCCTTGGACTTCTTGAAAAGTGGTTTGCAGCCCTAAAGGACTGCACAAACCCAGAGACGGTCACAGCGCTTTATGCCCCGGACGCAGTTCTGGTGCCAACACTTTGGAATGGCCCTTGTTTTGGCCAAAAAGCAATTAGGAACTATTTCGAGGCTGAGTTTCTTCCGGCTCGGCCAGAAGGTTATCTCATTAACTACTCGATTAGTTCGACGGGAAACGTCGCGATCAATTCAGGTCATTACGTCTTCGAAATCAATGACATCAAGGCTATCGAAGCGGACCCGACCTGCTGCTCTGCGGAGGGGCGAGCCAAAAAGCGGGTCAAGAAGAATGCACGATACACATTCGTTTACAATAAGATCGGGGAAGAATGGAAAATTGTAGCGCATCACTCATCGAAAATGCCGGAAGAGCACTCCGCGGAAGCGATCAGGTGGGTCAAATCTGACTGCATCGTCGCCTAATGGGCGAGCGCAGCAGATTGTGCATTAATACCGATAGGGGTCTGGCTGAGCAAAGGCGCCGGCGAGCGCTTTCAAAATCGCGCCCGCGCCGCCCAAAATCCCGTTGAACTCAAGCGCGCTCGCGTTCTGATCGGCGAGCTGCATGGCGCGCATTCCTGACATGGCGTAGAGCTGCGCAGCATTACGCTTGGCGGCCGCGTCCATGCGAAGATTGGTGACGGCCTGGTCGCGCGCCTCGTCGCTCAGATACTCGTAGCGGTTCTTGACCGCCCAGCTCGTCGGCGAGCGATCGACCGCGCCATTGAGCGCCATCACCGCGTCCACATTCGCCAGCACGCCCTCTTGCTGCCGGCGCATAAAGGTTCCGGTCTGCGTCGCACGCAGCTCGCCCACCTGCGCGGCAAGCTTCGCCTGCGCGGCGTCGTAGAAGCGCGAGATGACCGCATCCTGGCCTTGCTGGCGGGCGTTGCTGCCCGCAGTCCGGCCTTGCGCATAAGAGCCGGCGGCGCTGAGGGCCGTGGCACCGAGCGAGAGTGCGGTGGCGGCGGCGCCCATGTCACGCGTGTCCTTCGGTCTGATGGTGAAGCAGTCGCTCCGAATGGCGGCGGATGGTGGCCGCATATTCGAGGCCGGCGAGCATCGGCAAGCGCAGGATCGCCTCGGCGTCAGGCTCGTGATCTGGGCTCCTTGGCGGTGGCGCGGGCGCCTCCATCCATTCGCGCGCGGCGTCGGATAGGAAGCCGGCGATGCGCTCAGGATGGAGCTGCGCCACGAAAAACTTGGTGCCAGGAAGCGGCGCGCTCACGATGTCGGCGAGCTGTCCGGCCGTCGTGTCGGTCTCGCATTTGACGATGTAGCTGTATGGGATTTCGGACAGCACGTCACGAATGCGCCCGTGCGTCAGAAGCGCACGATGAAGGCGGTTGATGCCTTCGGGCGGCGGCGCGATGGTCAGTGAGAAAACTGCAACAGTCGTCATCGCGCCGTCCTCCATTGTCACGCGGCCAGGTGGCCGTGTTCCGTGCCAGGGTCTTTCCGCGAGACTACGCCGCGGCCCGTGCGCTCGTACGCCTCGATGACAGCGATTTGCAGTCCATGAAAATCGAAGGCAGACAGCAGTCTTTCAAACGCGCGCGCATCGATCGCTGCGAAATCCTCTTCCAGCTTCTCGATGTCCACGCTGACTGCGAGCTGCTCGCGCGAAACACCGTGCTGTTCGAGCGCCGCCAAAATGCCCGCGAGAATATCAGCTGGCGTCGTCGCGCTCGCATAAGCGCGAAGTTCGCCACCGATAGTAAATCTACAATAGCCACGGTCCATGTTCTTCTCCGTCAGTAAACTCGTCTTTGAATGCCGCGTGGTCGCGGCGGTGGTCGTTCTTTACGATCGCGCTCGATCCAGTTGCGCTGCTTGTGCAATTTCCAAAGCTGATCGCGATCAGGCAACGGCGAGACGTGCCACGGAATGACCTTTTCCCCGGGCGCCCATGGGCTCGCGGTCGTGTCAGCGTGGCGGGGCTCGTCGCGGTCGGTCATGTCAGCGTGTCAGCCGCAATCGCCGTGGTGCGACTGCCAGTGGACGCCATAGGATTGACCCGTCACCTGGCCGCCAGGCCCTTCGAGCACTTGCACGGTTTGTCCAGACAGAGTTGGTTGCGAGCAAACCGCGTTCGCCAATCGGCGCCAGGTTTCGGCGCTCGCACTGTTCAGCGCCGCGGCAAATGCGTCATACGCGCCTTGGGTGACGCCAGCGCGCTGCAAGAGCTTGGCGCGGTCCATGCCCATGCGCGCGGCCTTTGCGTCGATTGCTGCGAGAAAGCCCGCGGGGCCGGCGAGCGTTGCATCGGTTGCCATAGGTCAGCTTCCTTTCTACGCGCGGGCCGGCCGCGCGGTGTGTGTTACGGTTTCTTGCCGCCGGAGCGCGGGCCCATTGCGCGGCCGTCTGCGATCTGTGACTTCGACAATGCGTCGGTCGGCTGGAGCGGACGCGCGATGTTGCGGCCCTGGGCGATGTCCTGGCGCGCCTGGGGGCCCGGCGCGGGAGCCTTGCGGCCGTTGGGAATGAGGTTTCCGCCATCCATGATGCGGCCGGTCGAGCCGCGCGTGACGGTGAGAGGCGTGGCTTTGTCAGCGAGCGCCTTTTGCGTCGCGGTCATCGGTGGGTTTGCAACGCGTCCGCCGGTTCCCTTCAAAGGCGCAGACATGATTGCTTTGGTCTTCGACATGACGTTCTCCTACTTCCCGTTCGACCACGATCTGCGGAATGAGTGCTTTGCCCCGGTAATCTCGGCGCGTTTGAGCAAGCGCTTCAGTTCGGACTGGAATTGCTCTTTCTCGGCGGCCGAGAGTTTTCCAAGGCGCGCGTCAACTTCGGCCCGGCGGCGTTCGAGGGCTTTGAAGTCCGCCGAAGCGGCGTCGGCGAGTTCTTGCGCAAGGCGCGTGGGGGCGGCGGTCGTCCGATGCGCCGGCTGGTGTTCGATCGCGGGCGCCGGATCGCCGCTCTCAAGCGGTGGGGCTTGGACGCCGCTGGGCAATCGGATCACGACCCCCGCCTGCAGGGTTACGCCGTTGTTGACCTGAATGTTGACGTTCGGCCCGCGCGCCTCGGGATTGTCGAGCAAGGCGTTGGCGCACTTGACCCTGACCGTTTTAGCCGCGCTCTGGTCGCTGTCGTCGTCCATAATCTGCGCCAGCGTTCCAAGCGCCCGCGCCTGGTGAGAACGGCGAAGCTGCTTCAGCCCTTCGGAATAGGCGGCGAGGAAAAACTTCTGGGAGAAGATGAAGCGTGCGTTCGTCATCTTTAGACCGACGATCACGGCGGCCTGCTCCAGGGTCAGCGGCGAATTCGGCGGGAAGCCGTATTGCTCGGCCTCGTCAGGATCGGCGCCAAAAAGCATCAGGTCGCATAGCTTCCGGCCGCGGCTATCGAGCGCGCGGAGAGGCAGCCGCTGGCCTCGTGGTTCAGCCCGCTTCCGGTCTTGCTGCTCTATTGAAGGTTCCATGGCCGCTCGGCATACACGCGCGAAGTCTAGCGGCAAGGTAGGCGCGCGGGCAGGAATAGGTCAACACTACTGACCTATTTTCCAACCGACAAAAAAGCCCGGCGCAGGGCCGGGCCAAGTCGGGGAGAACTCCCTGGATAGGAGATGCAGGAACAACCCACCAAGGGGAAACGAAGTTCCGGGGCATAGGCTCGGGTTGTAGCGAGGGACGCGGCGCACGGCCCCTCCAGAGGGACGAGGGGATGGCTCCGGGACGAGCCAAGGCCATGCGTCGCGACAGCTTAACCAAGCGGCCAGGCGGTTGTTCCAATGGCTGCGGAGCAAAGGCGGGGGCGGAAGGGCTAGGGTGGTGGCTAAGCGGCGCGCGCGGGGCCGCTGGACATTTCCGAGCGTCGGGCCGGTGTGCGACCGCGCTTCAAGCAATGTCTCAATCCAGAGCGCCCGTGGGCCCGCGGGGCGGCCATCTGGCGGTGGCGGCCTGGTGCTCGGGGCCAGGCATGTCGGGGGGCTTGGCGAGCCAAGGATGCATACCGATTGTAATACCGCTCGATGTTTCGTGAGTGTAAGCTTCGTGTTTTAAGTGTCTTGCCAGCAACATTCTGCGGAACATATGTCCCACAGAACTGCAGTCTGGACGCGCGACCGGCCTGCGAGTAGCTTCGCGGGCGTCCTCGAACCGGAGCGCGCCATGCACCTTCTCGCCACGGTCGAAACCCCTGCTGAAATCGCTGGCTCATGGATTTGCGAAAGCGCCACTTGGGACTGGTCAATCTCGCGCTCGACGATCTGAGCGGTTGTCAGCAAGGATGGGCTGGCAAGGTGTTCTCTGGCTCGAAGCGAGCCGGCTCAATGAGCATGCCGGCCATGCTGGGCGCGCTCGGCATGAAGCTCGTCGCGGTCGCGGATGACGAATGGCTGCCCGCGAACACATGCAGATACTTGGGCATGGCGCGGCCCAATCTCATGTGGTCACGCCCCCCGAAGTTCTTGCCGAGCCTCGATCGCGTCTTCGTCCCCGTCCCCGGCCTGGATCAATGGCCGCCCGGCCCCCTGCTCCTGCCCTATACCCCGCTGCTCGCCGCCTGACTGTGGCCGCCGGCCCCCTGGCGCCACACGGCTGCGCCGCCGGATTGGCCGGCCCGTATGCACGCGACCCCCGGCCCCCCGTATGCCGGGGGCAAAATTCGAAGTCGGCTCCAACAGGTCCTGTTGCTCGCGCTCGATTTTCCCCCTGAAAAATCGGGGTGTCTCTTGGAAATCCTTGGGACGAAAAACATTCCGGTCTTTTGGGCTCGCCGCTATTCAGCCCGACCTCGGAAATTTTTCCCTCGCGGATTATTCATTGCGACGCCGCTTCGACCACCTCGGACGACCGCTTACTGCGCCGTCGCCCATTGCATTCATTATTCGCAAAGCCTGTAGCCGTAATGGGATAACTGTGATCCAGTTAGTTTCATAAGTGGCTGTGGCGATACATGCCAATACTCTCGAACATGAGAAAGAAACAACTCTCGCAAACGAGGCTTGTACGCATCTGCAAAAAGCGCAGTCCAGCGCTGATTGTTGAATGACCCCACTGGATTTCCTTGCCATCCAGTCCAAACGGCATGAAAGCCAAACACGGCTTCTGGTGAAACGCACACATTCCTTGCACCAAGATAAAGAGTGCAGGATGAATCGCACGCTACTGGCCCGATACGGATGAGTTCCCCCGTTGCTCTGGCTCTTTGCATCCGTCCGTAATATGCATCTGGTATTCCGCCCTTGTCATCACTATCTACAGTGAATGACGTAGCAGGTAAGGGCATTAGTGATAAAAATAATCCAATCGCCGCAGCTTTCATAATTCAATCCTTTAGAGTGGTCCCGCGCTTCTCACGGCTAGAGTAAAGCATCCTCTGATCCTATCGCGTTCCCCAATTTCTCCAAAGCCGTCGCCAATGGAACTAGTAGCTCGGTTTGCCGTCATCGATCCGTCTCCGCGCGTCGCCCCATCTGCGCGGCGCTCAACGGCTGCTCCGAGCGCTCCCTGCGCGGCCGACTATATTCCTCAGGGATCGGCACGCCTGCGAACCTGAGCCATCCGCAAATCCCGCTGATCGGAACGCCATAGCGCCGCGATGCTGCGGCGATGCTGATTTTTTCCTTACGGATTTCGCGGACGATCTGCGCCCGGCTGGCCTGTGCGTAGTCGAGGGCCATCACGCGCTCCCCTTCGTTAAGGATCGTTGCCGACGATCGCCTTGCAGGTCAGGCCATCCGGCTTGGCGTCCTTCAGCCCGAAGGCGGGCGCCGGCTCGGATTTCACGGTTTTGATCTTATCGATAAGCCCGACGACGCTGATATCGGTCGCGGTCTTCGTCGCTTGTTCACAAGACGCGAGGGGGAACCCCGAAGCGGCGTTGGTGATATTGGTATTATTGGGCGCGGACGAAGTTGTCTCACGTCCCTTATTGGTCGCGGACGAAGTTGTCGCGGACGAAACTGTCTCAACTCGAGCTTGTCCATTTGCAACCTTATTGGGTGCGGACGAAACTGTCTCAATCCCTTGCGCCTTCTGCCGATACCACCGGGCGCGGGACATTCCCGCGGCGACCCAGGGCTTCAGGCGGGACAGCGATTGGGACTGAGGCTGAGCGCCCTTCTCTACCCGCTCACGGCGGCGGCGGGCGGCCTCTCGAGCCCGGTACGCCTCGGCGCGCTCCTGGGGGCTCCCGTCGAACGTCCCGATCAACCACGCCTTCGCTTCTCCGCGGGTCTCGCTGGTCACGCCCAGCGTGCGGCCGATCGTGTCAGGCCGCATCGGGCGGAAGACGGGCTTGCCGGCAAGGCTCGCTTCGGCCTTCCGCCAGTCGAGCGTCGATCGCACCTGCGCCTCGATCTGCTCGGGCGTGAAATCGAGGCCGCAACGGATCGCCGCCAGCGCCAGGGAGCGGCTGCACAGGCCGAAAGCAGGCGGGGCCGATCTCGAGCGCCGCGCCCCCTCCCGGCCGGGCGGCGCCGACGAAAGCACATTCGCCAGAACCCTCGCCATGCGCTCGACGGGCGCCTTGGTGGCTGCGCCCGAAGTCTTGGCCGTCTCGGGCTTCTGCTTGGGATTGGGCACTGTGTCGCTCCTTGGTTTTACACGATAACCAAGGGGACCATGTGGAGTTGTGTGATAAGAGAGGGGGTTAAAACATTTCTGCCGGCTAGCCTGGAAATGCTACGTCCCAGCTTCCGCGCAGGCAGTCCAAAATGACGTCCTCCAAGGGCGCCCCTCTCTTCTCGGCCAGCTCCATCATGTGATTGCGGAACGCCTCGGGGCCGACGCTTCCCTCAGTCTCGCAGCCATTTTGCCAGTCGGCGATTTTGGCTTTCGTGAGCCCATATCCGAGATGCTTTGTCAGCGACAGCATTCTTCTTATTGCAGGGTCTCGCTTGCAATCGTCGCGCGACTGCAGCGCCATTACGGCTCCAACAACCATAGCGCGACGCATTCCCTCAAATTCCGTTTTCCTCGGCGTCCCTTTTTTAGGTTCGCCGATTTGGGTGCGAAATTCCTCTGTCCTAAGTCCTTCGATATACCGAGAGATTGGATGCGCTCGGCCGGTTTCCAAAAAATCCATAATGCCGATTGCGTTCGTCACTCCAAGGTTCGCGTAGGTGCTGACGTCTCGATTGGCCTTCATGTACGCCGTGAGCAATCTGCCCAGAAGCGCGAGCCCATTAGCGCATTCGCGAACTTCTTGCTCGGTTCTTCCCAAGTAAGGGGCTGTGCTGCCCGAGACGAGATGTTTCGTCAGATTACTTACGCAAATCGTAAACGTGCCATTTTTGTCATTTGCGAATTTGCTTTGGCGGCGCGGCATTAGACTGCCTCCGTCAGGCTGACAAACTCGATGCCTTGTGACGCTGACCGGGAACAATAGGCTTCCCATGCGTCCATAAGCTGTCGGCGCTTCTGAATGGCATCGCCGCGCCGGTAAGCGCGCTCAACCTCGTTCGTGATTTGATGCGCCAGCGCCGCTTCCGCGATCTCTCGCGGAAAACTTGTCTCATCGCCCACCCAGTCACGGAAGGCGCTGCGGAAGCCATGGACGGTGATCTTGTCCTCGCCCATGCGCCGAAGTAGCATTTCCATCGCCATGTTCGAAAGGGGCCGCCCCCTTCGATGATCAGGGAAAACGAATTCGCTGGTTCTCGCCTCGGCCAGCTTCTGAACAATCTCGAGGGCTCGCGAGCAAAGGGGGACGCGGTGCTCTTTGGCGGCTTTCATTCGGGCCGCTGGGACGGTCCAGACGGCTTCCTCTAGGTCGAGCTCGCCCCACGTCGCGCCAAGGGTCTCCCCGCTCCTGGCGGCCGTCAGGATCGTGAATTCGAGCGCGAGGCCGCCGACGGCCTCGCGTTCGCGCAACCGAGCCAGAAAGGCCGGAACGTCGGTATACGGCAAGGCGGGATGGTGTCCGCGCTCCAAAGGGGTTGCAGGAGGGCGAGGACGTCGGCGGTGTCGATCTCGTCAACCGGCTTCGCTCGAATTGGCGCGGCGTAGACTTCAAATGTGTGGCGCCACTGCCAGCGGTGCTTTTCGTTGCGCCAGCCGCCTTCCTTCGTCTTGATATATCGATCCGCGCATTGCCCGAAGGTGAGCTTGCCTTCGCGCGTGGCCGTGCGCTCCTCGATTGGGTTTTTCCCCGCCGCGGCGATCTGGCGCGCGTCGTCTCGAAGGGCGCGAGCCTTGGCCAGCGACACAACGTCCGCGCTGCCCAGGCCCATCATCTTGATCTTGCTGCCGAAGGTGAACCGGAAGACCCATTTTCGGGCGCCGCTCGGGGCGACGATCAGATAGAGCCCGCCCCCGTCGCTGTACTGCCCCGACTTCGTCGTGGCGGCGCCTCGCGCGGTCAGCTTCCCCGCCATAATGTTCCAGCTCCGTTCAATCTGGTATTACAAACAGTATTACAATTTTGCGTGGATTTGGGCAAAGTCCGGCGGAAGCCTGCGGAGGGGCACGTAATTATCAATTTGATTTAATTCGCTATTATGGAATCGCCCGGAAGCCAGCGGAACTTAGTTTGACGGACCCCAGCTCCACCAAGTAAATCAATATATTAAGAAAAGACGTGACCGTCAGCTTCCGCGCGTAGCGACCATATCGCTGCCCGCGAGCGTTACGAGGCCGGCGCCGCCCGTCCGTTTCGCCCCCGTGTGCGAACAATCAGGCAGGCCGACCGGCGCAAGCCTGGCTTTCGTCGCCGATCAGGGGCGTCGCTTGCCGCCAAGGTGCTCGAGCTGCCCCTATCCGACAAGCAAGAGCGGCCCCGCTAACCATCTCTTAAGAAATCAGGCGTCCGATACTGCTGCAACGTCCGGCGCGTTCATCCGCCAGCGTCAGCAAACCTTGGTAAGGACAGCTTGGCGTTGCACCGTCTCATCGGGATGGTCGGGGAAACCGCGTGGGCGCGAAAGCGGCCCGCCCCCACCGCCAACCTATTGACCCAGGCCGCGCCATTTCCCCGGCAGCAGTGGAAAAAGCCCACTCCTCTTGTGTGCTGGCGCACCTACGGCCGAACCTCGATCAGCTACCGTCAGACCATCGAGAACACAGGCAAGAACTGACGGAGCCGACCATGACCAAGCTGACCACCATCTTCGCCGCTATCGCTCTGACCCTGAGCATTGGCTTCGCCAGCACGGCTTCCGCCGCTCCCGAGGGTTTCAATAACTTCGACGGCGCCGCCTGCTATTGCATGGACCCGTGATCCTGGATTTATGGGGGACGGAAAACCGGCAAAGGGGGCGCTCATGCGCCCCCCTTGTTACTGTGGGGACTGCTAAGCGGACATCGCGCCATTCGCTCTGCCTCGTCTGTTCGGCATGGCCTCGTGACGGCGATCCAAGGCGCTCCCAGCTACGACTGCGGAACCCTCCCGTTTCAGCAAACTTCGCGGCGTTTGAGTTGGCGGCTCGAGCATCCTTTTGCATGAAGCGGCGCGCCACGAACCGCTGCGAGAGGCGACAAACATCCTGCGCGCGATACGGCGGCCCTTGCGGAGATTGTGCTTAATTATATCCGCGTCAGCTGAGCAAAGCAGCATCCGTGAAGATTATAGGTGAAAACGCTTAATCAATATGGACACCTATCCAAAAAGGCGCCTGTGCGTGCCTTTATGATCGCCTACTTCCTCCGCCGAAGCGCCGACAGGCGGCTTCACCCCAAGTATGGAGGAATACTCATGAGGAAGCTCCTTCTTATTCCTGCAGCTCTGGTTCTTTCCACTGGCTTCACGTTCGCCCAGCCCTTGACGCTCAATCAGACGGGAAACGTGACGCAGCAGATCGGCAATACCTACAACGGCGGCTTCGCCAAGAACAGTTCTTACCTTCTGCAGGCGCAGGTTCCGGTCAACGTTTGGAATGGCGCCCTTTCGCAGTCAGCGACCGTCAACCAGACGATTGGCAACACCTATAACGGCGGAACCGCTATCAACAGATCGACCGTGATCCAGGCGCAGGTTCCGCTGAACTTCGGCGCGCCGTGAGATAATTGCTTGCTCTCCTGGCTCTTTGGATGGATCGCGGCCGACGACGGCCGCGGTCTTCTCTTCGAGGCGGCGCGCGCCTTGCCTGCGCAACTTCACACTAATGGAATCGACAGCTAGACGCCGACGATTCACTTAAAAAATTCGCTTTCGCGCGCGTCGCTCGGCTATTTCCAGGGCTCGAGTCCAATGAACTGATGTTTGACTCGGTCGAAATGCTCGGTGGGATCATACATCGGAACGTCGAGCCCAAGCGTCGCCGCCGACAATCCGCCGATTGCCGCCAGCAGATTATAAGAGGTCGCGATACGGTCGCGCTGTCCAATCACATAGGCGATGCGCGCATTAACCAGCGTCAATTGCGAGTTCAAGATTTCCAGAGTGATCCTCTGGCCATATTTTGCCTCTTCGCGCATCCCGGCGAGCGTTTCCTCGCCTTTCGCGACCTGCTCCTTGGCGGCGGCCAGAAACTTTCCCGACTGCTTCCACGCCGCCCAAGCCGCCTCCGTCGACTGATGGATTTGAAGAAGTTGCTGGTCCTGTAGATACCTGGCCTCCCCCAACTTTTCCTTTGCTTGGCGAGCCTGCCCATAGATCACGCCGCCTTCATAGATTGGCGCGTTGAGCTGCACACCGACAAAACCCTGGAAAAGGCGTTGATTTGCCGTGTTATAAGCGTCGTACTGCTTCCACACTTGGCCGTTGAGCGCAACCGTCGGCGCGAGTTGCCCCTCGATAATGCTCACGGCGTAGTCCTGAATCTCGACATTGTAGCGCGCCGCCTGCGCCAGCGGATGGTTCGCATCCGCGAATTGAATCGCCGCCTCGATGCTTTTGGGCAGCATATTGTCCAAAGGCGGCGCGGGGGCCAACCTGGTCGCCGCTTGGCCGATCACCTGCTTGTAGACAGATAAACTCGCCTGCAAATTCACGGTCGCCGTCGCACGGTCCTGCTTTGCTTGCGCATGGGCGGTCTCGGCCTGATAGACGTCCGTCATCGTGACCTCGCCGCCGATCAGGCGTTCCCGCGTAATCTCCACTTGGTGAGCCATGATGGCGACATACTGGTCACGGAGATCGTAGATCGCGATGTCGCGCTGCACGTTCAGATAGGCGCTCGCCGCCGCCGACAAAACGGACAGCTCGATATTGCGCAGATATTGCCGCGACTGGAAAATCTGCGCTTCCGCCTGATTGATCCCGTTAATCCCTCTAAAACCGTTGAAAATATTCAGGCTGAGAGAAATGGCTCCCCCTCCCGGCTGCGTGGACGCGGCGGCCAAGTTGATAATCTGGCTTCCGCTTCTAACGCCCTGGAGCTCTTGCACCTGGAGCCCGAAGTTACCCTGGACGGACGCGGTCGGGAGAAACGCCCCCTGCGCGATGGGTAAGTTCTCGTCCACGCCACGTGTGTTCGCGCGCTGAGCATTGAGCTGGGGATTGACCAGATAGGCGTGCGCCAAAGCCTCTCGCATGGTTTCGGCGCGACAGCTCGGCGCGGCGAGCGCCACGCAGCCGATAACGGAGACAGCAAACGAGATACGCATGACAACCCCTTGATCGTGTCGCAAGACCCGATGCGGACGCGACCTCTACTGCTCGATAAAAGTCTTACGTAACGAGGCAGACAGGGGCGATATGAGATAATCAAGAACTGTGCGCTCGCCTGCAGATACGATGACTTCCGCCGGCATGCCGGCGCGCAAACGACTCCGGTAAGCCTCCGGAATCTCGGCTCGGCTGATTGCGATTATTCCCAGATAGTAGGGCTGCTTGCTCGCTTCATCGACCAGGCGGTCGTGCGAAATCGTCTCGAGATTGCCCGCCATGACAGGCAGCGTGCGCGAGTGGAAAGCCGGGAATCGAATTTCCGCCGTCTGGCTCTCCCGGACGCTGTCGATGTCGGTGGGAGAAAACTGCGCTTGTACAATCAAGCGGTCCTGATCTGGCACGATGTCCAGTATCGGCTCTCCGGGGCGCAGGACCTGGCCGATGGTGAAAACCTTCAGGTTCTGGATCGTTCCAGTCCTCGGCGCGGCGACGTCGATGCGTCGCAGCACATCATTGGCCACGATGCCTCGCTGCCGAAGGTCGGTTATTTTCTGTCGGACGTCCAACAATAGCGTAGCGACGTCCTCCTGAAATTTCTGTTTCATCTGTGCGATCTGAACGCCGATTTCGTTGATCGCTCCATCCGCTTTGGCGGAGTCGGAAATCAGTTTCCCTACGATACCCTCGAGCCGGGTCCGTTCCCGCTCCATCGCGAACACGCGATTGGCGGGCACGAGTTGCTTGGCGAGCAGCATGCGCAAGCCGGCGAGCTCGTCGTTAATGTAGCGCACTTGCTTTTCCGTGGACGCCTTCTCGATCGCGATGCCGCTGATCTCGGTCCTGAGCTGCTTGATGCGGGCCTCGAGGATTTCAAGCTGCCCGCGCAGCGAGGCCCTGCGCTCTTCGAACTGCCTTGTCTCGTCCTCGACGAGCTTACCGATTCGCGGATTGGTCTTGTCGCGAAACCACTCCGAAGACCACTCGATATGATCTTTTCCTTCTCTTTCGGCGATCAATCGGGCTTCGAGCGCCAGAGCCGAGTCGAGCTGGTTCTGCAATACTTCGAGATTGGCTTGCGCTTGCACCTTATCGAGGCGAAGCAGGATCTGTCCTTCGCGGACGTGATCCCCCTCTTTAACCAGGATTTCACGCACGATCCCGCCCTCGTAATGCTGCAGCGTCTTCCTGTTCGTCTCCGTCGAGATGAAGCCGGTCGCCACCACGGCGCGATCAATCTTCGCCAACGCGGCCCAGCCGCCGATGACGCCGAAGGTCAAGAAAATCGTGGCGTAGCCCATGGATGCAAATTTGCGCCAATCATCCGTAGCGGTCTGCACGCTCATACGCGTTGGTCCTTCGACGATTACTTGGGTTGGGCTCCGGGAGCCTGCGAGCCCATGAGATGCGGCAAGATGGCGTCGCGCTGCCCAAACGCCTGAACGAGACCAATACGAGAATCTTGTCGACAGCCGTCAAAACGTTGACCTTGTGGGTAATGATGACGACGATCGCGCCGAGCTGCCTAATTTTCTGAAGCGCCCGCAACAACGCTTCTTCGCCCGCGGGGTCGAGGTTTGCATTCGGCTCGTCCAAAACAACGAGACTGGGCGCGCCATACAGTGCGCGCGCCAGCGCCACTCTCTGCTTTTGTCCGCCAGACAGGACGTGGCCGCCTTCCCCGATCTGCGTATTGTAGCCCTCGGGCATCTGCTGGATCAGCTCGTGGCATCCGGCAAGCGACGCCGCTTCGATGACTTTTTCTGGAACATAGTCTTGGAACCGAGAAATGTTCTGGGCGATGGTGCCGTCGAACAATTCGACATCTTGCGGCAAATAGCCAATGTGCACCCCCAGTTCCTGGGGATTCCAATGTGAGAGATCGTCGCCGCCAAGCCGCACCGATCCCCGCAGATCCAGCCACACCCCCACCAGGACTCGCGCGAGGCTCGATTTCCCCGCCCCGCTAGGTCCGACGACGGCGACAATCTCTCCCGGCGCCACGGCGAACGAAACGCCCTTCAGGATCGGCGCCTGCGGCCGTCCCGGCGCGGCGGCGACGACCTCCGTGACGACCAATGCGCCGTCTGGCTTGGGGAGCGACATGCGGGGGCTTCCATTCCCCGCGATCGAAAACAATTTGTGTAACCGTTCATAAGCCGAACGCGCCGCGATAAAGCCCTTCCAATTGCCAACGGCGAGCTCAATCGGCTGCAACGCCCGCCCAACGAGGATGGAGCCCGCCACGATCGCCCCGGGCGAAATTTCGCGCGCGATTACGAGATGCGCCCCAGTCCCCAGAATGATCGTCTGCAGGAACATGCGGAAGAACTTGGTGAAGGCGACGATCGCTCCCGATCGATCGCTGGCCCAGGCTTGAGCGGCAAGAACACTGTCATGCTGATCGAGCCAGATCTTCTTGAGGTTCTCCACCATGCCCATCGCCTGCAACACTTCCGTATTACGGAAGACGGCGTTGGCGCTCTGGCTCGACCGCGCGTTCGCGAGCGTCGCCGCATTCAGGTGCTTCTTGGTCATCGCCTCGTTCAGCGCCGTCAGTCCCAGCGTCGCGAGGCTTCCAAGCAAGGCGATGACGCCGAACCAGGGATTGAGAATGAAGCAGGCCACGACGAAAATCGGGAACCACGGCGCGTCGCACAGCGCCAGGAGACCGGACCCGGTCAGAAACTCCCGCACGACGTCCATGTCGCGAAGACATTGGACGTGTCCCCCGCTCGGCATCCGGACATTGCCCTGATGAATCGCTTCGAACACGGGACCGGCGATCTTGGCGTCGAACAAGAGACCGGCGCGCACGAGGATGCGGGCGCGCAGACCTTCCAGAAGCGCGTAGATCATCAGCAAGGCGCCAGCGAGGACAGTGAGCGCGATCAGCGTCGTTTCACTGCGGCTGCTGACGACGCGATCGTAGATCTGCAACATATAGAGCGGGCTGACGAACATCAGCAGATTGATGAAAAAGCTGAATACAACCGCCGTCAGAAAAATTGGACGCGTCTCACGAATGCCGTTGATCAAGCGACTTTGCACGCCCGTCGCGCTCGGGAGCGTCTTCTTGTCGCCGACGGCAAACAAGGATGCAACGAGCCGGACGCTGCTCGTGAGATAGCTCGCAAGGAGGATCACGTTGGGTTGCGCTACGACCCACTGCCGCCGCAAGGCCTCACGCCAGGACTTATTGTACATTGGAAAGAAGATGCTCGAGTGTCTGCTGCTGGCCGACGATGCTGATCGAACTGCCGTCGCTGAACGACAGCGTGATGCTCTCCATCGGGGTTGTCGCCACCATCACGTCATTTGGCCCGTAAAAAACGAACTCTTGCCGCTGCGAAACGATGACTTTTGAAGATGGGGTTTCGGATAAGAAGAGTTGCAGGGCGTGGATGAACGTATCCGCTGTCAAAATATCGCCTGTGCCCGCGCTCGCACTCGATACGTAGACATTGTCCGAGAGCCGGGCGGCGCCTCGACGCGGTCGGATTCAGGGGAGGCGTCGGGGCTTTGCAGCGGCAGATTCGACGCGTCATCAAAATGAGTCGTGAGGGCGACATTGTTCTGCATAAGAAAATCCGCCGCTGATCCCGATTTCGACGCGTTTTTATAGTGCACGACATTTTCGAATTCGGACGGCAACTGAAACACGAGATAAGCGTCTTCGTGAAAAACTTGCGGCTCCAAGACGTCGGCGGCCTTTGCCGGGGTCGAGCCGATCTTGTCATTATTCACCTTCAGCGCTGGTCTCGTGTCATTCGCCTCGGCGGTGTGGAGCTGAACTGCATAGGCCTGCGGTGCGAATTTAGCGAATACGCCGCCGAGCCCGGCCTTGCTGAAAAACGCGAGCCCAGGATCGCTGTGAAAAAGAGACGCAGGGACGATCGACGAAAGAACAGAAGCGTCACTCGCTTTGGGGCTTTCGGCCGAAGAGTCTGTGGGCGATCCGATGTCATGCAAGGCGCCGACAAGGTCGATTATCGCCGCAACGGCGGTCTCGAAGCCGGACTGCGGTTGAGGCGCAAGCTCATCGACATGAGGGCTCTTGGAGGAACTATAAGTATCCTCGAGACGTTCCGGAGCGACCACTTCTCTCGACGCCTCCGGCAGCGGAATTCCCGGACTCGTGTCTGCCAACGGTAAGCGCTTGGCGCGTTCGGCCTCGCCCGCGGAGGCGCTATTCGACAGGTCTGAATAGAGACTCTCCGACAGAATTGTCGCCGCCAATATTTGACGCATGCCCGAACTGAGATCACGCTCGACGCCCAAGCGCTCCTCGAGACGCGTGACGATTTCTCCCGGCAGGGTGAAGTCTGTCGATGCGGAAACCGCTGCGGGGCCGGCTTTCTTCACGCCGTCTTTGGTCGGCTCCTTCGCCTGCGCGGGCGCGGGAGCCTTCAAAAAGGCCACGCCGACAACCGCGACGAGCAGGGTCGCCGGATGCATCAACACGTTTGAATTGCCGCGCTTGACCGCCTCGGCGGGCCAAAGCTGCTGGCGATCAATGATATTTTGAACCAGAGAGCGGAAGTCGCGTCCGCGCGCAACCCCCTCGTACGCCGAACTGACGACGACGTAGTCTCCGTCAATGCGCGCAAAATGGACGATTGGTTCGGAGTCGTCCTCGCGACAGAACACGAACCAGGGATCGCCCTCGTCGCTCAGTCCGCGATCGGTCGCAACCCGCATTCCACTTTGGGTCAGGACGCGCTCTACGCGGTAGAATTCCGCGAGCTCCTGATTGGACCAATCCCGCGGTCGACTGCGAAAGAGGGAGAGGGACGCGACGTTGCTCATCAACCGTCACACTCGTCGTCGAACAGGATCTGATAAACGATGGGATCGTAGTATTTCATCAGCGTCTTGACGAAGGCGCGCGGCTCGATCTTCAACGCGGACGCCCACAAAAAATATCGGTCTGGCGGAATCCGCCCACGTCCGTTTTTGACCTGCGAAATGAACGTATAGTACTCAGTATCCACGAGCCGCGCGAAATCCCGCTGCGAGACGCCGGCCTGCTCGCGCAGACTGCGCAGCCAACGGCCCCCTTCCCGGCGAAGCTCCATCGTATTTAAGTCTGTTCGCCTTTGAGGATTTCCGTACATCGCCACATTCCTTGACAGCCAAGGTATAGCAATCTACAGACTGCCTGTCTAGATACAGTTAAGCTATCGCTGCGCAATGACGAACTGCCCGCGGCCGACAGCACGCTGTGTGCAACCCGAGAGACCGGCAGACCAAGGTGTTTGGAACGCTACGAATGATCGTTGCAACGGCCGGCGTCTCGAGCCGTTTGCAGTTCGCCTTTCTGGCTTCCTGCGGCCGGGTCAATGGTCGCTGTCGCGCGATCCGTCGACTTGTGACGGGTTCGCAAGTCTCGTCGTCATTCCGCTCACTCTGGTCGCGGCGCTTCACGACATTGCAGAGCGACCCCTTGCCCCGTTTCTTGCGCGGCGGCGAAGCCCTCATTGTCAGCGTCGGAGCGTGATCCTGTGAAAAGACGCGGCGCCATTGTCATCGGACCGGCATGGGAGTCATGCGGCAGCCACCAGCTCTTCAAAGCGCAGTTGCGCGCCTTGGCGGCTATGGGAATGGAAACTTACTTTCTCGCCGTCGCGCCGGTCTTGTCGATCGTCGGCGTGCAGGGAGACGGCTGGTGGACGCATTACCGGGAGCAGACCGGAGACCTCGGCGCAGACGCCCGCGGAGAGGCGACGCTTTCCAGTATCTCGAATTTTCGCCCGGGCGTCTTGCTGGGAAAGCTCGCAGCGAGAAGGCGCACGTCTGTCTTCTGGCGCACGATGCCGGCGCGGCTCGCGGATGCGCCTGCAAGCTTGCGCGACTTTATCCGGTCGCATCAGATCGAGGCGCTGTTGTGCAATCACTATTTCAACCTGCCGCTCGCGCGAAGAATCCAGAAGTGGAGCGACGGCGTGAAGATCGTTTGCGAGACGCAGGATATCCAGAGTCGACACATGATCGTCAGCGACCCGCGGCATCCCTTGACGGGCGCCCCGGGCCATTACGAGCAGTATTTTCGCGACGAGCTGCGTTGCTGCGGCGCAGCGGATGAGTTCATTCATCTCAATGAGGAAGAATTCAGCGTATTCGCGAAGCAATTGCCGACGAAGAGACATCATCTCCTCTATCCCGCTCTCCCCCGGCCGCCTCGCTTGGAGCGCTCACCCAAGCTCGATATTGATTTCCTCATCGTCGCTTCCAACAACCGCCCGAATTTCAATTCGCTTCGTTGGTTTCTCGACGAGGTATGGGATCGCAAACTCAACAGGTCGGCGCGGCTTCGCATCGTTGGCAATGTCGACGTCGCCTTTCAACACGAGGCCAGCGATTATCTGACGCGCTATGGACCGATCTTCATGGGCCGCGTCGACGACGTGGGGCCGTGGTACCATCGGGCGCGGACGGTTCTCGCGCCGACGATCGAGGGACAGGGGATTTCGATCAAGACGATCGAGGCTCTCTCCTATGGCCGCCCCTTTATCTACTCGCCCCTGGCGGTGCGCGGTTTCGATCGGCAGATTGGGGAAAGCCTGCCCGGGCTTTGCCGGTCGGCCGCCGAATTCAAGTCGGCGATCAAGGCGCGCCTCCCCTCACCATTCCGCCTTCCCAAGCGCGAGATCAACAAGGAGGCGCTCGAGATTTACGAGACGCTTTTCGCGCCAGAGGCCTATCAGAGGCGGTTCCAGCAGATTTTCGCGCCCACGGATCGGTAGCGGAAGTTCGAGTTGTTGAAGGAAAATCGCTATGTCAGAGTTGGTTCAGAGCATCATCGACTATCAGGGGTCGCGCGGCGGGGCGCACAAGGCCGGCACGCTGACCGCGGCGCCGCTCGAGCGGATCGAATGGTATTTCCAAAATTATTTCAAGGGACGGCCGGTCCGCTCGGCGGAGACGGGTTGCGGCGCGTCGACCATCGTCTTTTCGACATATGCGACGCATCACACGGCTTACACTTATGACGACCGCGCCGACGAAAATTCGAGCGTCAATTTCGCCGTTGAGTGTCCGGGCTTCAACGCCGCCGCCGTGAAGTGGGTGTTCGGCCCGACGCAGCGGACGATTTTCTCCGATCCTTTGGATCAGGACGTCGACATTGTCCTCATCGACGGACCCCACGGCTATCCCTTTCCCGAGCTCGAATATTTCGCTTTTTACCGTCGCCTCGCTCCCGGCGGGATTTTGATCCTGGACGACGTCCACATTCCCACGATCAATAATCTCTATAAGGCGCTGCTGCAGGACGACTCGTTCTACTCCCACGGCCTGGCGGCGACCACGGCCTATTTTCAACGCTCCGACCGGCCCGCCTTCGATATGGAGGGAGATGGCTGGTATCTGCAGCGATACAACGTCCAGCGGTTCCCTGCGATCCACCACGAGGATGTCAGCGTCGGTCATCATCTGCCGCTGAAATTTGCTTTCGACGGCGTCTTCGAAGGCGCCCCGCTCGCGCGCGGCTTTTCGTTCCAGAACGGCCGCCCGGTGAGCGAGGGCGATCTGTCGATCGTAGAGGTCAAACTCGCCCCCAGCGCGCCGAAGCGCGTGCGGCTCGCGCTCGACATCGAGCCGATCTGCGTCGAGGACCGGCTCGCACAGACGCCCATGGTCAAGATCTGCATTGCGGGACAGGTCGTTTACAATAGCGAGTTCACGGACTCCAGGCGCCGCACCATCGAATTCGAAGCCGAGACGGACGAATCCCCGACGCTGCGCATCGAGTTCTGGCACAGCGGCCTGCTGCGCGTGAACGATCTGCCGAACTGGCGCAAATCGCCCTGGGTCTGGTTCGACGGGCGGCTGCTCAATTTCTGGCTCCATTCCTTGAGCCTTTCCGACGCCGGCGTGGCGGAAGAGGCGCCCAATGTCGTCAATCGCGTCGCCGGACAGGCGTTTTCCTTCGACTACGCCGGCGAGCGCCTGACCTTTTTCGTCGACGATCCGGTCGACCCCGTTCAGCGCTTTCACGCAGCGGGACAATTCGCCGATCTGGCCGAGCTCGACGCCGTGCAGCGCCTCACGCCGGCGGGCGCGCGCATTCTCGATCTCGGCGCCGGCGTCGGCAACCACGCGGCGTTCTTCGCCAAATATGCGGACGCGGCGCGGATCGCCTTGTGGGAGCCGGACCGTCGCAAGCACGGCCTGCTGCGCCTGAATATGGCGCTCAACGGCGTGGCGGGCGCGGATTTCTCGCTGCTCCCGCAGGACGCGACGGCGGCGCCGTCTTTCCCCGGCCTCCTCGCCAATGGCGCTTTTCAAAACCAGAGCTTCGATCTCATCCGCTTCGACCAGCCCGGCGCGGAACTGGACTTCATCGAGAACGCCAAAGCGCTCATCGGCGAAACCAAGCCGCTGCTGATGATCCATGTCGGCGCCGACAACTTCAGGCCTTTTCTCAAAAAGGCCGATGCGCTCGGCTATATCGTGGCGTGGCAACATCAAAAGTCGGATCGGGCGTTGACCTACATTCTTGCCGACAAACCGTCGAAGCCGTTGCGCACGAAAGACAAATCCTCCCTGCTCCGCCCGATCGACTGGTTTCGATCGCAGAGCCGGAGCGCGGCCGGCGAGGCGACGGAGAGCCTTGTTCAGAGGCTCGATGCGCTGGAAGCGGAGAACGCCCTGTTGCGTAAGGCGCTGTCCAAAGCAGCGGGCGATAACGTCGCTTCCGCGGACGGGCCGAAAGCTCATTAAAGCGCTGAACGCGCTTTGGCCGCGCCGATGCGCCGGAATACAGAATCAGCTCTCGGGCCGTCGCCTTGCATTTTGCAGGCGCGGCCCGAGCGCTCCGCCGCGGCTCCACTCGCGGCGGCGTACAAAACGAAAATCTTTCATTTCCACTAAGTTACTTTCTAATTTTGCTTTTTCCATTTTCGACGTCGCACGCCCGATGTCGGGCGCGCCATACAGCATACAGCATTCTTGACACACGCCAGGACGCGTGCGAATGAAGCTTGGTCTTGACAGTAAGGTTTGGCCTCAGAGAGACGCAGAGGACCGCACGTCTGCCGGCTGACGAGACATCAGTTTGAATAAGCAGAACCCATTTGTAAGGAACCGAGCATGGCTACCGCTACTACCACGGTGCAACAGGCGATCGATGGTCTCTACATTACGCTTTACAATCGCGCGGCCGATAGCACGAGCTATCCGGGGTGGGGCGGTTTTCTCGGTCTGACGCCGACGCAGGTTGCGGGCCAGATCGCGACGTCGGCGCAGTATAAGGCGCTCGCCAACGCCTTCATCAATCCGCCCGCGGGTTCCGCCGGCGCCGCCAATGTCGCCGCTTATTACAATCAGACTTACGGCAGCCTGAACAACATCCAGTTCATCCAGGCGCTCTATCAGAACCTCGGCGGTCTGCCGGGCGAGTCGGCGGGCGTTCTCTACTGGTCGGGCCTGCTCAACGCCGGCCAGTCGCGCGCCGATGTGCTCGCGCAATTCGTCCAGGCCTTCCAGACCTATGATCTGTCGAGCCAGGCGGCTTCCGGCCTGAATGCGGCGGATTACGCCAACGCGCTCATCCGTCAGCAGACGTTCAACAACAAGATCCTCGTCTCGCAGTCCTACGCCTCCGCGTCGTCGACAAACAAGTTCCTGATCCCGGGCGCCGCGGACGCCAATGACCCCGGCTACAAGGCTGCGACCAACGCCATTCAGGGCGTGGGCGCCGACCTCGCCTCGGTGCAGAACGCGCAGGGCCAGATCAACGCCGCCGTTGCGGCGGGCAATGTGACGCCGATCGTCGGTCAGACCCCGCCCACGCTGCCGGGTTCGGGCACGACCTATACGCTCACGACCAGCGCCGACACCATCACCGGCACCGCGGGCAATGATACGGTCAACGGTCTGGTCGACGGCACGACCGCGGCCAATTCTACTCTCACGGCTGCGGATTCGATCAACGGCGGTCTGGGCTCCAACACCCTCAACATCACCGCGCAAGGCGGCGCCCTCGACGTCATCAACGGCGCGCTCGTCTCAAATATTCAGACGGTCAGCGTCCGCGCCGTTGGCACGGCCGGCGTTACCTTGGACGCCACTAACACGCCTGGCCTGACCAAGGTCATCTCCAATCTCTCCACCCAAGGCGTCACGGTTACGAAACTCGCCACGGGCGCTACCGCGCAGATCAACGGCAACGGCGCTGTGACGAACGGCAACTTCTGGTTTGGCTACAAGACCGCCGCCGACGCCGCGACGCTCAATGTGAATGGCGGCACGACGGCTGGTAACGTCACCATCTCCTCCGCCCCGACGGCCGTCACCCTCACGTCGACCGGCGCCGCGAACGAGATCGGCACTGTCGCGCTGGGTGGCGCGGCGACCGGCTTGACCGTGAACGCGACCACGAACCTCAAGACCGGCAACATCACCGGTTTTACCGGCACAGCGTCTACGATCACCGTCTCAGGCGCGGCGACGACCGTTGACCTGGCCACGATCGAGAACACCACTGTAAAGACGATCGATGCGTCTGGCCTCACGGCCGGTGGCGTCACCGCCACTCTGAACAATAATACCGGCATCAAGTTCACGGGCGGCGCCGGCAACGACACCATCACCACTGGCGCGATCCTTGTTTCGGGCGCCTTAGTCGATGCGGGCGCCGGCAATGCCGACGCTCTCGTCGTGGCTGCTGGTAACCAAATCACCGCAACAACCGGGGCCCTTTACAAGAACTTCGAGGTCCTGGCCGTTGCGGGCGGTCAGACTTTCGATGCGGACAATCTCTCGGGGACGAATACCATTGGTAAACTCGTCCTTGCCGGCGGCGGCGCGCCGGATGTGTCCAACCTGAACGCCGCCACCGCGGGCAATGTGCAGATCGTCGCTTCCAATACGCCGACGATTGGCGTCAAGGGCGCGACCACGGTGGGTCAGCTCGACACGGTCGTCATCGAAGCCAACGATAATTTGACGGCCGTGAATACGATCACGATCACGACTCCCGTTCTGGCTGGCATCGAGACTCTCAAGCTCACGGCGACCGACAACATCACTGTCTCTGCGCTTACGAGCGCAACGGCTCTGACGAGCGTCACGGCGACGGGCGCTGGCACTGTCAGCATCACGACCGGTAACGTGGCCGCCAACGCCAATGAGTCGATCGACTTGAGCGCCGTGACGGGCGCCAACAACGTCATCAACGCGTCGGCCGCAACCACCAATGGCTTGAGCCTGATCGGTTCCTCGACCAAGGCGACAACCATCACCGGCAGCTCGCAGGCGGATGTCATCAAGGGCGGCGCCGGCAACGACACGCTGTCCAACGAAGCCACTGGCGTCACGGCGACCAAGGGAGACTTGCTCACCGGCGGGGCAGGCAATGACACCTTCGCGCTCTACGGCAGCAACGCCAGCGCGGCCATTGCGACCAGCCAATCCGGCGCGGCGACGATCCTCGACTTCACGGTCGGGACCACGACGACGAGCGGCGACATCCTGCAGCTTTCCGCGACCCAGGGTAACTACGGCTCCGGTACGGCCTTTGGCGCGTCGGTCGCTGCGGCTGCTCTCGGCTCGGTGACGGTGCAGAACCTTGCTCAAAACTCGACTGCGGCGATGGCGGCGGGTCTCGACGTCGTGAAGTTGACGACCGGCGTCGCGACTGCGGGCCTCACCTTGCAGCAGGCGTTCGACGCGGCGATCGGTTCCGGCTCGATCACTGGCGCGACTGCCAACAGCAGTTACTTCGTGTCGTTCTACGACACGACGAACTTCAAGGCCGTAATCGCCATCGTCGACGACTCGAATGGCACGAACAATGTCATCCAAGCGGCGGACGCCGTGACGATCGTCGGCTCGATCAACATGACCGCGGCCGATTACGCGAACTTCGGCGTGAATAACGTTCTGCTCGTCGCGTAACCCGACTGGGGGACCGAACCTGATTTCAGGAACGACATTGAACGGGGCCCCTCGGGGCCCCGTTTTGCGCTCAGGAAGTGAGTCACCCTCGCTTTGGCGACCTTGGGTAGATGGGCGCTTTTTTTTCATTTGATGAGGGTGACAAGCGGCTTCTGCAGCAACCCGTCCGAATGCAAACGCATTGATTTCGCTTCCAGGGCACAATCGCGAGTGAACTCACAAGCGCGACGCAACAACGCCCACTCCTCAAATTGACAAGCTAAAGCTAAGCCGTATAAAACGATCTTGCGGTCGCCGCGCGCCCTGATGGGCAGCGCCTGATTGGCTTGCAGCAGCAATCGACCCTTCGTGTCTGGCAATGCATCGTCGCTTTGGGAAAATCGCTCGAGAGATGAAAGGTGCCTTCGCCGACGAGGTGCGGGGGCAGCTCGAACGCGCCGTTCGTCGTGGCGATCGCGGCGCGCGCGGTCCTGCCTTGACGATCAAGGGACGGCCGTTCATCGCCTTGACGCTCGCGAAGAAGGCGCTGCGATCCATGGTCGGGCGCAAGCAGGAGCCCCGCCTGCCGCGACTCGTCGTGGTGAATACATTCAACTGCTGGCCGCCGCATGGCGGCGGACAAATCCGCATTCTCAATTTCTACAAGACGCTGAGCGAGCGCGCCGACATCACGCTCGTTTCCCTCGCGCCGTCGAGCTGCGCTTACAGAACGCTCGTCTTCAACGAGAACTTCCGCGAATTCGTCATTCCCGCGACGCGCAAGCAATATTCCTGGGAAGCGAAACTCCAGGAAGCGCTCGGCGTCTACGCGACCGACATCGCCGCGATCGACAATCTTTCGCTCACGCCGGATTTCGCAACCGTGTTGCGTCTGGCGCTCCACGACGCCGACATTGCGGTCGCGGAGCATCCCTATTGCTTCCGCACGCTGCGGCAGGTGTGGAAAGGCCGCGTGATCTATCACGCGCATAATGTCGAATATGTCTTGAAGAGCGCCATTCTCCCCAAGACCGAGGCGGGCGACAGAGCCTTGGCCGCCGTCGCTTCCGTCGAAAAGGAATGTTGCGCCGCCGCCGATCGAATCTTTGCCGTCAGCAAGTCGGACGTCGACGCGCTGAACGAACTCTACGGCGCGCCCAAGGAGCGGATGTTCGTCGTGCCCAATGGCATGACGGTGTCCGACGCGCGCGACCTGTCGCATGTCGAGCGCGAGCAGAACAAGCGCGCGCTGGGATTGAGCGGCAGAGTCGCTGTCTATGTCGGCAGTATGCATCCGCCGAATGTGGAAGGCGCGCTCGCCCTCCTCGACATTGCGCGCAAATGCCCGAACTGGCTCATCGTCTTCGTCGGCTCGATGTGCGACTCGCCGCGCGTGCGGCAAGCGGCGCAACCGCAAAACACGCTGATGCTGGGATGCCTGTCGGAACAGGAACTCGACCGACTGCTGTGCGCCGCCGATCTCGGGCTCAACCCGATTGTCAGCGGATCGGGCTCCAATCTGAAAATGCTGACATATATGAAAAGCCGCTTACCGACGTTGACGACGCCGATGGGCAACAGAGGCTATGAATTCGGCCGCGGCCAATGCTTCGTGGCCAATATCGAGGATTTTCCCTCCGAGCTCGACGCCATCGCCCGAATGGACGCGACCTCGCTCAGCAGCATCGCCTCGAACGGCTATGAAGCCGCGGTCGCGCGGTTCCAATGGAAGGACATCGTGCAGCATGCGCTCTTGGAGTTCGAGGGAACCTAGCGCGGCGCGATGGTTGGCGCGCAACGTCACGACGCCGCGCGCCAGTTCGTTACATCATGGACGCCATGGCGGTCTTGATGTCGTCGATCGTGACATAGCCATTGCCGGCGCGATCGATCTTCGCGAAATTGGCGTAGACCCGCGGCATGCCGGCCTTGGCTTCGTCCTTTGTGAGCTTGCCGTCGCCGTCCTTGTCGGCGGCGGCGAAACGGCTCTCCATCTGGGCGACGGATTGGGCCTGCGCCGCGCCGGCGCACAATAGGGTCATCGCAGTCACAAGCGCCGCGGCGCTGATCACTTGTTTCATTCCCTTGTCCTTGATTGTTAGCGCCCGCGACGGATTGCTGTAAGATCGCCCGGGCTTACACTTTAAGGTTGACCTTCGCACTGTTGCGCAAACTGGCTCACGCGTCAAAGGGACGGGTTTTTACCTCGTGGATCTTGCCGCTTTTCATCTGCCGAGCCGCGCCGAGATCAATCCGGCGCTGACGCAAATCTCGACGCTCATCGAGGCCTCCGGCGTGATGGCGATCGTCGTCGCCGCCATCGTTTCGACAATCGCCTTTCTGCAAGGCGGACTGACATCGGGCGACTGGCAGAGCGCGCTGCGCCGCTATCGCGCCAATCTCGGCCGGGGCATTCTGCTGGGCCTGGAGCTTCTCGTCGCGGCGGACATCATCGGCACAGTGGCCGTGACGCCCTCGCTCGAAAATCTCGCCGTGCTTGGCCTGATCGTCGTGATTCGGACATTCCTGAGCTTCTCGCTCGAGGTGGAAATCGAGGGACGCTGGCCCTGGCGGCGCGAGGACGCGATGCGGGGGGACACGCGCCCGCAGTTGTAAACATTTCAAAAAACCATGCGTCCCCGGCGCCTTGCGCTGATGGCGCCTGACCGGTTAGATACGCCCGCCTCAAATCAATTCCGTCTCAGAATTGCTACGATCCAATAATATCCGTATTTGGATTGCAGGCTGAAAAGCCGGGGCATGAACAGAAACATTCTGGAGGAACGCATCGGATGGCGCGTATTGTTTCGATAATAGTGACGGCGCTCGTCGCCGGCGCGATTGGCTTTGGCGTCGGCGTCTATGTCGCGCCGAGCGAGGGCGTCGCCTCCCTCCGGGCGGCGATCGACAAGCTGACGGCGCCGAAGACCGAGGAGCCGGCCACGCCTGCCGAGTCCGCCGCGCCGGCTGAATCCGAAGCGCCGAAGGAGCCGGACGTCTCCGCCACGCCGCCGGCCGAGTCGGCGCCCGCCGCCGAGGCGCCTGCCGCTGAAACGCCGGCCGCCGCCGAGACTCCCGCCCCTGCGGCGTCCGAACCCGCGCCGGCCCCTGCCGCCGAAGCCCCCGCGCCTGCGGCCGAGCCCTTGCCGGCGACGGCTGCGCCCGCCGCTTCGGAGACGCCCGCTCCCGCGCCCGAGCCGGCCGCCGCCGAAGCGCCCAAGCCGAAGCCGAAGCCGAAGGCCAAACCGAAGCCGAAGCCGAAGCCCAAGGCTGCGCCGGCCGAGGCGGCCCCCGCCGAAGAGCCCGCGGGCCAATAACGGGACTAGACAAATTTGCGGCCGGCGTTTGAAAGACGCCGGCCGTTTTGTTTTTAAGCCCGAAGACGAAGCCCCTTGAGGAGCTTGCGCAGCAGGCGTCTCGAAGGACGAGGGGCGTTTACGCCTCCTGTGTCTTTTTGATTGCCGATCGGCGACGGCCGCGGTCATCGAAACCTCATCGCAGCATCACAGAACCCTCATCTCCCCCTCACATGAGGCTGCTAGGAACGGCGCGCCGATGGGTCGATCGGCGCATCTAGGGGGATGTCATGTCGAAAGAGACCACCCATGCCGCCGGGGATGCGGCGGAAAAGAAAGACAGCAACACGGGCAAGCTCGTGGGCGGCGGAATCGCCGCGGTGATCGGCGCCGTCATCGGCGCCCTCCTGATCGGCGACTACGCCATTCTGCCGGCGGCGAGCGTCGTCGGCCTGCTCGGCGTGGCGCTGGGCGCGGTCTTCGACTGAGTAAAGGTCGAAGTTTTGAGAGCGTAAGCATTCAAGGACGCGTTTTAGCTAACAACCTTTGGCGCCCCTGAGGCGCCGCACTCTCAACGCCCCGCCACAAGCGGGGCGTTTTTTATCTCGGCGGCCCTGCTTGACCGGCTGGCGAATATGAGAACATTAGAAGAACAATTCTCTTCTCGCAGCTGACCGTGACGCCATCGCCCCGCTACGCCGAGCTTGCGGCGACCACCAATTTTTCCTTTCTCCGCGGCGCGTCGCATCCGGAGGAAATGACCGCGGCGGCGCTCGACCTCGGCCATTGCGGCGTCGGGATCGCCGATCGCAATTCGCTCGCGGGGGTGGTGCGCGCCTTCTCCTATTTGCGCGCGCATCGGGAGCGCGCCGGGGACTTCCGTCTCGCGGTCGGCGCGCGCCTCGTCTTTCGCGACGAAACGCCCGACATCCTCTGCTATCCGACAGATCGCGCCGCCTATGGCCGCCTGTGCCAGCTGCTGACGCGCGGCAATCTGCGCACGCAGAAGGGCGACTGCGCGCTCTACCTCGACGATCTCATCGAATTTGGCGCGGGCCAGCATGTCGTCGTCATGGAGAATGGCGCGGAGAATGGCGCGCCGCCCCCTGCCCTTCTCGAGGCGCTGAAGGGCCGCGTCTGGCTCGCGGCGACGGCGCTTTACGGCCCACGCCCGCGCGCCCGCCTCCTGGGCCGCATCGCCCTGTCGGAGACGCTCGGCCTGCCGCTCGTCGCGGTCAATGACGCGCATATGCATCTCCCCGAGCGCCGCCCGCTCGCCGACGCTTTGACCTGCATCCGCGAGAAGACGACGTTGACCGACGCGGGCTTTCTGCTCGCCGCCAACGCCGAGCGTCATCTCAAAAGCGCGACGGAGATGGCGAGGCTTTTCCAGGATGCGCCGCAGGCCGTCGAGGAAAGCGCGCGCTTCGTCTCGGCGCTCGATTTCCGCCTGACCGATCTCGCTTACGAATATCCGAGCGAATTGCGCGAAGGCTTCGCGAGCGAACAGGAGGCGCTGGAGGCGCTCTCGCGCGAGGGCGCGAAACAGCGTTATCCGCAGGGCGTTCCCGACACGGTCTCCGCGCTGCTCGAGCGCGAGCTCGCGCTTGTCGCAGAGCTTCGATACGCGGCTTATTTCCTCACCGTGCACGACATCATGCGTTTCGCGCGCAGCAAGGGCATCCTCGCCCAGGGGCGCGGTTCGGCGGCCAATTCCGTCGTCTGTTTTTGTCTCGGCGTCACCGAAGTCGATCCGACGAAGCATGATCTGCTGTTCGAACGCTTCGTTTCCGCCGCGCGCAACGAGCCGCCGGACATCGACGTCGATTTCGAGCACGAGCGGCGTGAAGAGGTGATCCAGTATATTTACGCGCGTTTCGGCCGCAAACGCGCCGGGCTCGCCGCCGCCGTCACGACCTATCGCGGCAAGAGCGCGATCCGCGAAATCGGCAAGGCCTTCGGCCTCTCGACCGATCTCGTCGGACGCCTGTCCTCTGCGGCCTTCGGGCGCGGAGCCGAGGGCGGCGCCCGGGCGCATGACATTGCCCGCCTCGGCCTCGACGTCACGGAGCCGCGCTTCGCCAAGGCGCTGGCG
This sequence comes from Methylocystis echinoides, assembly GCF_040687965.1. Classification (NCBI taxonomy): domain Bacteria; kingdom Pseudomonadati; phylum Pseudomonadota; class Alphaproteobacteria; order Hyphomicrobiales; family Methylocystaceae; genus Methylocystis; species Methylocystis echinoides. The sequence goes on from NZ_CP156084.1 coordinate 3,587,708, forward strand.
CTGGCCGAGGAGATCGAGGGCTTTCCCCGCCATCTGACCCAGCATTCCGGCGGCTTCGTCATCACCCGCGACAGGCTCGACGAAGTGGTCCCCGTCGCGCCGGCCGCGATGGAGGGCCGCAGCACGATCGAATGGGACAAGGACGATCTTGACGCGCTCGGCCTGCTCAAGATCGACGTGCTGGCGCTCGGCATGCTCACCTGCCTGCGCAAGGGCCTCGACCTTCTGCGGATGCACTATGGCGTCGCGCATCGCCTCTCGACGATCCCGGCGGAAGATCCCCGCGTCTACGCGATGATCTCGCGCGCCGACACGATCGGCGTCTTCCAGATCGAGAGCCGCGCGCAAATGTCGATGCTGCCGCGCCTGAAGCCGAAATGCTTCTACGATCTCGTCATCGAAGTGGCGATCGTGCGGCCCGGCCCCATCCAGGGCGACATGGTGCATCCCTATCTGCGCCGCCGCATGGGCAAGGAGGCCGTATCCTATCCTTCCAAGGAGCTCGAGCAGGTGCTGGGTCGAACCTATGGCGTGCCGCTGTTTCAGGAGCAGGCCATGCGCATCGCCATCGTCGCGGCGGACTTCACCCCTACCGAGGCGGACCAGCTTCGCCGCGCCATGGCGACCTTCAAGCGCGCGGGCCTCATCGGCGGCTTTCGCGACAAGATGATTTCGGGCATGGCGCGCAAGGGCTATGACCGCGACTTTGCCGAGCGCTGCTTCAGCCAGATCGAAGGCTTCGGCACTTATGGCTTTCCAGAAAGCCATGCGGCGTCTTTCGCGCTTCTCGTCTACGCCTCCGCCTGGCTGAAATGCCGCTATCCGGACGTCTTCGCCTGCGCGCTTTTGAACTCCCAGCCCATGGGCTTTTACGCGCCCGCCCAGATCGTGCGGGACGCCCGCGAGCACGGGATCGAGGCGCGCGCGACAGACATCAACGCCTCCGACTGGGAGGCGACGCTGGAGGCGACCCCCACCCCTAACCCCTCCCCGCAAGGGGGAGGGGGATCGGATGGCCATTATTGCAAGGGTTCAATCTCACACACATGGGCGCGATCCCCATCCCTCCCCTTTACGGGGAGGGTGGCCCCGCGAAGCGGGGTCGGGTGGGGCGCCCCAGATCACCAGGCGAGAGCGTCGACCCCCACCCCTAGCCCCTCCCCGCAAGGGGGAGGGGGATCAGAGCGTTCTTCTTGCCAGAGCCCCCGTCCAACCGCCCCGGAACCTCTGCCTCTCCACCCGCGTCACGCCGACATGGCGGGCGACATCCTCGGCGACCACGCCATCCGCCTGGGCTTCAGTCAGATCAAGGGCGTCTCGGAGGAAGACATGCGCCGCCTCGTCGCGCGGCGGGGCAAGGGCTATGATTCCGTGCGCGACGTCTGGCTGCGCGCCGAACTGTCGCCGGCGACGCTGATGCGACTCGCCGAGGCGGACGTCTTCGCCTCGCTCGGCCTCTCCCGTCGCGATGCGCTGTGGGCGGCGGCCGGGCTGAACCGCGCCGGCGACAGAGACGATCTGCCGCTGCTGCGCAGCCTCTCCTTCGCGCCGCTGGAGCCCGACGCTCATTTGCCGCCCATGCCGCCCGGCGAAGAAATCGTCGAGGATTACCGCTTCCTCTCCCTCTCGCTCAAAGGTCATCCGGTCGCTTTTCTGCGGTCCCGGCTCGAGGCGCGCGGCGCCCTGCCCTGCGCAGCGCTGGACCGCTTTCCAGACGGCGCGGGACGGCGCGTGACGGTCGCCGGGATCGTCCTGCTGCGGCAAAGACCGGGCACGGCCAAGGGCGTTGTCTTCATGACGATCGAGGACGAGACGGGACAGGCCAATATCATCGTCTGGCCGAAACTCCTCGAACGCCAGCGCGCTGAGATCATCGGCGCCCGCTTCGTCGCCATCGCGGGCAGGCTGCAGAAGGAATCAGGGGTCATCCATGTCGTCGCCGAGCGCGTCGACGATCTCTCCGCCGATCTGCGCCTGCTGGAAAGCATGCGCGTCGCGAAGGGCGAAGCGATGCCGAAGGCCCGCAACTTTCACTAGGGATTGCGTTGCCGTGAATTTACCACGAAGGTGGGCGCGGGCCGCTCGGGCGGAACCATTGCTGTCCCGCGCCGTTTACCTGCGGCTCATCGCCAATGAGAAAAAATTAAGGGGAGCAAATACATGCGCAAATCTGTTTTCGGTCTGGCTTTTCTGTCGGCCGCTCTTGCCGCCGCTGCGGCGCTGGCCGCGCCCGTCACTAGCCCCGCGAATGTGCGCTTGGGCCCCAGCCCGAAATTGCCGGTCATCGCGACCATTCCAGCCGGCGCCGATGTGCAGGTGCTGGATTGCGGCGGCGGCTGGCGGCGCGACTGGTGCAAGGTCGCCTATGGTAAGGTGAAAGGCTATGTCGCCGCCGGCGTGCTCGCGCCCTCGGGCAATGACGTCGTCGTCGCGCCGGTGGTGACCACTGAGCTCGCGAATCTTTACAAGGGACCGGGCGTCAAATGGGCCGTGATCGGCCCTGTGCCGGGCGGCTCCACGGTGAACAAGGGCGCCTGCGTCCCCGGTTGGCAGGCTCGCTGGTGCATCGTGAATTACAACGGCCAGGTCGGCTATATGATGGAGAACCTTCTCGAGCGCCAAGGCGCCCTCTTCCCCATGTAAGCCACGCGGCGCGGGCGGCCCTCGCCCGCGCCTCCTTTGAAATGCGGCGCGAAGTTTCTATCTTCGCCTTTCCGTTGGGCGGAGGACAGGAATGAACGCGCCGTTTATGCACGCCGCAGAGCGCGTCTCCCCCCTGGTGCGCCGCGTGACCGCGCCCAACGCCGGGCCTTTCACCTATACGGGCACCTGCAGCTACATTGTCGGCGCGGGCGACGTCGCCCTCATTGATCCCGGTCCCAATGATCCGCGTCACGTTGCGGCGCTGCTCGACGCCTTACGGGGCGAGCGGCTGCGCTACATCCTCGTGACCCATACGCATCGCGACCACTCGCCCGCCGCGCGACCTCTGAAGGAGGCGACCGGCGCCATCATCGCAGGTTGCGCCCCCTATGCGCCGCCTCCCGACATCGGCGTGACTGGTCCCGGTCTCGACGCCTCGCACGACACGGCCTATGCGCCCGACGTGACTTTGAAGGAAGGCCATCGTCTGGATCTCGGCGGGGCGACGGTCGAAGCTCTCGAGACGCCTGGCCACACGACGAACCATCTCTGTTTCGCCCTGCGCGACGAGAAGGCGCTATTCACGGGCGATCACGTCATGGGATGGTCGACCACGGTGATCGCGCCGCCGGACGGCTCGATGACGGACTACATGGCGTCAGTTGAACGAATGCGCCAGCGCGACGACGCGATCTATTGGCCCGGCCATGGCGATCCGGTGCCGGAGCCGCAGCGCTATCTGCGCGCCCTGCAGCATCATCGCCGCGCCCGCGAGGCGGCCATTCTTCAGCGCCTCGACGCCGGCGACGACACGGTCCCCGCGATGGTGGCGCGTATTTACGAAAGCGTGGACAAGCGGCTGCACGGCGCTGCGGCCATGACGGTCTTCGCCCATTTGGAAGACCTCGTCCTGCGCGGCCTCGTGGAGAGCGACGGCCCGCCCTCTCTCGCAGCGCGCTATGCGCGGAAGTGACGGGCCTTAGCGCTCGCCATCCTGCGGCAGCAGGATCACCACGTCATTCTTGTGCACGCGGCCGAGACGCTTGCGCGTCTCTTCTTCGAGAACATCGGCGTCGATCTTCTCGCCCTTGATCAAAGCAATGCGCGCTTCCCACTGCATGCGCTCGAACCGTAAGAGGTCGCGCTCCTGCCGGAGTTGCGCAAGCTTCTGCTCATATTCCTCGCCGGTCTTGAGCCCGCGCTGCCCGTTGACGCCGTGCCAGACGAAATAAGAGGCCACCGTCCCCGCCACGCAATAGAGCAGGACGGGGAGCACCAGCGAGCGAAGGAAGAGACGGAATCTCAACATGAGAATTACGTTAACGCCAACTTGTATAGCGAGCGTTAACGACCTTACCGCCTGCCGCCCCGCGCGACGCGCTCGATTTCCGCGCGCACCAGCCGCTCGACAATCACGGGCAGGTTATCGTCGAGCCATTGCTTGAGCATGGGACGCATCATCTCCTGCGCATATTGCTGCAACAGGCCGCTGTCGTTGAGAAACATGCTCGCCGTGAGCGCCTGGAAGTGCGAGGCGACCGATGACGCCGTGTCGTCCGAAACCAGCGTATCCTGCGCGGGCTCGTCGTCAGCCGCCTCGTCCGCCGTCTCGTGCGCCGTCTCGAGCGTATCCAGATCAATGTCCGGCTCGTCGGTCTCTTCCGGCGCCTGCGCCTCGTCGGCGTCCAAGGCAGGCGGCGGCGCGGCGCGATGCAGGCGGAGCTGTCGTATTTCGACGACGGCCGCGGGCGGCGGCGCGGGTTCCTCCGCAGCAGCCGCCGAGGCGGCGTTCTCAGCGTCGACTGCCGGCGCGGCGTCGAGCGCGGGCGCGGGATAGGCGTTCTGCACGGCGGGCCCGGACGCTTCGGCTTCAGCCTCGGTTGCGAGACGCTGGCGCGTCTCACGTTCGCGGCGACCGAGCGGCGCGACCTGATCGTCGGAGATGATGCGCCGGATCGAGGCGAGAATTTCCTCCATCGACGGCTCGTGCGCGCGCATCTCGTCCTGGAGAGAAGGCGACGGTGCGGACGCGTTCGCTGCGCTCATGGCGTGCTTTCCAAAATGCTTCGCGTCTCGCTGCGACGCGACAGGCCTTGACGATGTGTGACGGCGCAGCCGATGCGAATCAACTCGTTGCTAAGGAATTCCACACCTTTCGCGGCGCGCTGTCACCCTTGGATCGCGTTATCGCCCGTCCGGCGTATCGACGCCGATCCATTTGGTCTTGACCTGCTCGTAATGGATGCTCGGGTCGTAGAGCGCCACATCGAGTTGCAGTTCCTGCGCCGAGAGGCGGCCAATGGAGCCCAGCACGGCGTAGGAGGCGACGACCCGGTCGCGCTGCGAGATGACCAGGCTGACGCGCGCATTGAGCAGCGCCTGTTGCGCGTTGAGCACGTCGAGCGTCGTGCGCTGGCCGACCTTCGCCTCTTCGCGGACGCCGGCGAGCGCGGTCTCCGCCGCCTTCACCGCCGCCTGTCCAGAAATGATCGAGGCTTTTGCGGTTTCGAGCAGTCCGTAGCTCGACACGACGCTCGCCCGCACGCTGTCGCGCTGCAGATCGGCGTTGAGCCGGGCCTGCCCCAATTGCTCCTTCGCCTGTCGAATTGAAGCGTATTCGGCGCCGCCCTGGTAAAGCGGCACATTGAGCTGGCCATAAGCCTGCGCGGTGAACTGGCGCGTTCCCGGAAGACCGAGGAAGGAGTCCCATTGCTGAGAAACCTGGGCGTTGACCGCCACCGTCGGCGCCAAAGCGCTCTCTTGAACCTTGACGGCGAGTTCCGCGGCGTCGACCTGATGCAACGCCGACACGACGCCCGGATGCTCGACGAGCGCGACCTCGATCATCTCGTTGAGAGACCTCGGCAGCAGAGGCTCGAGAGAGCGGCCGGGCTCCAGATTTCTGGGCTCGTCGCCGATGATTTGGCGGTAATTGGCGATGCTGTTCTTGAGCTGCGCCTGCGCGGCGTAAAGATCGGAGCGCGCCTGCGCGACGGAGGCCTCCGCCTGCGCCACGTCGGTGCGAGTCACCTCGCCCACCTGAAACCGGTCCTGCGTCTGCTTGAGCTGCTGCTCGAGGACGGAAATGTTGTTCTTGCGCAGATTAACGACCGCCGTGTCGCGCAGCACGTTCATATAGGCGGTCGCGCCGTTTTGCAGGATCGCCTGCTCAGTCAGCCGCATGGTCGCGCGCGCCGCGAAAACGCTCGACTCCGCCTGTCTGACGGAGTTCGTCGTGCGGCCGGCGTCGAAGACATTTTGCGACATGTTCAGCGTCGCGCCGCGGGGATAGCCTGTATATTCCTGGCTGAAAAACTGCCGCTGTCCGGCGCCGCCGGCGCTTTGCCCGCCGCCAAAAGAGGGAAAGCGCAAGTTGCCGTGCAGCGGGCCAGCCTGGGCCTGGATATTCGCCTTTGGACGCATGCCGGAGAGCGCCTTGGGCATGTCCTCGTCGCGAACGCGGACCGCGGCGCGACTCTGGTTGAGGTCGGGATTGCCGGCGTAGGCCCGCGCCAAGGCGGAGAGAAGCGTTTCGGCGCGCGCCGGGCTCGAGAGGGCGGACAGCAGCGCCGCCGTAGCGATTGCCCTGCGCGCAATGGATCTGAGGCGGGCCGCCTGCGGCTGGCTCATCGCCGCGCTGTCCATTCCTGCCTTCCCCTCAAACTGTTCGGCGGAACGCCGAAGACACGACAAGCCGACCGCCGCGCAAACGACGATTCGCGACGATACGCGGCACGGGAAACGCTAAAAACGCGATGGGGCGAAACAGCGGCGTCAGAAGCTGAAGCCGGGCGCTTTCGCGAAACCTTCCAGGGTTGGCGCGTTGACGCTCAGCAGCGACACGCGTCCAGCGGCCTGGCCGCCCTGGCGCTCGAAGCGCACGACATGCTGACCCGCGCCAGCCTCGGGCGTTACGATCGCCAACAGTCGGCCGTTCGGGGTGAGTTGCGCAAAGAGCGTCTCGAGCCCGGCCTCGACACCGCCCTCGACATAGATCAGGTCGAAGGGCGCCGCCGCGGGAAAGCCCTGCTCCATCGGTCCGGCCTCGACCCGGACGTTGGCGACGCCGATGGCCGAAAGCCCGTGAGCGGCGCGCTCGGCAAGTTCCGGATCGCTGTCCAGCGACACGACTTCGCCGACGAGGCCAGAGAGAATCGCCGCGGAATAGCCAGCGCCGCCAATTGCGAGGACCTTCTCGCCCGGACGCGGGGCGCCGCCCTGGAGCATGCGCGCCAGCACCAGGGGCGGCAACAACGTGCGGCGACGGCCGGCTGCGCCCGTCACCGTCACGGCGAGGTCCGAATAGGCGACCGAGGACTGGCTCGACGGCAGAAACAACTCGCGCGGCACGTTGAGAAACCGTTCGAGCAGCGGCACGTCCGTCAGGTCGAAGGGACGCAGCTGGCGTTCGACCATGGTGCGTCGCAACTCGGCCGCCGCAAGCCCCTGCTCCGCATTGCGACGAACCGTCGCCACCGCTGCTTCCGACATTCGCTTCCCGGCGTTCGCCGGCCTCTTTTACCGCAGATTCGCCGGCTCGCCGCCGACGATGGCTTTATAGGTTCAGGCTCAGGCCATGTCCATGGCCGCTGAACCGGCGGCCTTCTTACGCTTCCGTTCAAGGAGGGTCAGACCAGCCTCGCCGAGCGCCCGCATCTGGTCGAGAGTCGTGTTGTCGAGCACGCGGGCGATGGCGTCGCGCGCCTCCAGCATCACGAGGCGCACCGCGCAGTGCGTCTCGTCGACGCAGTCGTCGCATCGGCGATATAGCCTGCGGCTCGCGCACTGAATTGGGGCCAGTGGACCGTCGAGCGCGCGCACGAGATTGCCGACGGCGATCTCCCCCGGCGCCCTGGCCAGCATGTAGCCGCCGCCCTTGCCTTTCTTGGAGTGAACGAAGCCAGCGTTGCGCAATTCGCTCAGAATCGCGTCGAGAAATTTCTTGGGGATCTGGTTTTCCGACGCAATGTCGGCGACGAGCGCGGTCTGGCCGGGCTCGACGCCGGCGAGATAGACCATCGCCTTGAGCCCGTATTTGGCTTTTTTCGTGAGCATTCGACAGCTTACCACAGATTCGGCCGCCGTGCGCGAACAGCCGGACGAGTTGGACGTTACGTCAGGTCGGGACCCTGCTGTCGTGACTTAATCACACATTCGATCTTTTTAATATATGGGCACGCCCTTGACGGCCTCGTTTTCCGGTAGCTTATTAGTTTAGTAGATTGAGGGATTGACTGGCTCCCGCTTTTGCGCCACTTATTCGACAGTGCTGATATGTGCCTCGTACTAATGCACATATATAGAGCGTGAATAAGCAGGAGCCCGTTCCATGTTCGCCTTCGCCGATGCGCTCCACGCGTTCAATCCGCTCTATTCGGTGTCGGGCTTCGTGGTTGGAACCCTGGTTGGCTTCACGGGGGTCGGCGGCGGATCGCTGATGACGCCGATCCTGGTGTTGCTGTTTGGCGTCGCGCCGACGACGGCGGTGGGCACTGATCTGCTCTACGCCGCCATCACCAAGAGCAATGGCACGCTCGTCCACGGATTGAACGGGACCGTCGACTGGCGGATCACCCGGCGCCTCGCCTGCGGCTCGCTGCCCGCAACGATCGTCACGCTCATTACCCTCGCCTGGCTCGGCAAGACCGCGGGGCATGCGGCGAATGGGCTCATCACCTCGGCGCTCGGCTTTGCGCTGCTGCTCACCGCCGGAGCCATCCTCTTCCGCCGCTGGATTTTAGACTACATCGCCCACCACCTCGACAATCTGACCGACCGCCGCGTCGCCGGGCTGACGATGGCGCTCGGCGCGTTTCTGGGCGTGCTCGTGTCGGTCTCCTCCGTGGGCGCCGGCGCGCTCGGCATGACCGTCCTTCTTGCGCTCTATCCGCGCACGCCGACGGTGCGTCTCGTCGGATCGGACATTGCGCACGCCGTGCCATTGACCTTCGTCGCCGGCTTCGGGCATTGGCTTCTTGGCGGCGTGGACTGGCTGTTGCTTTTCTCGCTGCTCGTCGGCTCCCTGCCCGGCATCGCCATTGGGAGTCATCTCGCCGCCCGCGTGCCGGACCATTATCTGAGGCCGGTGCTGGCGACGATGATGGCGGCGGTCGGCGTCAAGCTGTCGATCTAGTTTTTCTCGGAGCAGGACATGTCGAACGACAAGCCTTTCACGCCGCCCGCCAAGCCGGGCCGCGGCCGCATCTATGATTCGATTACCCAAACCATTGGCGATACGCCGCTTGTGCGGCTCGACCGCCTGGCCAAGCAAAAGGGCGTCAAAGCCAATCTCCTCGCCAAGCTCGAGTTTTTCAACCCGATCGCCAGCGTCAAGGACCGCATCGGCGTCGCCATGATCGACGCGCTGGAGAAGGCCGGCAAGATCACCCCCGGCCAGTCCGTGCTGATCGAACCGACCTCCGGCAACACCGGCATTGCGCTCGCTTTCGTGGCGGCGGCGCGCGGCTACCGGCTCATCCTCGTCATGCCCGAGTCGATGTCGATCGAGCGGCGCAAGATGCTGGCGCTTCTGGGCGCCGAACTCGTGCTGACGCCCGCGGCGCAGGGCATGAAGGGCGCGCTCGCCAAGGCCTCCGAACTCCTCGCCGAGACGCCCGGCGCGGTCATTCCGCAGCAGTTCGAAAATCCCGCCAATCCCGAAATCCACCGCGTCACCACGGCCGAGGAAATCTGGAACGACGCCAACGGCCATGTCGATTATTTCGTTTCGGGAGTCGGCACGGGCGGCACCATCACCGGCGTCGGTCAGGTGCTGAAACAGCGTAACCCGTCGCTGCGCGTCGTGGCGGTGGAGCCCGAGGATTCAGCCGTGCTGTCCGGGCGGCCGCCGGGACCGCACAAGATTCAGGGCATCGGCGCCGGCTTCGTGCCGCCGATCCTCGATCGCGGCGTCATCGACGAGATCGTGACGATCGGCAATCAGACGGCTTTCGAAGCGGCGCGGCTCCTCGCCCGCGTCGAAGGCATTCCGGTCGGCATTTCCTCCGGCGCCGCCGTGGCCGCCGCGCTGGAAATCGCCAACCGGCCCGAGGCCGAAGGCAAGAACATCGTGCTGATCATTCCGTCCTTCGCCGAGCGCTATCTGTCGACCGCGCTGTTCGAAGGGCTTTGATAAACGGCCGCTGTAAAGCGCGCTAGCGCCCCTCCTGCTTCGAGACGCCGCCTTCGGCGGCGCCTCGGCATGAGGGGCTTTTGCACCAGCGTGCGTCCTTGAAGGAAGAGGCCGCCTCGGATTACTTCTTGGATTCCGCCGCAGCGAAGCCCTTGTCGCGCAGATAATGGCGGCCATAGGCGCCGGCGACATAGCCGACCGCGCAGATCACGAAATAGACGACGATCAGAAAGCCGCCGCGCTGATTGGCGTTGTGGGCCTTCTCCAGCAGGCTGGTCAGCGCGCTTTGATCCATAAACTTGTCCGAGACGACGCCGCAGCCCACCGCCAGCAACGGCACCCACCAGGACGGCAGCCTGAACCATCCGAGCGCCACCGCCGCCGCGAAGGCGACGAGGCCGAAAAGTTGGACAAACTGGAGAAAGATTGACTGCGACACGAGCCCGATGAAACGGAGCAGTTTGAGCATTTCGCACCCCTTTTGAGGTCCTTAGACCGGTTTTGGCGCGATCTTACACATTCGGGAGGTGCTGCGCGAGAGCCTCCAGAACGGCCATGCGGACGGCCACGCCCATCTCCACCTGCTCGCGGATCAGCGAGCGCGAGCTGTCCGCCACGGCGGAATCGATTTCGACGCCTCGGTTCATCGGACCGGGATGCATCACCAGGGCGCCCGGCGCCGCATAGGAGAGCTTTTCCTCGTCGAGCCCATAGAAGTGGAAATATTCCCGCGCGCTCGGCGTGAGCGCGCCCGACATGCGCTCGCGCTGCAAGCGCAGCATCATGACGATGTCGGCGCCGGCGAGGCCGCTGCGCATATCATGATGCACCTCGACCCCGAGCCGGCCGAGGCTGTCCGGCGCCAGCGTCGACGGGCCCACGACGCGCAGCCGTGCGCCCAGCGCCGACAGCAGCAGAATATTCGAGCGCGCGACGCGGGAGTGCAGAATGTCGCCGCAGATTGCGACAACGAGCCCCTCGATGCGCCCCATGTTGCGGCGGATCGTCAAAGCGTCGAGCAGCGCCTGGGTCGGATGCTCATGGGCGCCGTCGCCGGCGTTCACCACCGAGCAATCGACCTTGCGCGCCAGAAGGTGGGCGGCCCCCGCCTGAGCATGGCGGACGACGATGATGTCCGGCCGCATGGCGTTGAGCGTCATCGCCGTATCGAGCAGCGTCTCGCCCTTGGATTCGGAGGAGCGCGCCACCGACATGTTCATGACGTCGGCGCCGAGCCGCTTGCCCGCGATCTCGAAGGAGGCCTGGGTGCGGGTCGAGGGCTCGTAGAACAGATTGATTTGCGTGCGCCCGCGCAAATTCGAGCGCTTCTTCTCAACCTGCCGCGAGACCTCGACCGCCTGCTCGGCCATGTCGAGCAGCGTCTCTATGTCCGGGCGCTTGAGCCCTTCGATGCCGAGGAGATGGCGGTGCGGAAAGGTTCTGGCGTCGGCCTGCATGGCGACGTCTATAGCAGTTTTGTCATGGGCCGCGACCTGCGGCGGGAAGAAATCTCCGCTTCGCCGCGCCAGACCTCGCGCGCGAGGCCGGGCACGACGGTTGCATCGTCGCGCCCGGCACGACCCACGCCTTGATTTATGCTCCATCCGAGCATATCTGGGCGTGAAGCCGGGGTTGCAGGCGCCGTCGCCTGTCATTAAGCTTCGGCTAATGGGAGCTCCGGGCGGCCGCCGCCTCGGGGTTTTTGTAGGACCCTCTTATACTCAGAATGAGCATAAGAGACCGAGAAGGACAAGAAGGGCACGGGAGCCATGACCTTCCCTACCGCCGAACTCGAACTTCCGCGCGCGCGGGAATGTGCGCCACAGCGCCGCTTTCCCACGCTGCCCCGCCCGAATCTCGACTGGACGCCGGAAGTCGAGGCCGCGACCGCTCATCTTTATGAGCGCGTCGCCAAGGTCATCCCGCCGGTCGAGTGGCCGTTCCACGCCCCTTATGTGAAGGCGATCAACGACCTCAAAAAGGCGCGCAACGCTGTGATCCTCGCGCATAATTACCAGACGCCGGAAATCTATCACTGCGTTTCGGACTATATCGGCGACAGCCTCCAGCTCGCCAAGCTCGCGTCTCAGTCCGACGCCGACGTCATCGTGCAGGGCGGCGTCTACTTCATGGCCGAGACGTCGAAGATCCTCAATCCAGAGAAGACCGTCCTGATTCCCGACGCAAAAGCCGGCTGCTCGCTCGCCGCGTCGATTACGGCCGCCGACATCCGCGCGTTGCGCCGCGAATATCCCGGCGTGCCGATCGTGGCTTACGTGAATACTTCCGCCGAGGTGAAGGCGGAGGTCGACATCTGCTGCACGTCGTCCAATGCGGTGAAGGTCGTCGAGAGCCTCGGCGTCGACCGCGTCATCATGGTTCCCGACCGCTTCCTGGCGCAGAACGTCGCCGCGCAGACCAAGGTGAAAGTGATCGCCTGGCATGGGGCCTGCGAGGTTCACGAGCTTTTCACGGCGGAGGAAATTCTCGGTTTCAAGGCGGACCACCCCGGGCTGAAGGTGATCGCCCATCCCGAATGCCCGCGCGAGGTCGTGGAGGTTTCGGACTTCTCCGGCTCGACCGCGGCGATGATCGACTATGTGCGCAACACCAAGCCTGCGCGCGTGATGCTCGTCACCGAATGCTCCATGGCGGACAATATCGCGGCGGAGACGACGGGCACGCAATTCGTGCGGCCCTGCAATTTCTGCCCGCATATGAAGCTTATCACTCTGCCGAAGATCCTCGACGCCTTGCTGCAGATTCGCGAGGAAGTGATCGTCGATCCGGCGACGGCGGCGCGCGCAAAGCGGAGCGTGCAGCGGATGATCGATCTGGGGTGAATGCCCCTTTCGTCCCTCCCCCACCAGAGGACGTCTACAAAGACGCCTCAGTTTGTTGACAAACCTGCGAGGCGGCCTCGTCGCGCGTCGCGCGCTCCTCGGATGAGGCCGAAGTGATCCAGGCAGACGCCTCTTCCCGCGAAAGCGGGGGGAGGGTTGGGGAGGGGATAAAAAAGACATGCCATCTAAAGACATGCCATCTCTCGTAGCCACCCTCGCCGAAATCGACGCCGCCAACGCCGAGGATCCCCGCAAGGTCGATGGCGAAGCCTTCGAGACCCTCTACGCCGAGCGCATGAGCGCGCGTCTCGCGGCGATCTATCCGGAGGCCTCCGATCTTTTGAAGATCGCCGCCCGGGCGCAGCATCTGCGCCGTTGGGAGATCCCACGCGCCGACTATCCCGAGGGACGCAAAGGCTACAACGACTGGCGGCGCGCCTGCCGCGCTCATCACGCCCGTCTCGCCGGGGACATCATGCGCGCCCATGGCTACGACGAGGCGGCGATCGCCCATGTCGGCGCGCTGATCCGCAAGGAGCAGCTGAAGAAAGACAAGGAGTCGCAGGCCTTGGAGAATGTCGCCGCGGTTGTCTTCCTGGAACATTACTTCGAGGACTTTCTCGCCAAATACGACGGCTATGACGACGAGAAGATCGTCGACATTCTCGGCAAGACCCTGTGCAAAATGTCGCCCAAGGGGCATGCGGCGGCGCTCGCTTTGCCCCTGCCCGACCGCGCCCGCGCGCTCGTCTCGGCCGCCGTGGCGCGGGAGGCGGCGGCGCTCGAGCGACTCGCCGCCGTCTCGCTCGATTAGCCGATGCCGGGAATGCTTCCTCCTATCGTCATTGTCGGCGGCGGCCTCGCGGGCGTCTTCTGCGCGCTGAAGCTCGCGCCGCGCCCGGTCGCCATCCTGGCGCCAACGCCCGTTGGTTCGAGCGGCTCCTCTTACTGGGCGCAGGGCGGCATTGCGGCGGCCGTGGAGGAAGGCGATACGCCGGAGCGGCATGCCGACGACACCGTCGCGGCGGGCGCCGGGATCGTCGATCGCGAGGTCGCGCTCGGCATGGCGCGAGAGGCGCGCGACCGCGTCGAGGATCTCGCCGCGATGGGCGCGCCCTTCGACCGGCGCGACGGCGGCGCCTTCGCGCCCTCGCGCGAGGCCGCGCATTCGCACCGGCGCATCGTGCGGGTCATGGGCGACGCCGCCGGCCGCGCCATCATGGAGACGCTGGAGCGGGAGGTCGCGCGGATCCGTTCCGTCACTGTGGTCGACGGCTACTCGGCGCAGCAGATCATCATGCGCGGCCAGCGCGTCGTCGGCGTACGCGCTCGCCACGCCTCCGGCCGCCTCTGTGACATCCCCTGCTCGGCGCTGGTGCTGGCGACGGGCGGCGTCGGCCACTTGTATCGGCTCACCACCAATCCGGTCGAGGCGCGCGGCGTCGGCGTCGCCATGGCGGCGCGCGCCGGCGCGATGATCGCCGACGCGGAGTTCGTGCAGTTTCACCCGACCGCCATCGACATCGACGCCGACCCGGCGCCGCTCGCGACCGAGGCGCTGCGCGGCGAAGGCGCGACCATCGTGGATCGCGACGGGCGGCGTTTCCTGCTCGACGTCGATCCCGCGGGGGAGTTGGCGCCGCGCGACATTGTCGCCCGCGGCGTCTTTGCGAGCATCAAAGCCGGGCATGGCGCTTTCCTCGATGCGCGCGCCGCCGTAGGGGCTGAATTCCCCAGCCGCTTTCCGACGGTTTACGGAAGCTGCAGGGCGGCGGGCATCGACCCCGTGACTGAGCCCATCCCCATCGCGCCGGCGGCGCATTATCACATGGGCGGCGTCTGGACGGACCGGCGCGGGCGTACGAGTCTCGACGGCCTCTGGGCGATCGGCGAAGTCGCCTCGACGGGAGTGCATGGCGCGAACCGCCTCGCCTCCAATTCATTGCTGGAGGCGATTGTCTTCGGCGCGCGCGCCGCGGCCGACATCGCCGCATCGCCGCTGCCCGACGTCGATTTGCGCATCGCCGCGGATCGATCCGAGTCGCCCATTCACGACCGGGACTTCGCCGTGGTGGAGGAACTGCGCGACCTGATGTCCGCAAATGTCGGCGTCATCCGCGACGCCGCCGGTCTCGCCGGCGCGCTGAAAGCGATAAGGCGTCTCTCCGGGCGCACCAGCGACATCGAAATTTCCAACATGCTGACGACCGCGCTGCTGATCGCAGCCTCCGCCTTCGCGCGGCCCGAGAGCAGAGGCGCGCAGTTTCGCGCCGACTTCCCGCACGCCAATCCCGCCCTGGCGCATCGCTCGCGGCTGACGCTGGCGGACGCCTTGCGCATCGCGGACGAGGCAGGCGCGTGAGAAGCCGGCGGCGCGAACCAATCCCTCCCCTTCACGGGGAGGGTGGGCCCGCGAAGCGGGGTCGGGTGGGGTAAGGCTGCATGGGCAAACAAAGATTGTCGACCCCCACCCCTAGCCCTTCCCCGCAAGGGGGCGGGACAGAGCGCCATCTGGGTGCAATCCAATTCCCTCCCCTTCACGGGGAGGGTGGGCCCGCGAAGCGCGGTCGGGTGGGGCAAGGCCGCATCGACAACAAAGATTGGCGACCCCCCACCCCTAACCCCTCCCCGCAAGGGGGGAGGGGGACAGAGCGCCATCTGGGTGCAATCCAAATCCCTCCCCTTCACGGGGAGGGTGGCCCCGCGAAGCGGGGTCGGGTGGGGAAAGGCCGCATCGACAACAAAGATTGGCGACCCCCCACCCCTAACCCCTCCCCGCAAGGCGGGAGGGGAATTATACCGTCATCGTTGCGAGGGCGCAGACTGATGAGTTTCGATCTTCCCCCCTTTCTCGTCGAGGACGCCGTGCGCGCGGCGCTCAGCGAAGACCTCGGCCGCGCCGGGGACATCACGACCCAGGCGATCATTCCCGAGAGCGCGACCGCCCGCGCCGTCATCGCCGCGCGCGAGACGGGCGTCGTCGCCGGCCTGCCGCTTGCCCGCGCCGCCTTCGCGCAGGTTGATCCCGGCCTAAGCTTCGAAGCCTGGCTTGCCGATGGCGACGCCGCCGAGCCCGGCGCGGTTGTCGCGCGCATCGAGGGATCGGCGCGCGCCATTCTCTCGGCCGAGCGCGTCGCGTTGAACTATCTCGGCCGCCTCTCGGGAATCGCCTCGCTCACCGCGCTTTACGCGCAGCGCGTGGCCCACGCCAAGGCGCGCGTCTGCGACACCCGCAAGACCACGCCGCTGATGCGCGCCTTTGAAAAATACGCGGTGCGCTGCGGCGGCGGCTCCAATCACCGCTTCGGCCTCGACGACGCCGTGCTCATCAAGGACAATCACATCGCCGTCGCCGGCGGCGTGGCCCCTGCCCTGCGCGCCGCAAGAGCTTTCGTCGGCCACCTCACCAAGATCGAGATCGAGGTCGATACGCTCGATCAATTGCGCGAGGTTCTCGCCGAAGGCGCCGACGTCGTTCTGCTCGACAACATGGCCCCGGACCTTCTGCGCGAGGCCGTGGCGCTGGTCGACGGGCGCATGATCTGCGAAGCGTCTGGCGGCATTACGCTCGAGACGGTCGCGGCCGTCGCCGAAACCGGCGTCGACCTGATTTCCGTCGGCGCGCTCACGCATTCGGCCCGCGTCCTCGACCTCGGGCTGGATATCGAGATCGCTTAAGCTACGGCCTCACTGAGGCGCGCGAGCTTGAGCCCGCGCTGTTCGAGCATCTCGGGCAAACGCGGCGAGAGCAGGAAGGCGAGCTCCTGCTCGCGGGTGATCGTCACCGAGTCCTGCGCCTTGAGCTCCTCGTCGACATGGCCGGGATGGCACATGACCAAGTGACGGCGACCTGGCGCGCGCAGATAGGTTTCGAAGGTCTTGGCGTAATCCCTCCCCGGATGGAAATCGGAGAAGCCGGAGAAGCCGTCGTTGGTGGCGAAGCCGTGATGCTGCGCTGCGCGCTTGAGCCCCGCGGAGAGGCCCCGCACGGCGAGCGCCTTGCGCGCCTGAGCGCCGCGCAGCAGGATGCGGTGCAGCCCGTCGCCGGGGTTTCTGAGCCAGGCGCGACCGGCGAGTTTGCGGGCGGCCATGGCCTCGATCAGCGGGTCGCGTATGCCCGGGAGGCCATGCACATGCTGGTGGCCGTCCACGAAATCGGGCCGACGCTCCATGACCGCCTCGAAGCGGTCGAACTGCCGGTCGATTTCGGCGCGTATCTCCTCGATGGGCAGCTTGCCGCGCATCGCCAGGCGGACCACTTTCGCGATCGGCGGGAACGTCCCCGTGGGCGCGAAGGCCGGCATGGGCCCGAGCGGGCGGCCGAGGGTGAGGTTGAAGTGGAGGCCGACATCGGCGTTTCGCGAATGGCGGAGCAGTTCGCGGCCCATCGCCGGCCAGCGCGGTCCGTTGACGAGCGCGGAGACCGCCGTCAGGCGCCCGGCGTCGAGCGCCTCCAGAATGCCGACGCTGACCCCATGGGACAGCCCGTAATCATCCGCGCAAAGGGCGATGATCCGGTCTTTCGCCATTGCCCCAACCTCCTGTTTGCAGCCTATGCCGCGCCCCGATTTTCTGCTTGAAACGGCGACATGAACGACAGAACTCAGCCCCCCGATATATCGGTCGTCATCCCCGTGTTCAACGAGCGCGCGAATCTGCAGCCGCTCGCGGCCCGGCTTGTCCCGGCGCTGGAAGGCGCGGGAATCGCTTTCGAGGCCATTTTCGTCGACGACGGCTCGCAGGACGAGAGCTTGAGCGAATTGCGCGCGCTCTGCTCGGCGGAGCCGCGGTTTCGCGCTCTCTCCTTTTCGCGCAATTTCGGCAAGGAGGTCGCGATCGCCGCGGGCCTCGACGAAGCGCGCGGGCGCGCCGTGGTCATCATGGATTCCGATCTCCAGCACCCGCCGGAGGTCATCCCGCAGTTCATCGCCCGCTGGCGCGAAGGCTACAAGAACGTCTATGGCCAGCGCGTCGACCGCGCCGCCGATCCGAAACTCCGCGCCATCCTGACGCGGCTCTTCTACAGAATCATCGACCGCTTCGGCGACGTGTCGCTGCCGCCGGGCGCGGGCGACTTCCGGCTTCTCGACCGGCAGGCGGTCGACGCGCTCTTGTCGATGCGCGAGCGGGCGCGCTTCAACAAGGGCCTCTTCGCCTGGATCGGCTTCAAATCCATCGGCGTGCCCTTCGAGGTCGAGAACCGGGCGAGCGGCGCCTCGAAATTCAATCTGCCGCGCCTCATGAGCTTCGCGCTCGACGGCATCATGTCCTTCTCGTCGATTCCCTTGAAGGTTTGGACCTATGTCGGCCTCGCCATCTCCTGTTTCGGGCTCGGCATGGCCGCCTATTACTGGGTCAGGACCATGCTCTTCGGCGTCGATACGCCGGGCTTCCCGACGCTCGTCGTGTCGATCGCCTTCTTCTCGGGCGTGCAACTCATCTCGCTCGGCGTCCTCGGCGAATATATCGCCCGCATTTTCAACGAGGTGAAAGGCCGGCCGCTCTATCTCGTGGCCGAGCGGATCGAGGGCGGAAAGCGAGACGACGCGGCGGCTTGAGCGTTCGCCATTCGCCGCCTATCCTCGCGAGCTGCGTTCCTTTCAAAACGTTTGAGCCTCGCAAGGAGGAAAAATGAAAAGCCTGAACCCGCTTCTCGCCGCGGCGTCTCTCGCCCTTCTCGCGGCGAGCCCCGTCTCCGCCGACCCGCTCGCGGACATCTTCTACCCGGCCGACGCCAATGGCGTGCTGCCGATGGAGCGCATTCTGGATCAGGCCCGCGCCGCCGTCGCCGGAACGATCAAGGAGATCGAGCTGGAGCAGGAACACGGCCGGCTGATCTATGAGGTCGACATCCTGACCCCGGACAACCGGAAGGTCGAGATCGAATATGACGCCCGGACCGGGGCGGAGATTTCGCGGGAGGTGAAGAAGTATAAGCCGGGGAAAGAGGAATAAACTTCATCGGCTGGACGAATTGTTCTGCACGCGGGACTAGGCTGAAAATTTAGCTCGACCCGCATCGCGACAAAGTCCCCTGGAAAACAATATTATGCTCGCCAAGGAATCTGTTCTTCGACGCTTGCCCGCCAACCTTGATGCCGCCCAACGGCTTCGTTGCGAAGCCATAGTATTTTCGGCTGACGTCCTAGATTTCGCCTGGTCTTCTATACGCGAGACGACCGCTAGGCTTGGCGACAAGATTATTTGTTCATCGGAACGCGAAAGAACCTCGCTTTTCGCTCATGCTTGGACGATCGTCGATCAGCTTCATATTCTTCGCACGATGATCCCTCGGATCACCAATGGCCGAATTGGGTCAAAACTACGAAGCTTCTGTGAGCTGTCTGAGCCTGCAACTCACATGCGCAACAAGATGGATCATCCTCTCGGTACCCTGCCAAACCGAGCAAAGCAGAAATCCTTACAAGCCCCATTATTTGGAGTGCTTTCATACGTTCTAATCGATAAAGTGAAGCTAACTGGAGATGGGCCGGTTTTAGAGGCTGCAACCATTTTCTCGATTACCTCAGGCAGTACTCAAGGTAACAAAACCTTGCTTGGGCCTCTGCCAAACTGCTTGCAACTTGCAACGCCTGTATGCCAATTTTCTTTCACAGCCTTCGACTGGACGATTGAATTTGACCGTGTCCTAGAGTTGTTACGTCAAAGACTTAGCAATATCTCCGAGCAAGTGGAGGCATCGCTTTGTAAACAGGCCGAAAATGCGTCAACTCGTAGCGGCTTAACCGTTGAAGAGCTTATGGCGCCAGCGCCTATGCATGGAAACTTCATTATTGCGTTTGATGTCGACTTCGTTGACCCTGATGAGCAGGACAATACGCTTAAATAAATTAGCGAGAACTACTCAGGTTTTCTGGCGACCCCGGCAGGACTCGAACCTGCGACCCACTGCTTCGAAGGCAGTTGCTCTATCCAGCTGAGCTACGGAGCCACGCCGACAGCCTTCTAGCAGAGTTTTGCGTCTGACCGTAGCCCCGCGTCCGGCGCCGGTGCCCGAGCGCCCCTCGGAAAAGAGGGAGAATTTGCAAAATATCTTGGTAAAAGCGGATTTATGATTCGCAGTCTTCTTTCCGTCGGCGGTTTCACCCTGCTCTCGCGCGTGACGGGGTTTCTGTCGCTTGCGATGCAGTCGGCGATTATGGGGGCGGGCGCGGTCTCGGACGCATTTTTCATCGCGCAGCGCCTGCCCAACAGTTTCCGGGCGATCTTCGGCGAAGGCGCGTTCAACGCCGCTTATATCCCCTCCTACGCCAAGGCGCTGGAGCAGGAAGGCGACGAGTCGGCCGAGGAATTCGCCGGGGAGGTCTATACGCTGCTCCTCGCCTCGCAGATCGTGATTTTGCTGCTCGTCTGGCTCTTTGCGGCGCAATTCGTCGGTCTGCTGGCGCCGGGGCTCGACGATCGGCCGGAGAAATTCGCCCTCGCCGTCAGCCTGACGCGCATCACCTTTCCCTATCTCCTGTTCATGACCCTCTTCGCGCAGCACATGGGCACGCTCAACGCCCATGGCCGGTTCGCCCTGCCCGCCTTCGCGCCGAACCTCATGAATCTCACGGTGATGGCGGCTTTGGCCCTGACCGTCGTCGCGCCGAAGCTTTTCCCCAATCCCGGCTATGCGGCGAGTTGGGGCATCACCATTTCCGGGGCCCTCGAACTCGGCCTGCTGATGTGGGGCGCGCGGCAGATCGGCGTCTTGCGGGGCCTGCGCAAGCCGCATTGGTCCCGTGTGCGCGAATTCTTCATCAAGTTGGGCCCGGCGGTCATCGGCTCCGCGAGCCCGCAGATCGCCGTCTTCGCCGATACGATTTTGTCTTCGATGCTCGCCGATGGCGGCGTGTCGTCGATCTCCTACGCCGAGCGGCTCTATCAGCTTCCCGTCGGCGTCATCGGCATCGCCGCCGGCACGGTGCTGCTGCCGGAGATGAGCCGTCGCATCGCCTCCGGCGACGTCGCGGGCGCGCATCAGGCGCAAAGCCGCACCATGGCGCTCACCATCGCGCTGACGGCGCCCTTCTTCGTCGCCTTCGACACCCTGCCGGAGCTGATCGTCGCAGGCCTGTTCATGCGCGGCAAATTCACGGCCGGCGACGCCATTGCCGCCGGGGACGTGCTCGCCGCCTATGGCGCCGGGCTGATGGCGCTGGTGCTGATCGCCTCGGCGCGCGCAAGCTTCCAGTCGCGCGGCGACACCTCGACGCCCATGAAAATCGCGCTCGCCGCGCTCGCCGTAAATGTGGCGCTCAAAGTCGCTTTGTTCCGCTCGCTCGGCGCCGTGGGCCTCGCGACGGCCACATCGGTCGGGCTGTGGATCAATCTCGCCGCGCTGGTCGCCCTCGCCATCGCCGAAGGCTTCATGGAGTTCGACGGCGTCTTCGCCAAGACGCTCGGCGCGACTTTTATCGCCACCGCGGTTCTCGCCCTCATCGCCATCTTCGGCCGAGCGCCCGCCCTCGCCTTCGCGCTTCATTTCGGCGCCCTTGCCAATCTCGTGGCCTTACTAACTCTCGGCGCCGTGGGGGCCGTTGTTTACGGCGCTGTGCTCGCCGGCGTGATGCGAGCCGCAGGCGTCGGGATCGCCACGCTGCGCGGCCGCGGGAAAGCATGACGCTTCCTCTCCCCGTTCGGCGGAGAGAGGAACAGCGCCGCCCCAACGTCACATGAATTGCGACAGCCCCGGGATCCCATTGGCGATCTGCTGCACCTTCTCCTTGCCGATGATTGTCTCCGCATAGCCGAAGATTTCATGGCCGAGCTTGTGAATTTGGCCCATGTCGAGGCCGAGGCCGTTGAGCTTGCCGGCGAGGCCCATCAGGCCAGAGCCAAAAAGCCCGCCGAGCATGCCGCCCATGCCGCTCGCCTCTCCCCCCGCGGCGGCTTCATCGGCCGCCTCGCGCGATCCCGGAACCTTGTCGAAGAACTCGCCAACGGCGCCATCCGGCAGTTCCTTGTTCAGGAACGCGAGCACCTGACCGATTGCGGTCTTCGCGACGCCAGCCTCGACCCCGATCGCCGTAGAGACGCGCGCAATCAATTCATCCATATCGATTCCCCCGCATTTTTCGGAAGTCTCGCCGCCAGCAACCGGAATTGCAAGCGTTCGCCGCGACGCGCGTCGATCAAACGGAACGGGAGAAACGCCCAAATGCGCGTCCGGCAGATCGAATAGTGGCGCGGCCACGCCGCGCCACTGTGGTTCGTCATGCGCGCGGGCGCATCTCGCCTTCTTCGCCAGGCGGCGAGGCCATTCCGGAACGCTCGGCCATCGCCGGCAGCATCGCCCGAATTTTGGCGACGCCTTCGGCGCCGATTAAAACTTCGGCGCGCGCCAATGTCTCTTCCAGCAGGCGCCGGCTCTGTTCCGCGCTCAAACCGAGATTGGCGAGCTTGCCGATGAGAATGTTGAGGTCGGCGCGGCCATGCCCCATGAAGCTGGTCATGCCTTCAATCGCCTGCGTCACGCCCCCGTCGCTTTTCGCCTGCGCGGCGGCGACGGCCTCTCGGGCGCCCGTCATCTTGTCGATTAACTCTCCAACATGTCCTTCGGGGACCTCGTCCCGCAGGAACATGAGGACATGGCCGATAGCGGCCTTGGCGATCGTGGGATCGAGCGTCGTCGACTCGACGACGCGTCTGGTCAGCTCTTCCATGATATCCCTCCCTTGGGGATTACAGGAAGCGAAATGTCGCGGCTTCGGCGGCTGTCAACCCGTCTCAGGCGGCGTCGAGTCCGTAGAGCGAATGCAGGGTGCGAACCGCGAGCTCCGTATAGGCCTCGTCGATCAGCACCGAGAATTTGATTTCCGACGTGGTGATGGCGCGAATGTTGACGCCGCGCTCGGACAAGGCGCGGAAGGCGCGCGCCGCGACGCCGGCGTGGCTTCTCATGCCGATGCCAATCGCCGAGACCTTGGCGACGTCCTTTTCGCCCGCCATGCTGGCGAAGCCGATTTCGTCCTTGATCTTCGTCAGCAGCGCATAGGCCCGCTCATAATCGGCCGAACCCACAGTGAAGGTCATGTCTGTCATGCCGTCCTCCGAGACGACCTGCACGATCATGTCGACATTGACGCCCGCTTCGGCCAGCGGCATGAAGACGGCCGCGGCGACGCCCGGCTTGTCCGCGACGCGACGAAGCGTGATCTGCGCTTCGTCCCGCGAGAAGGCGATGCCTGTGACGACCTGGGCTTCCACAATATCCTCCTCGTTGCAGATGAGCGTCCCCTCGCCGGGATTGGCCGGATCGTCGAAGGAGGAGCGCACATAGGTCGGCACCTTGTGCACCATGGCCACTTCGACTGAGCGGACCTGCAAAACCTTCGCGCCGAGCGACGCCATCTCGAGCATTTCCTCGAAGGCGACGCGCGGCATGCGGCGCGCCTTGGGCACGACGCGCGGATCGGTCGTATAGACCCCGTCGACGTCCGTATAAATGTCGCAGCGGTCGGCGTGGATCGCCGCCGCGAGCGCGACGGCGCTGGTGTCGGAGCCGCCGCGGCCGAGCGTCGTGATGCGGCCCGATTCCTTGTGGACGCCCTGGAAGCCGGCCACGACCGCCACTTCTCCGCGCCCGAACCCGGCGATCAACCCCTCGCCGTCGATCGACTCGATGCGGGCCGAGCCGTGCGCGCCGCTGGTGCAGATCGGCGCCTGCCAGCCGAGCCAGGACCGGGCGTTGACGCCAATTTCCTGCAGCGCGATCGCGAGGAGCCCGGCGGTGACCTGCTCGCCAGAGGCGACGACGGCGTCATATTCCTTCATGTCGTAAAGCGGCGCAGCCTCTTTGCACCAGGCGACGAGCTCATTGGTCTTGCCCGCCATGGCGGAGACCACCACCGCGACCTCGCGGCCGGCGTCGACCTCGCGCTTCACATGGCGCGCAACATTGCGGATGCGCTCGACAGTGGCGACCGAGGTGCCGCCGAATTTCATGACAAGACGTGACATGGAACCGCGTTAGAAACCAGGCGCCGCGGGCGGGGAGCGGCTGATGCGCTCCCATTCGCCAATCCGGCAAAGCGGGCGTATATGTGACCGCCCCCGCCCCCCTGTCAACGGCGGGACGAGCCAGCGCTCACGAGGGCCGTTTTGAGCTACCTTATTTTCATTTCTCATGGCTGGCGCGACCGCTGGATCGCCAAGCAGATGGCGCGATCGATCACTGACGCGGGCGCAACGCCGTTCATCGATATTTTCGACATCAAAAAGGGGCGACCGCATCGCCGAACGCGTTCTCGAAGGAACCCGGAACAGCCGGGAGCTGGTGGCGCTCCTGACGCCTTGGTCGGTGGACCGCAACTGGGTCTGGACGGAAATCGCAGCAGCCTGGGCCTTGGGCAAGCGCTTAGTCGGCGTCACGTATGGAGTAACGATCGAGGAAATCGAGAAAAACCACGGCGGACTGGTCTGTCTCGGCCCGACGAACCTCGTTGCCCTGGACGACTTCGACGATTACATAAGCGAGATGTCTGACCGGGCTAAATCGGAGACGCGCGCGTGAAGGCGTTCCTTTCCTACGCACATAGTGACGCGGAATTTGCGGCCTCCCTTCGGCGCGAGCTCGAAAGGCAAGGGCTCTTTGTCATCGATCCAATGCAGGATTTGGTTCCAGGCGCGAATATGCTCGATTATTTCCGCCAAGCGCTCAGCGACTCAGACGCACTCATCCAGATCGTGCCGCAAACCGGCGCCAGCCAAGCGAACAATGTCTGGTTCGAAGCCGGCGCGGCGAAGGCGCTAGACAAATCGGTCGTCGCGGTGATGCCCGACGCTCAGGGTAGGGAAACCGCGTCCTCGGTTGCTGATTTCGCGATTTTCCAGGCGTCCAAGAAGCCGATGGAAAATGTCGCCAAGACACTGATACAGGCGCTCGACCCCGCGCACTGACCACTAAACGCAAAGTCTATAGAGGTTCCTTGTGTCCAATTCGCCCCATTCCGCCAGCGTGAACCCCGAAGACGTCGCGCGTTTCAACCGCCTCGGCGATCTGTGGTGGGACAAAAAGGGCAAGATGGGGATCCTGCACGAAATCAACCCCATCCGCGTCACTTATATCCGCGACCACGTCCGCCGCTTCCTCCTCGGCGACTCCAGCGCGCTGAACGAGGCGCCCGAGCGGCCGCTGGAGGGGGTGCGCATCGCCGACATCGGTTGCGGCGGCGGCATTCTGAGCGAGTCGCTCGCTGAACTGGGGGCCAGGGTGACGGGGATCGACCCGGCGCCCAACAATATCGCCGTGGCCAGCCGCCACGCCGAGAAAATGGGGCTCGACATCGACTACCGCAACATCACGGCGGAAGCCCTCGCGGAGACCGGCGAGCAGTTCGACGCCGTCGCGGCGCTGGAAGTCATCGAGCATGTCGAGGGTCCGCGCGAGTTCATCGCTATGCTGTCGCGGCTCGTAAAGCCGGGCGGGCTCATCTTCATGGCGACGATCGACCGCACGATGAAGAGCTATCTCTTCGCGATCGTCGGCGCCGAATATGTCCTCGGCTGGGTGCCCAAGGGCACGCATGATCACGACAAATTCATCCGCCCGGACGAATTGTCGGCCTGGCTGCGCCGCGCCGGCCTGCGCGAGATCGACCGCGCCGGGATGACCTTCCAGCCTTTCACCCGCACCTGGCGCAAGAGCCACGATACCGACGTCAATTACCTGATGGCGGCCAAAAAGGAGGCGTGATGCCGTCTTGTTCGGACAGGAAGCCGAAAGTAGACTTTTGCCAATGCTGAACGAATCGACGTTCCCATCCTCCGCCCGGCGCGCCAGTCGCCTTTTCGGACTGTCGCTCGCGGCCGCCCTCGCGGCGGCCTTCGCCCTCGCGCCAGCTTCGGCGCCCGCAAAGGACAAGCCGGCGGCCGCCAAAGACGCCGCCAAGGACAAGAAGGACCAGAAGCCCGCCGACGACGCTTCGAAGGACGGCGCCAAGGACAAGAAGGCCGGCAAGAACGATAAGGCGGAAAAACTCGGCAAGGCCGACAAGACCGATAAAGCCGAAAAGAGCGACGCCGGCGGCTCGGGGAAGCCAGAGCAACTCGGTTCCTACGGCGAATGGGGCGCCTATCTGGCGCTGAGCGGCAAGGACAAGACCTGCTACGCGCTCGGCCAGCCGAAGGACCGCCAGCCCAAGGCAAAGCTTAAGGACACGCCCGGCTATATTTTCATCTCTTCCCGCCCTGGCGAAGGGGTGCGCAACGAGGTGGCGATCAATCTCGGCTATGCGACCAAGGACGGCTCCGCCGCCACCGCCGAGATCGACGGCGACGACTGGGAGCTGATCACCAAGGGCACGAACGCCTGGGTGAAGGACCAGGGGAAAGAGAAGGAGTTCGTCGGCGCCCTTCGGGGCGGCGCGAAGCTTATCGTCAAGGCCGCCTCGTCCAAAGGCACGTCGACCATCGACACCTATGCGCTGAAGGGCCTCTCCGACGCCCTCGCCCGCGTGGCGCAGGAGTGCAAATAGCCCCAGCCGCACGCCGCCGAGGGCTCTGAACGCCAGCGCCTGCATGAGACGGGATAAGGGGCGACCGCAGCGTGCGGCCCCTCGAGCAAGCCGCCGCCATCGCCCGCGGCCAACTTGGCGCATCGGGCCGTGGGCGGCCGCCGCGGCTATTGAGCCCCTCCCTTGCGCCCTGCTTTTCCTTCGAATCACCTTGGCCCGGCGCGGCCTCGAGAGTTATTCGCCGATTTCGCTGCGCGTTTCCCCCAAACGCCGCCGCCTTGGCAGTAAAGATTTCAGACCAACGACAACAATTATCGTAGTTCCAAGTATATTTACCAAGGACTCGCGGGCCTGTGGTCCTTTTGCGGCGGCCCCTCCCACGTCATTTTGATCCGGTCAACGACGGCTTCCCCCTGTTGCCTTGTTGGCGAGCGATGGCCGGACCGCCTAGAGGCCATAGGCGTTTTCAGCCGTCGCTCTCTCTTGTCGATGCAGCCAACCCGGCCGCCTGCGCGGCGGTCGGGCATCGCTTCGACATGGCCGACGACACGAAGGAACAGAACTGGCTTTATGAAGCCGTTCTGTAATCTATCACGTCTATACTTATTTATACTTAGTTTAATATCACAGATTGCGTCCATATGTCGCATTTTATATTTGCTTTACTTGCTGTGATGGGCTAATAACGAGGCCTCGTCTCAACGAAAACAATGGGAGGGAAAACATGTCTGTTAACGTTCACGGCGGCGCCGAGGTCGGCAAGATTCTGCTTTACATCGCTGGCTTCGTCGCTTTCGTCGTCGTGGCTCTGACCTGGGTTCCGGAGCTCATTTCTCCGGACAGCGCCAACATCACCGGCAACACCGGCTCGACCGCGCGCATGATCCAGTAAGCGCGAAAAAAGCGGCGTTTCGGGCCCCGTCCGCCCGGAACGCCGCGATCCGGCAGGCTTGTGAAAATCCTTGCTCAAGCCTGTTGCAATGCCGGATCGATTGATGCATAAGACCCCCGCGCCGGCTGGCGGCCAGCCAAAACGGCGCAACGGATGCGGGTGTAGCTCAGGGGTAGAGCACAACCTTGCCAAGGTTGGGGTCGAGGGTTCGAATCCCTTCGCCCGCTCCAAAGAAGCTCCGCGAAAACCCTAAAGCGGAGGTCGGGGTAGATGCTCTCAACGCGCGCCCCCGCGAAAATCAATCTCACGCTTCACATTTTGGGCCGACGCGCCGACGGCTATCACGATCTCGAAAGCCTCGTCGCCTTCAGCGGCGCGGGCGACACGCTCACGCTTTCGCCCGCCTCCTCCCTCTCGCTCGAGATCGCTGGCCCGACCGGCGCCGCCGCAGGCGCGGGCGACGACAATCTCGTCTTAAAGGCTGCGCGCAATCTCGCCGAGCGAATCAAGGGGCTCAAACTTGGCGCCTTTCGCCTCGACAAGCGCCTGCCCGTCGCGGCGGGAATCGGCGGCGGCTCCTCCGACGCGGCGGCGGCGCTTCGCCTCCTGGCCCACGCGAACGGCGTCGACGCCCAGGACCCCCGATTGCGCGAGGCCGCGCGCGACACCGGCGCCGACGTGCCGGTCTGCCTCGCCGGCCGCGCCCGCATGATGCGCGGCGCGGGCGAATCGCTGGGGCCGCTCCTGCGCTTGCCGCTGCTGCCGGCGGTGCTGATCAATCCCGGCGTGCCGGTCGAGACGCGCCCGGTGTTCGCGCGACTCGGCCTGCAGCCCGGCCAGCGGGTGGCGGGCGCGGCCCATCCGGAGATCGGCTCCGACGCCACGGCGGCGGAGCTTCTCGCGCTCCTCTCGAGAGGCCGCAACGACCTTGAGGACCCGGCCTGCCTGCAGGCGCCTGTGATTGTCGACGTTTTGGCCGTGCTGCGCGCGGCGCGCGGCTGCAAGCTCGCGCGCATGTCGGGTTCGGGCGCGACCTGCTTCGCGATTTTCGGCGCGCCGCAGGCCGCAGCCACCGCGGCCCGGGCCATCAGGCGGCAACATCCGGAGTGGTGGGTGAAGACGGCGGCGCTGCGATGAGCCGCCGTCCGCCCCAGAAGGAGCGGCCCGGCCGCGGTCCTCGGAACGATCGCCCCGAGCGCGCCAGGGAGGCGCGCGCGGCAAGCGCCCGGCCCCCGCAGAGGGGCGAGCCGCCCGCCGGCGATGTGAGGCGCGGCCCGTTTCGCGCCGCCTCGCCGGAGGTGGTGACGCTTTATGGCGCCCACGCCGTCCGCGAGGCGCTGAAAAGCGGTCGGCGCAAGCTGCTCGCGCTCTATGCGACCGAGACCGCCCTGCCCCGCATCGCCGATCTCGCCAAGGCTGCCGGGCTTGAGCCGCGCCTAACCGATTCGCATGCGCTCTCGCGCCATCTGGGCGACGAGGCCGTGCATCAGGGCCTGCTCTTGGAGGCCCGCCCGCTGCCCGAGGCCGATCTCTCGGACATCGTCAGCAAGAGCGGCGTCGTAGTGGCGCTCGACCAGATTACGGACCCGCACAACGTCGGCGCGATCCTGCGCACCGCCTGCGCCTTCGGCGTCGACGCGCTGATCGTCACGGAGCGCCACAGCCCGGAATTCGCGGGCGTGCTGGCCAAGGCGGCGTCTGGCGCGCTGGAGCATGTGACGATCGTCTCGGTCGTCAATCTCGCCCGCGCCCTCGACGATCTGCGCAACCGCGGTTACGGCGTCATCGGCCTCGATTCGGAAGGAGCGGAGCCGATCGAAACGGTCCCATTGTCGGCGCCGCTGGCTCTCGTCCTCGGCGCCGAGGGCAACGGCCTGCGTCGCCTGACCCGCGAACGTTGCGACGTCGTCGCAAGGCTCGACTTGCCGGGCCCCATCAAGAGCCTCAACGTCTCCAACGCCTGCGCCGCGACCCTCACCGCGATTCACCTGCGCCTTCGGAAGCCGCAGGATTGACCTTACGCCGCGCTTGGACGATTAAAGCAGGGAACTGCCGGTTTAGCTCAGCTGGTAGAGCAACTGATTTGTAATCAGTAGGTCGGGGGTTCGAATCCCTCAACCGGCACCAGGTGCACGGCATAAACGTCTGATATACTGGGGGCTAACCAATTGGCTTCGCCAACGGTCCCACGTTTGGTCCCACATTTTGCGTTGGCTAGGCCATTATCCCCCCTCATGTCGCCCTTTGTTGCAGCCGAGGTTGCCTTCCGAGTCGCCCGTCGCCCTGGCGGAGCTTTTCTAAAAGCAGAACCGGGACTGTCACATACGAGGTGACATGAGGTCCAACCGCGCCCAAAGCGAAAACGCCCCGCCGATGCATCCACGGTCGGGGCGTCTGATCGTCATTCAAAACGCTACTATCCGAAAGACTGCGAGGATCATGAGTAGAAAGCCCTCCAGAGTTACGGCAAGGGCTATGATTTGCTCCGGCATGGTAAGCTCTCAGGTAAGCGAGGGTGCCCCCGAGAGCTAATGCGGAGAAACACCGTTCGGTTCCAGTTACTTGTAGTCCTGACACCGTCAGCATCACCGCCCTATCGCGCTCGCAAACTTCAGCGGCGCAAAATATACGCTGCCGTTTTCGGCGGCCGCCATCCTTCCCATTCCATCGCGCACCTGGCCCGCAATCGAGCCTGCTCTTTAGAGACACCGCGGATAGCCTCGTATTCAGCAATCAGCTCCCGTTCTCTTGCTTGCCAGTCGCGCGTCCATAGGATTGCCTCGTCCCATTCCGCAAGCGTCTCTATCATCAGACCATGCGCCGCCGCGAATTGCTGACAGCCTTGGCTATCAACCTCAGGGACGTTCAGCGCCAATATCGCAGCGCCAAAGCCATCCCTGCTGCGGAAGAAGACGGGCCGCGAGCAGAACGGGGGCAGCTCGGGCTCGCCGTCCCGCGCGTCGATGCGTTCGCCCCTAGCTAGGGTGCGCCAGGAGAAAGGCTTTCGGCAGATTAGCCAACCTCTCGCCTTGGCGAACTCGCGGGCCTGGACGACGGTGGCGCGGTCGAGGTGGTCAATCACCAACGTCATCTAGAACAACGCAGAGATGAGCCTGGCTGCTGCGAACATGAAAGCACAGATAAAGGCCAAAGCGATTCCCAACCCCGCCCAATCGCGAGCTTGCGCGGCCTTGTAGGTGGAAAGGGCGAGGGAAAGGCTAAGAAGCGCCCCGGCAAAGCCAAGCGCCACGGTGGAGAGCTGGGTGAAGGTGTAGGTGAGGGTCACGGCTGCGCCTGCGAGGGCGATAAGCCCCTATCGAGGTTGATGACCGCCGTCGTTTCCGACGGCCGATGGATTGCCCGAATGAAGGCTCGCGAACTCGCCGCCAAGATGATTGGCGTCACGCCCAGCCCGCCTGCGAAAATCAGACAGATGAGGGTGAGCGCTAGGCCAATCTTCGCGGCCTCCCAGTCGCGAGCTTTCGCGGCCTTCCAGGTGGCTATGGCGAGAGCTAGACCAGAGGCGGTGCATGCGACAGCGCCGAGGAACAGCAGGGCCGACATCAAAACTTTATAGCCCTCCACCGGCTGCCGCAGATCAAATCTGACAAGACAGACAGCCTGTTGAGTAGCTGTGGCTTCTACTTAGGGTTGTTCTGCCACCTCGTCCGTTGCCAGAGCGACGGTGATTTTCGGCAGCTGATTGCTTTGTTTTGAGGGATCAAAAAGACTGACGGGCCGCGGAGGGCTTGCTCGCGGCACGCCAGCAGTTTCCGCACACAATCCGTGCGATGAAGAGGCTTCAACACCGCACGGGGCCGAGACTACACGGCCCGCGCGTCCCCGCTAGCTGTGGATTCCCCCTCTTGCCTTTCGCTCTTCCTGCGCCAGGCCACTTATAGATCGGTTGGGAAGGAGCAGCACGCCATGCCAGCTTGGTGGTCGCTGGGGGGCTGGCCCACAAAATCGCAAGGCGCGCTGCGCCGTGATCTTACGCTTGCCACCGTCGCTCGGAAGCTGTGGATTCTACCAATCTAGACGATTCAGCCCTCATGCCAGAAGCAGCACGGGGGCTGTTTGGCTTCTACTACTGGGGTGAGTACGAC
Organism: Methylocystis echinoides; assembly: GCF_040687965.1. Taxonomy (NCBI): domain Bacteria; kingdom Pseudomonadati; phylum Pseudomonadota; class Alphaproteobacteria; order Hyphomicrobiales; family Methylocystaceae; genus Methylocystis; species Methylocystis echinoides. Next base: position 3,618,784 of record NZ_CP156084.1, read on the forward strand.
TAGTCCAAGGCCACGCCGTGCTGCCGAACAGATAACGCAGAGTGCTTGCAGCACGTTCCAGTCTGCTAACTAGCGGCCGGCCCAGTAGCTTGGCAGGCTGGCAAGGAGAGCACTTCCATGTCGACCGCTCTCTAACCGCTAAACTGCGCTTAGTTTAGCCTGTGCAATCAAGAAAGAATTGAGCTTCGACGCGGTCGCGCGGACCCTGCCATCACGATTGACAGGCAATCCATCCGCGCCATGTGGGGCACTGTTGACGGGTCTCCAGCAGACAGGGAGGTCCCAATAATGCGGCTAATAGTTCGAACCGGCCTTGCGGGCGCGGCGCTATTTGCCGGCTCGTTGCTTGTGTATGCCCAATCCAGTCCCCCGCCCGAACCGCCCACGGAGGCGGCACTAATTCCAAATGATGAAGGCTACTCTGTAGATCTTCCGGCTAGGCCGACCCCTCCTGCCATTCCGGCACCAGACGACGACTCAGACGGGTACTAAACCGCCCAGTCATAACGCCCAACCTCGCCGACAGCGCAGCACTCAATTCGGCCGCGTCCCATCATCCAGCGCCGCACCAGACAGCCGCGTGAACAATTCCCACGCCGCCGCCGCCGCTGCGACAACGAATAGTCAAACTTCCGGGATCATGCTTTCAGCGCCGCGAGGGCGGTTCTCATCAGGTCAGTGAGTGAAAAATGCCTCTTTGCGCGCGTCTGGCCAAAGCCGTTGAAGCCTTTTTGCAATGCTCATTGATTACTGCAGGCTTGGTCGGCTGCAACGGAGTGCCGGGCGACGGGGCTAACATGGCGTCACCGGAGCAGCCTCAAGCAGTCGCCGCGAAGGTGGAAAACCGCTATTCCTCCTCAACGAAGCCTGGCAGCGGGAGTTATATGATCGGGCCCATGGATGTCCTTCAGATCACGGTCTACAAAGCGCCCGATCTTTCCAAGGTTGTTCCAGTGGCAGAGGACGGAACCATCAATCTTCCGCTGATTGGGGTAACGCCAGCGGCCGGCAAAACCTCTGCGGAGCTGGAGCGCGACGTTCAGAAGCGCCTCGACGCTGGGTATATGCGATCGCCCCAAGTCAGCATCATGGTGACGGAATACAATAGCCGGCGTGTGACGGTCGAAGGCGCGGTTAAAACCCCTGGAGTCTTCCCCTTGCGTGGGAGGGATAGTCTTGAGCAGGCAATCGCCAAGGCGGGCGGCGTAGACCGAGAGGTTAACTCAGATAGCGTGACGGTCTTCAGGAACGTCAACGGCTCCCGGACAATGATCCCCTACGATCTCGCCGCCATCCGCAATGGTCAAGCTGACGACCCAGAGGTCGTCCCTGGCGACGTGATCGTGGTAGGAGAAAACGCGGCTAAGGTAGGATTCTCATTCATCATGCAGGGTTTGCCTGTCGCTCGGACCGGACAATCGGCTGTCACGCAAGCAACCAAATAGGCGGCGCGGATTGTCGTATTAATTCAGCCTTGACCCCTCGCCCCTCGCCGGATCAGAAAGCCGCGCAAACAGCGCCCACGCCGCCTGAGCGTTCCGCGCCTCAGCCACCGCTTCTTCGATGGCGTCCATAGGCTCGACGGCATCTCCCTTCAGCATTTTTTCCAAGGAATCAGTTAGAGCCCGGCTGGCGGTGAAAGCCGCCCGTAGCGCTTCTTTGAAAGCTTCTCGGGCTTCGGGCGTCTCAAACGGGCTTGAAAAGCCCTTGCGTAACTTAGTCATTCTGCCGCCATGCCGCATTCGAGTAGCGCGTATAAGATTTGGCAACCTCGCCCGCGCCGGAAAGAAGCGTCCCAGCGGCCTTCCTCCGGCCCTGCCGCTTCACTTGATCCGCTTGATAGCCGCGCGCATTGGCGACGTTCATTCCCTCGATCAGAGCGCTCTGCGCCTCGTAATTCAGCCGGTTCATTTCGGTTTCGCCGCCAAACAGCGCCATGGCTTTGTTGAACTCGCCTTGCTTCTCGATCTCGCCCATAACGTTGGCGACGGTCGTATCTGTCGCCCCGCCGCCCGAAGCCGCCGCAGCAGCTTGAGCCTTGGACAGCGCCAGTTTCTTGTCGGTGACGCGATCCATCGCCTGCCGTTGCGCGCTCGCCATCGCCGTCGTCGCCGCGTAGTTCAGCGCCTTAGCTTTGTTCTGGGCGTTCAAAAGGTCGTAGTAGCGTTGCACGTTCAAAGCATCGGCCTGTTCATTCGCGGCGCTCGCTTCGCCATATGCGCCGAGCAAGGTTCCCCCAGCTTGCGTCGCCATAGCAGCGCCCATCAGCGCCGGCTCTAATCCGCTCATGGTTTCTCGCCCTTCCCCTCCAGCGCCCGCCGTCCTTGCTCCAGGAGAAACGCGAGCCGGCGCGCCGTCTCTATCGTCACGGCTTGGTCACCCTTCGTCTCAATTGGCCCGCCATCCTTGCCAGTGATTTCTTGCTGGACCTTCTCGCCGTATTTCTTTGGGGCGAGTTTCGCGGCCCGCCATTGGCGAGCCCAGATGCGCAGCTTCACAACCTGCCAGTTGCCCTCGTTCGCCTCGTCAGCCATCTCGACGCAGGCGTCGGCCTCGTGCTCCTGTTGGGCCTCTCTCGCGCGCGCGATAGCTTTCGCAAAATCGCCGCCCTTCGCCATCTCGACATAGACGGATTGATACGTCGGCATGTCTTCAGGTTCGCAGACCTTGCGAATGCCCAGACCGGAAGCGAGCCCCTCGGCGATGCGATCCACAATGCCCTCGTCTAACGGATGCGGGCGGATTCTGGGGCGTCCAGCCGGCATTAGAAGCCAATCTTGGCGCGGTCGGACACGGCGGCGGCCAACGCTTCGAGGGCGATATTCTTGTCAGGCAAGTTCCCCCGCAAGATAACCCCGTCCGATCGCACAACCGCCCATTTGTTCACCGGGCCGCGCCATTTCACGCGAAGGTCGTTGCCGATGCTCTGATCCTCTTCGGCTTCACCCGTCATATCATGGCGGCTCAACTCAATGACTCGGACGCCATTGTGCCAAGCGTCGGCGACGAGCAGACGCATGAACCAATCGCAGCTATCGACAGCGACATCGATCAAGTCATACGGCCGCAAGGTCGTTGCCACATGCCGCCAGAAGTCAGGCTTCAACACCTGCTCGGGCGTTACGGTCTCCTCGACCGTCGCGAAATACTCTGCACGCTGGCTTTCAGCCAATTGAAAACGGCGGACGAGAATGGCGGGGCTGTCTGTCATTCGGATTCACTTTCAATGTTTTGCAGGAACTGGCGGACGATCTTGGCGGCGTCACTGTCGCAAGCGTCCATTTGCTCGGCGAGCTTCAGCCCTTCGCGCAGGTGCCACCCCACCTGGCGAAGGGCTGCGCCCGACGGGTCGAGTGACGACAGGCTTGCGTCAACGACGGCGGCGAGAGCGACGGCAATCTGTTCGATTTCATGCGGCGTCATCTGAGAATCTTAAGCGCGGGGATTCCGAGACGCCATGTCGCTTTTGCGGCGTTTGCGGGTTATGCGGTGTTTTTCATTGACGGAAGCATGATCGCTGATCAGCCTTCCGAGCCAGTGCCCTCCTCGCTGGCGTTGTCTGATAGACCGATATTTACGCGCGGCCACGAAACAAAGCTGCATTCAGGCGGGTTTGTTCTTATCGAGCTATGGGAAGGCTCAGGTAGGGTCCACCCTGCATAGGTTGTGGCTCCCCTCTAATGGTTTAGGCCATGCGCCCATGACTCCCTCGCGGACTTATCTGGGGGCTTCAGGTAAGTTCGCACTTCGAAAATCCGCTCAGACCGACAGCTGGGTTCCGTGGTCGATATCGCAGAAAAAATTCACGCAGCGATCACAAGCTGGGAGTCTTGCACGGGCGGGAAGATATCTGAACAAGGCAAGCAGATAATTGTCTCCACCGTGCGTGCGGTTGTCTACGATCCGCATCCTGGCTGGCGTTTGCCCTCAGGCATGGAGCCATGGCCGACCATGGAAGAAGCCTTGGCCGAGGTGCAGCGAGACGCCATCAGCAAAATAGGGCCGGCCCTAGATCAGATCGCAGCCAAGTCTCCGGACGGCAAGACCGTAAATACCTTCGAGATGCTCCATTCTTTCCACGAGATATTGCAGGTCTGGTGCCCGTTCCGGAAAAACTGACGCGGACGAAGCTATAGTCCCGCGCGACGGAAATAAGCCGCGACGCGGGTGCTGGCGCGGTCACCGCCGAGATACAGGCGCAATGCCTCTTGGTCCCCGTCGAGATGCATTGCGAGCGCCACCCTTGATACACGCCAATGCCCCCCACCGACGCGTCGCCCGATACGATGCACGGTGCACCAGTGCTGAATCGTCCGTGGCGCAACTCCCGCCAGTCGCGCCGCCACATTGACGCGGATGGCTTCCCGAGCGTCGAAGGGCCGCAAAATGGATCCGTCATCGTCCTGCATCGCCAAGCCTGCATTTATTTGCCACGGCGACGATCTATTCGCCAACCTCCGCCTCGCTTTCCCCTGCAAAAGGTCTCGAAGGAGCCTGCATCTTTATTCATCTGGACGGTTTCGTTGATATTCGCCCTCGCCCGCCATTCCTTCCCCCTAGGGCTTTGCCCCGACGTAAACAGGCGTCCCTGTAAGCACCCCCGTGAAGTCGGCCAGCGCTTCGCTGACGTCAATGCCGCCAGGCTTGATTGTCAATTCGCGGATTGTGTGCTCATGCTTACCGCTTCGCTTCTTGACCATGGACAAGGCTTTGCGGATCGCGCCATTCGCCTCAAAATAGCGTAACAGAAAGACGTTGTCGGAAAGGAAGCTGAGGTCGACCGGCGTCGCCATCTCGGGGCCAAGGATGCCGTGCTGGGTCAGGGTCAGCAGAGTCGCGACTTTGCGCCGGCTTAGATAGGAGATGAGCTCGCGAATGTGCAGAACGACAGTCTGCTCTTCATTCGCCGATTGCAGATAGCCATTCAAGGTGTCAATCACCACGAGCTTGACGCCCTCCTCCTCGACCTGCCGCACCACCAGGTCCGCAATTTGGCCGACGCTCAGCTCGGCAGGGTCGAGATGGGTCAGGCGGACGCGCCCCTGGTCTCTTGCTGCAGCCACATCGAGTCCGAGCCCCTTGCTTCGCGTCAGATGGGTTTCGACGCTCTCGTCAAAAAGTAGGATGCTGCTGTTCTCCCCGCGCGCCGCCGCCGCCATCGCATAGAGCGTGACGATTGTGGATTTCCCGATTCCGGCGGGGCCGATGACGAGGCTGCTGGAGTCGTGCGGGAGGCCCCCGCCCGTGAGCGCGTCTAATCCGTTCAGCCCGCTTTGTATCTGCTCAGCGTTCGGAGCGCTCACGTAGCTTTGAGCGACGAGGCGGGGATAGACGATGAGCCCACCCGTGATGATGGAAAAGTCGTGCGCGCCGCTGAGGTATTTGCAACCGCGAAGCTTTCGAACCCTCAGCCGCCTCCGGTCGGCTCCGTAGGAGCTGTCTATTTGTTCGAGTTCGATGATGCCATCGGCGAGGGTTTGGCTTCGTAGGCCCTTGTCCGTCGTTGCAGCCTCGTCCAGCATGACCGTCGTAATTGAGCGCGCGGCCATGTGGTCACGGATGCGCTTGAGCTGACGGCGGTGGAAGGCGGGCGTCGGGGCCAGAACGCGAAGGCTGGAAATCGTGTCGAGCACCAGGAGGCTTGGTTTCAATCGCTCAACCTCGGCGAAGAGATGCTGCAGCGTCTCCCCTACCTCCACTTCCGCTTCGGGAAAAAGAGTGTAGTCAAACGGTTGACCGTCTTCACTCTCCGTCCCTTCGGCCAGATCGGTGACATGGACGCCCTTGAGAGTCCAACCATGGGATTCAACAATCGATCTGAGTTGCTCGGGCGTCTCCGCATTCGATGCGAGAAGACAGCTCTCCCCCTCTCTGACAGCTTGACGCAGGAATTGCAGCGCGATTGTGGTTTTGCCGCTGCCGGGCGGGCCCTCGACGAGGATGAGCGACCCACGGGGAATGCCGCCTTGCAAAACCGCGTCGAGGCCGGGGACGCCGGAGGGGAAGCGGGGAATATCGACAACGCTTGCTGACATTACAGATCCCCCTAAATCGAGCGTTTTCTGCTGAGGATAAAGCTACGCGGGGCCAACCGTCGACGGAAAGGTCGGGCCGGCGAAACCAGCGCCGCTCCCCCCAATGAAATAGTTTCTGGCACCAGCTGCGCAAAGTGCTCTCGGAGCGCCCCACGATCTCGGCTGCCGTGCGCAAGCTGATAGCCTCTCGCCGATTGAAGGGGACGAGAACCTTCGGCATATCGAGCATGGTCACGCCCTCCCTGCCGTAGGCGCACGGCGCAGGTCGATGACAGTCTCCTTGCCGGTCGAGAGGTTTCTTATGGTCAGACGGTGAGGCCAACCCTCGACCGGCGCGTTCCACCAAGCGGCGTTCGAGTCGCCAAAATGGCGACTTGCTACAGAGCAGGTTTTCACAGCCGCGGCCGGTCTGTCCGGATTGTCCGAGTTGTCCGAAGCGTCCGGTTTGTCCGAGGGCTTCACACTGTCCGAACCGGACAAGCTGTCCGGAGCATGAAGGCTTGTCCGGATGGTGTCCGGTGTCCGGACAAGCGGAACGCCTAGAGAAATATCGGGTTGAACCGTTTTGTCCGGGCCGGACGCCCCTAAGTGTCCGGACACCGGACAACATAAGCGGGACTGTTGCTCAAGATGTTTTTTGGCCAGATCGCGGAGACTCATTCACGCCCCCGTTTCAGCCTGTCGGACACAGTGGAGCGAGGCACGCCCAGCCGATCCGCAATCTCTCTCACCGTCGCGCCGCTCTCCTTCATCGCCCGCATGGTGTCGGCGCTGTCGTCAATGACGATCTCCCCGACGACCCACTTGCCATCGACAAGCCGGGCCTCGAAAGGCGCGGCGGCGTCGCCCCAGAACCCGCGCGCCTTGGCATAATGCACCTCGAAGCGTGCGCCCTCGCTGGCGTCGTAATCAATTGGCCGCTTGAGAGAGATCACGCTGTCGAGAACGTCTTCCTTGCGGGAGGTTCCGCGCTGGCCACCGCCCTTGCCAGCATGATGAACCAGGAGGACCGATTTCCCCGCCGCCCGCTGTCTCAGGCACCAAGCCTGCACCGGCCCCCAGGAGTCCGCCTCATTCTCCCGCAGGGCGCGGCAGACGGTCGAGAGATTGTCGATAATGATTAGATCGGCGTCGGCGATCTCGGCGTCATAGAACCGCTGCGCCGCCGGGTCCGCGAGGTCGGGCAATCCATCTGGCTGCATGTCGGCCGCAACGAGCCGGAAACCGTCCTCTGGCGCTTCAAAGTCGGCTCCGGCGACGATCGCCGCATAGCGGTCCTTCAACGCGCCAGCGGGCATCTCTCCGTCAATATAGATGACACGACACGGGCGCGACGCAGACCAGCGGAGGAACGAACCCCCGCCAGCAGTCGCATGGGCGATGTTGAGGCCGGCCCACGTCTTGCCGATGCCGCGCTCGGCGTAGATCATCGCCAAGCCCTTCGACGGCAGCCAGGGGGACAACAGAAAGTCGCGGGCCGGAAACTCCCGCGTCAGCAATTCTGCGCCGGTCAGCGTCACAAGGCCCTTGTGATACGCAGGAATATATCCAGGCGGCGCTTCAGGTGGCGTGACATGGTAGGTTTGCTGGCTGGCTCGATGGCTCGGCGTCTGCGCAGAATGCTCGGCGCGCCACTCGACGGCGGCGTCGATCCGCGCTCGCGACGGTGGCCCTGCAAGGGTGTCGGTGTAAATCGTCATTCTTGGTTTCCATGAAGCTCTTTGAAGTTCGAAACGATCTCGCGCCCAACAAGGCGCAATTGCTCGATGTGACACGCGGCGAGGGCGTCGTTTTCGCGCCAGACAGCTTCCCTGGCGCTGATCGCCAGGGACTCGAAGGTGGCAAGAAGCTCGCCGACGTATTGCCGTAGGAGCGGGGCGTCGATGGCATGGGGCTTCTCAGTCATGAGCGGCCCCCGCTTCCCATCGCCATGAGATAGGCGCGCAGCTCCGGGCCGAAACGGATACGCGTCATTGGCGGCGGCAGGACACGACGTCTCTTGGAGACGCGTTCGCGTGGGAATGGAATGACGGCGGCGACGCCGGGCGCTTTCCGGTCCGTCATCGCGCCGGCTCCCCGAAGTAGACGGAGATGACAGCGCGCGCGGTCTGCGGCGACAGCGGAATGCGGCGCACGAGCCATGCGGCGCGAAAGACTTGGAGTGACTCTGGGGAAGTGTTATGCTCAGGACCATTCGCCGCCACAGCGATGTAATCCCGAGCCCGGCCAGCGTCCGCACGCTGAGCCGGCTCTTTTGCTTGCGCCATCCGTTATGCCGCCTCCCCGTTGAGAAGGCGGTCCGCTTCGGCGGCAGGGACAAGCGTGCGCCCGCCGATCTTTACGACGCGGATTTTTCCGAGCTTGACGAGCTTATAAAAAGTCGCCGGACAGATACCGACGCGCGTGCAAAAGTCTTTGACTCGATACGCAAGCGGCGAATTGTTCATGTCTTTCTCCAACTCAATGTGAGTTGAAGAAATCCTATCCGAGGTTGTTTGCTCGCGCCACGGTTTCAGTGTAGAAAGTGAGAAAGCGTGCCGGAAGCGTGGGGCATCGAAATGCAAGCCATACAGATCGATTTCCAGTGGACGCGGTTTACCGTCTATCGCGTGCAGCCAGAGCCACCGCCGCCACCAGATAACCCGAGGGTGCGCAAGACATTGCTGGAGGAACTGGCGGGATCAGGATCGATCGGACCGACATTGATCGCACAAGGGCCGTCCATGATTACGCGGCCCATCGACGCCTTTCCCGACTTGTATCTGAAGATCGCCGCCGCTCAGCCAACCGCCGAGGGACACTCGGAGTTTGCCAAGACCTACGGCCTCCTGACAGACATGAAGCGCGAAAGTCTCTTTACGTTCAAGGATATGGTTGAGCAGATGAGACGCCTGGTCCAGCGGGTGCAAGATCGAACGAACTGGCCCGTCCAAGACGGCAGATATCTTGGTTACGAGATCAGTAGAAGCCTTTCTCTACAATACAAGCCGGATATAAAAGCGAACTCAATTACATTGTCTGTTGCGCCACGCAATCTATGGATCGCCGCCGCCGTGCAATGCATCTTTCGCAGCGCATCCGGCGCGAAAATCAAATCATGTAAGGCCTGCGGCAAACCTTTTGAGGTAGGAGGCTCGTCTGGCGCGAGGTCTCATAGAGAGACGTGCTCAGACAAGTGTCGCTTTGAGTTCAGCAAACGGAAGCGCAAGTAAGCTGAGTTGTCGATGAGAAACGGCCCGCCATTGGCGAGCCGCTCATTACACGCCGGCTATCACCACTGCTATGCGCTCAGCGGCGCAAAACGCGCCGCGCAAAACTCATGGCGGCATCTTCGTAATGGGAGGTAACCCGCGCCAGCCAAAGCATCAGCCGCGCGAGCCGGAGACGCCATAGAAGAGCGATCAGATGGAAAAGAGACGGGCCCGGGGTCAATTCGCCTTCCTCCGCATCTTGGCCCGGTAGGCGTCTATGATGTCTTGGTTCCCATTGCGCGCGGCATTGGGCGCAAATATCTCCATGAGCTGCATACTGGCTTCGTTGCAGGCGAGCGCCTTCTCGGCGCACAGTTCGAGGATTCGGCGGCAATAATGGTGCGCAAGGCGCGCGCGCTCTTCCTTCGGGAGAGAGAAATAGTCAGTCATTGCCGCGCCTCTCCATAATCCGTTTATCGGCTGAGAAATCGCGTGGATGCAGCCAGTCAACCAGATCGCACAGGAGGCCGGCGACCGCATTGGCGTCTTCCGGATTTTCGGGCAATTGCTGGGCAATCCGCAAAGCAATTTGCCTTAGTTCGGCGAACGACTTGGGGGCGTGCGTTTCGGTAATGGTAGCGTCAGACATGGGAAAAGCCTTTCTTCGCAATGGTTAAACATCAGCGCTGACGAACGAGCGCAGCAGCTGCTCCGCGACTCCCCGCACGGGCAGGCAATCTTGGAGGTCCTCGTCGAGGAGATACGCCGCCTTGCGCCGGGCCTCTTCGAGGCTGCGCACGGGATAGGCCGCAAGCGCGAGAAGCGCTTCCGTTTCACCGGCGTGCGCGGCCCTCTCCTCTTCATGGGCTCGATCGTCTTCGTCGAAAATTCGGTCAGCGTTGGCGAGATATTCAAGCTCTCGCGCGTCGAGCTTTTCACGCGCGGCGCGCGCCAAATCGGCATCCCACCATTCAAACTCCATCACGAGCTTGCGCTCTCTGTTATAATGCGCTCTGAGCACGGCCTTGGCGATATTGCGCGTAAGGGAGGGGTCGTCGAGTTGGTGCCCGAGGCCGGACGGAATCTCGGGACGAACAACCGCATCCGCGCGTTTTAAGGCGGCGAGCCATATCCGGCGCGCTTCCTTGTGCGCCTCGATAAGCCGCCCCAGTTCGTCGCTATGTCCGGCAAGGGACCCTGCGACGGCTGGCAGTGCGACAACTGGCGTTGCGGCAAGGCCGGTAAGCAATGTTCGGCGATTTGGTGTAGAAACTGATTCAGCCATGATCGAACCTCATACATTCGGTTGTGGTTAGGTCGGAGCGCGGCTTGCCACTTCACCGCGCCCCGGCCGCTTATCAGGCGGGAGCCCCGCCCGATCTCTCAAATTTCAAGACGTTATCGGTAGTTCTTGGCTCGCATTGCGCGGCCCAGGCGTCCATCAGCTGACGGCGCTGCTCTAAAACGTCAGTGCGGCGGTAAGCCCGCTCGACGCTGTTGCCGACAATGTGGCCCATCGCCTCCTCGACGACAGCATGAGGGAAGCGCGCGACCTCCTCGCACCACGTCCTGAAAGTCGCTCGGAATCCGTGCGGCACAATCGGCTTGCCGTCGCTCGCAGGGTCAGTCCATTTGGTCACGCCGCTGTTCATGCGCTTCAGCAGCACCAGCATCGCCATATTGCTCAGAGGCTTGCCGGTCGCGCTCGGAAACACAAAGCGGGAGGTTCTGATGGCCTCCAGCTCCTTCAATATCGCCAGGGCGCGGGGCGCGAGCGGAATGCGGAACGGCTCTTTGCGGTGTTTCTTGTCCTTGAGCTTCGACGCCGGAACGGTCCAGAGCCCGGCATCCAGGTCAAACTCCCGCCACTCGGCGTTCAACGCGGAGCCGGTGCGCACATTCGTCAGGATCAAGAATTCAAGCAGCGTGGAGGCTACCCCATCGCGCTCACGAAGCGCCGTAATGAAGGATGGCATTTGCTCGTAAGGCAGGGACGGATGGCGACCGCGCGACAACTGCGCGGGAGCGTTAAACCCGAGGGCCTTCAAGTCGTCCCAGCGGGCGGGATTGTCGATGTTAAGGCCATGCTGGTCGCGAAGTCGGATGCGGGCGCTCTCGAATACGCGTCGGATCGCCGGGTAAAGTTTGCGGGCGACCTCTGGCTTGGAGCGCCAGACGGGCTTTAGCACCGCCGCAATGTCGCTGGTCGTAATCTCATGCACTGGCCTTGCCAGCAGCGGCCCACAGTAAGCATGGCCAAGATGGCGCTCCCATTGATACGCGACCTTGGCGTTGCTGGTCCGGGCTTGCGCGTCGGCGATTACTTCCTTGGCTATGTCGGCAAAGGTCGGAATAGGCCGCGCAGCCTTTCGGCCTTCCTCGCGCGCCGTCAAAGGATCAATCCCCTGCGCGATATTGGTGCGAGCGGAGAGCGCCACCATCCGGGCAGCAGACAACGAGGTCTCAGGATATGGACCTAAGCCCATGTCACGCCGCCGCCCGCTCATCTGGTAACGCAGAACCCACTTCCGCCCGCCAGTGGGCGAGACGACAAGATAGAGCCCGTCGCCGTCGGCATGCTTGCCGGGGCCTACCGTCTTCGCCGTCCTGTCAGTGAGCTTCCCCATCCATCGGTCCCACGTTCGGTCCCACAAATCGACATGGATTGTGACACACGACTGCGGACAAGGGAAGACGAGATTGAGCTATCTCCATTGCAAAACCAGCGAATCTCTAGACAGCCGGAAACAGCCTTGGATAATAGTTTGGTGCCCTCAACCGGCACCATAGTCGTGACAAGCTGGAGCGGAATCGCCGCTCGGGCAAAGCTCGCCACAACAGCCGCGCTCAGCTCAGAAAAACAAGCCCGGCCGCACAGATGGCGCAAATGGCGGTCAGGGCGACGCCGATCTTGCGGCGGACCAGTCCCGATCTTTCGCGGCCTTATAGGCCGAAATGGCCAGCAGCAGGCCGGAGACGGCGAATGCTGTCGCGCCAAAAAGCAGCAACACGGAGATGGCGCGCGCCCAGAACGTGCTGGCGGCGGGGGCGATCTGGACGAAAGACATGGACTGACCAGTGGCGATGTGGCGCCCGAGCTTGCGAAACTTCAAACACGGCGCGTTTGCCGCCTGCTTTGGGCGCGGAACAGAGCCGGTAACCAAAAGAACCGCGCCGGTCCGTGCGTCGGCGCATTGCACGAACGCGGTTTAGCGGTATCAGCCGCCTCAAAGACGGGAGGCGGAGCTGTGCGGCCTTCCGCTGCGCGCGGGTGATTGAAAACTTCCGCCGGTTACTGTTTCGTTGACGAGAGGTCAGGTTTGACCCGGCGCTCATGCGCGCAGGCCCTCGCGCGCGGCTCACTGCTCGGCGAACAGATCGAAGTGTCGGTTGATTCCGGCCTGGACGAGATTGCCGTCGAATTTGGTGCGGGTGGTCAGGCCGTAATTATAGGCGACGTTCGGCAGGCCGATATTGGCGCCGCTGTAGCGCAAGGCGTTATAGCCGGTCGCGGTCGCGTCGCCGAGATTGTAATAGAGATATTCCGCCTTCACGCTCCAGTTCGGCATGAACATCCATTCGACGCCGCCGCCCGCCGTCCAGCCGAGAAGCGAGTCGGTGAATTGCGCGCTGGACAGCGTCCAGTTGGAGACCGCGGGATTGCCGTTCGGCGCCGTAAATAGCGCCGTATTGGAAATCACCCCGCCATAGGCCAGACCGCCGGTCCCATAGAGCTGCAGCGTCGGCGTCGGCAAGAAGCCGAGGCGCCCGCGGATGGTGCCGAGATAGTTCAGCGTCGCGGTGCGCTGGCCGTAGTTCACATAAGTCGGCCTGCCGACGGCGATCACCGAGCCCTGCATCGTCGTGTCGGTGTTGCCCGACACGCCATGCAGATCGGCCTCGACGCCCGCCACGACGCCCGGATCGAAGCGCCAGTTGGCGCCGAGCTGCAGGCCGCCGATGAAGCCGGCCAGCTGGTTGTCGCCATCCATCAGCCGCGACGCCGCCGCGACCGGATTGCTGGCGACGGCCTGCGAGGTCGCGCCCGTCAACGTCCGCGTCGTCGGGTTCGACCAGGCGCCGCCGCCGTTCAGGCCCACATAGACGTCGCGCCAGCTCGGCGCCAATGGCTTGCCGCCCGGGCCCACCGCGCCCCAAAGCTGCGTCACCGGATCCTTGGTGATCGGCTGGCCGTCGCCGAAGGCGTTGGCCGTCGCCTCCAGATAGAAAAAGTCCGTCGGCTTCGAGGTCAGGCCCCAGGTCGTGCCGGTCTGGGTGACGCCGAAGGCCGCGTTGGAATAAGGCGCCGGCCATTGCTGGAACGCCACCGGCGGCGCGAAGCTCGATGTGAACGACCCCGGCCAGAAGCGCGCATAGCTCGCCGTGATGTTGATGAACTGCGACAGCTTGTAGCGGGCGCGGATGTCGAATTCCGTGCCGAGGAAATTGCCCCTGTTGCCGAGCGGCGCGAACAGATTGGCGCGGTCCCAGGCGTTGGCCGGGCTCGCCAGCCAATAGGCGCTGAACGCCGTGTCGATCTGCAGGTTCTTCGCCGGCGTGAACTCCAATCGGACCTTCGGGTCCTTGATGTTGTTCCAGGCGAAATAGTCGTTGCGCGAGAACGGCTGGTTGAAGCCGTAGAAAATATCGAAATTGCTGTTCGAGTAATTGAACGGGCTGCCGTTGCCCGAGCCATAGACATAGACCGTGCTGATGCGCGGCTTCCAGGGGTGCTCGGAGAAAGTGTAGCCGAGCTCCAGCCCCCAAGCCAAGGCGTTGTGCGGCACCGTCACTTCGACGCTGTTTTGCGAAGTGACCTGGTTGATGAAGGTCGGCGTGATCTGGATCGAGGTGTTCGTGCCGAGATAAGGCGCCGCCGTCTGCAGGCGCCCGAAGGAGCCGAACTGCTTGTTGATGTCGAAGTCGTAATCGAAATTGCCGATGACGCCATACATGCGCACGCCCGGCGCATAGGTCTCGCGATGGGTCTTGAGCGCATTCGACGGATTGGACGGGTCGCCATATTGGGTGCGGCCGAGGAAATACGGCTGGACGGTGACGTATTCCGAGAAGCGACGGAAGCTGAACACGCTGCCATAGACCCAGTTCTGCCAGTCGGGCCGGTCGAACTGATAGGGCAGCCGAACCACCGGCCGCATGAAGAAGCTGTCGAGGTCCCAGTCGTTGTCCTTCTTGCCGACCTTGACGCGGAAGCCTTCGAAATTATTCGTCGTGTTGCGGAACTCGTTTTCGGCGATGAGGCGGCGGTCGAGAAGTTCGAAGTGGAAGCGGCCGGCGCGCACCGTGAGCGGACGATCGTTGCCGCGCGGATCCTTGCCGAAGGCGTCCTTGAAATAGAGTTCGCCATAGGCCGAAATCAGATCGGTCTGGTTAATCTCCTGGCCCTGCAGCTGATAGATGCTGTTGAAGGCGCGGGAATCCTGAAACTCGACCACGGCGCGGAACGGATCGAGGATATTCTGGATGCCGAGATAAACGCGCGTGCGCGACAGCCACAGCGAATTGGGGAAATAGCGCCGCTGCGACGTCGGCGGAAAAGTGGTCGTGTCGGTCCAGGGCCGATAGTCGTTCTGGCGATATTCGAACCGCACGCGCGAATCGAGGCCGACGTTGAGCCAGTCTATCCCTTCGAACTGCGGATAGGTCTTGCCGAGATTGCGCACGTAAGGCGGAATGTCGGGCTGCGGCTCGAGGCGATAGCCGCGCGTCGGCACGTAATAGCTCTTCTTCTCTTCGGGCTTGGCGTCGCCCGGCTTCGCCGCCGCGCCCTTGGCCGCGTCGCCCTTCGCGGCCACGCCGTTTTGATCCGCCTTCGCCTCGCCGCCCGTCGCGTCCGACTGCTTGCCTTTCCCGGCGGCGGACTCCGTCTTCGTCGCGACGGGCGACGCAGGATTGTCTTCGGCGATAGCCGCAACAGGAGTGGTCGTGAGAGAAGCAAGCAAAGCGCCCCAGGCGACCGTCGCTTTCCAGTGATTGCTGTTACGGGAAGTCATCAGCCGGGAACCCTTCAGTCGGACTCGTATATATCGTTACTATAAACGATTGACTGCCGCGCGCTCAGTGGACGACGCTAAATCCTTGTTCGGCGAAGATTTCTTTCGCCGCTTTGCTTTTCAGGAAGGAAAGCAGTTTCTTCGGCCCCTCTCCCTGCGCCGACGAGGTAAGGGCGACCGGATAGGCGATTGGCGGATGCGACTCAGCGGGGAAGGTCGCAACGATCTTCACCTTCGGCTCTGATTTTGCGTCGGTAACATAAACGATCCCGAGAGCCGCTTCTTCGCGCGCGACGAACATCAATGCGGCGCGGACATTGTCGGTAAAGGCGAAATTCGGCTCCGCGAGGGACCACAGACCGTATTTCTCCAACGCCGCCTTTGCATATTTTCCGACCGGGACCGAAGCCGGATCGCCTGTCGCAATCTTGCCGGAGCCGATGGCGGCGGAAAAGGCCTCCTTGGTGAAGGGCAGTTTCTCCAGCTTCGATGTTTTCGGGGCGACCACGACCAGGACGTTGCCCAGAAGGTTCGTGCGCGTCCCTGCCTGGATGAGACTCTTCCCGGAGAGATAGTCCATCGACGCTTCGTCCGCGGAGATGAAAACATCCGCCGGCGCGCCGGACTCGATCTGCCTGGCGAGCGTCATGGAGCCGGCGTAGCTGACCTTCAACTCGACGCCCGACTTGGCCTTGAAGGCGCTCGATACGGCGTCGAGCGCATTTTTGAGGCTCGCCGCCGCGAAGACGGTGACAGTCGAGGCGCCCGCCGGCGCGCTCGGCGGCGCCGACGGAGCCGTAGACTCAGCCTGAGCCTGCAAGGTCCCAAGAGCGAGCGTAAGCGCCAAAGCGATGCATGAAAGTTTCATCGGACAACCCCTCGGACAACGGACGACCATCGGCGCGGTTGAATATGCAGGAATATGCGTAAGCAACGGAAGCGCCGGAGTCACGCGTAAAATTATCGCAATCGATGCCTGTTCTGACGCCATCCGGGGCGCAGAATATTGCCATTCGAGGGAATTGGGGCGCTCGCCGGCTTTCCAACCAAGCGCGAATATGCAAACTTTACGGCATATGCGGAAGAGAGTCATTCTGCCATGTCTGAATATTTCACCACCCGGGAGCTTGCCGCCCTCCTGCGGATCAAGGAGCGCAAGGTCTATGACCTCGTCTCCGGAAAGGCGGTGCCCGTTCGCCGCGTTACCGGTAAGCTATTGTTTCCAAAGAAAGAGATTGAGGCCTGGATTGCGAGCGGCGGCAATCAGGACGGGGCATGGATCAAAGAGAAGGCGGCGCCGGACCAGCCCTTGATCATGGCTGGCGGCCATGACCCGCTTCTGGAGTGGGCGTTGCGAGAGTCGCGTTCCGGGATCGCAGCCCTGCTCGATGGCGCGCTCGACGGTTTGGAGCGCATGAAAGCGCGCAACTGCCTGGCGGCCGGGCTCCACATTCCGGGAAATAACGACGGGGAGTGGAATGTCGACGCTGCCCGGGACATGTTCGCGCAGGAGCCTGTCGTCCTCATCGAGTGGGCGAAGCGAACCCGCGGGTTGATGTACGGCGCGTCCATCAAACGCCCGATCGCCAAGCTCGCAGACCTCGGCGCCCTGCGGTTCCAGCCACGCCAACCGGAGGCGGGCAGCGAGTTGATCCTCTCAGCGCTGCTCGCAAAGGAGGGATTGGAAAGATCGAGCTTGAAGATCAGCGACGCCATCGAGCGCTCCGAAACCGATCTCGCCATGGCGGTGGCGGCCGGGCGCGCGGATGTCGGACTGGGAATCGAGGCTGTCGCGCGACAGTTTCAGCTCGAGTTCACGCCGCTCGTGGTGGAGCGCTTCGATCTCCTGGTTTGGCGCAAAGCATATTTCGGTCCGCCATTTCAAAAATTCCTGCGCTTTTGTTCAAGCGACGCCTTCAAGGATCGCGCCAGGGCTTTCGGCGGCTATGACTGCGCCGGGTTGGGGAACGTAATGTTCAACGGCGCATGACGGCGACGCGCGCGTCATTCAGTCGGCCAGCCAGGGCTGACGCTCGTTCGCGGCGTTTTCCACGACCGCGGGAATTGTGAAGTAGAAGGCCGCGCCCTCCCCCGGCTTCGCTTTCACGCCGATGCCCCAGCCGTGGCGGTCGGCGATCGATTTGCAGATCGCCAATTCGATCCCGGTTCCGGGATACTCCGTCTTGGCGGAAATCGTTCGAAACGGTTCGAACACAGCCTGCGCGAATTCTTCGTCGAACCCGACGCCGCTGTCGGCGATCTCCAGCCGAATGACGTCGCATTCTGCGGAGCCCTCAATTCGGATTTCGGGGGCCTCTCCGGCCTTTCGATATTTGATCGCGTTCATCAAAATGTTTCGCATCAAGCAGGCGAACTGGGACCGATCCGCTTCAAACCGCAACGCTGGAAGCTTGATCGAGACATGCGCGCCCGCATCGGCGATGACGCCGCCGAGGTCGCGGAGGAGCGCATCTATTTCTTCGCGCATGTCCAGGATCTCGAGACGTTGTCCTCCCATGACGGCGCTGGAATAGGTCAGCAGATCGTCGACGAGCTTGCGCGCGGTCGCCGCGTAGCTGCGCATGGCTTCCTGCGCATATAGCATGTCCGCCTTGTTGGAGGACGCCAAGGCGTTCTCCAGCAAGTCCGAAAACGCCTCGATTCTGCGCAGCGGCTCCTGAAGATCGAGCGACGTGACGTAGATGAAGCGGGCCAGCGGCTCCGACGTCGTCGCGGCGGCATGGTCGCTTTCCAGCGCCTGTTTGAGATTTTCAACCGTCCGCCGCGCGCCATCCTCGAGGGACCTGCGCAGGAATTGCTGAAACGGGCGCATGAACAGCCGCCGCTCCTGCACTTCAATGCTGAAAGAGACAAGCGTCGACTCGTCGTTCTGCTTTTCGAACGCGTAATGCGCGATGAACGGCTCCGTCACCCCTTTGAGGGAGATCGCCCGCGGCGGGGCGAAAGACTGAATTTCGAAGGTGGACACGGTGCGAATGCCGCGATCGAGCGTCGTTTGCCGGGCCCTCATGCCGGCTTTCGCCGCGCCTTGGGCGAGAGGCTCGAACTCCACAACCTGCGGGCACCAGCGCGTATAATTCCTGAAGAACCCATGGCCCGCGAAATCGAACACCGCGCAGAGCGGGCGCTTGACCACGGTCGTGGCGGCTCCGCTGATCACGCTCGCCGACTTGGAGGTTAGCATTGCAACGACTCCGGAAAGACTGCTCATCTGAGAGATGAGTTGGTCACCGGCAACCCAACATTCAACGCTTCAGGCGACACTACGCTTGTCGAGCCCAAGTCCTATTCCCGGCGCTTTCGAAGCCTGCGCGGATTTCGCTTTGTTGCTCCTAAGTAGGGGTACGACTTGATTCCCCGGAAAAACGAACAACGTTTCGCTTCGAGGCCAGATGGAGTGCAAAGAAATGAGCGCCGGCGTCGAAGGCGGACTTCTCGTAATGGCGGTGGGGTTGTTCGTGATCCTGCTGCTTGCCGAAAAGATGCGCCCTTACAAGCCCGTTCCAACGTCAAGTTTGCGCGAGTCGTTTACGACGAACGCCTCGGCTTTTCTTTTCAACAATCTCGTCTTGAACGCGCTCTCCCTTTCGAGCCTGTTTGTCGTCGCCCAACGCTACGGCGCCCATGGCCTGCTGCATGGATTGCAGGATGGCCCGCTGAAATGGGCGCTTTCCTTCGTATTCTTCGACTTCGCCGTCTACTGCTGGCACTTTCTGGGGCACAAGTCGGAGCGGCTTTGGCGTCTCCACAAGGTGCATCACAGCGACAAGAACATCCATGTCTCGACCGGCCTGCGCTTCCACGTGCTGGACCAACTTTTGGAAGTGGGCGTGAAATGCATTGGCGTCCTGGCGATCGGCGTAACCGCGAACGTCGTGGTCGTGTGCGAGATTATCAGGATGTTTTTCGTCTTCTTCCACCACGCCAATGTCGCCGTGCCGGGCGAGCGCTGGCTCTCCTATCTGGTGATCACGCCCAGTCTGCACCGCGTGCATCATTCGACGCGGCGCATCGAGCATGACAGCAATTACGGGATCGTCCTCGCGATCTGGGACATGATTTTCGGCACGCGCAAGGAGCTTGCGCCAGAAAAATTCGGTCTCGAAAACGTCGAAGCGACCAACATCCTCCAGCTTTTCAGCCTGGCCTTCGTGACCGAATACTACTTTGCGCGCGTGTTGCACCTCCTGCCGAGAGCCGAGACGCGTCACGATCTGAAGCCTGCGATGATCCCCTTGCGCGCCCGCTGCCGAGATCAACGCCCCTTGTGATCCGCGCCCTTGTCCAGCGTGCTGGCGCGGGGCGGCAGAAGGTTCTTCTCGCGCAGCAGAACAACAAAGGCGTCCTCGGTGGTCAGGCCGATCCATCCGCCCGCGTCCTGCACCCAATAAATATCCCAGACATTGAGCCATCCGTTCGCCTCGAGCGCATCGGTCATCATGTCTTCATGGAACATAAAGGTCACGCGCATGGCTCCAACGGCGTGTCGCCTCTTGCAGAGCGCTCCGTTGGAAATCGTCCAACGATACTTGCCTTTATGTTGGGCGCGGGCGGACCGCTGCAAGGCGGATAGACGAGGGCCCGTCACCGCGACGAGCCTTCCGCCGGGAGACGATCTGGGATGCAAAGCGTCAGGCGCGGGCGCAAGCCGGCGCCGATCCGACGATTTGCCGCCCTTGTCGAGGTTCGCCTGGAGTGCTAGAACAAATATCGAACAGAAGCCCGCTGACCGCGATGATCTGTGGACAAGCTGGCGGGGTGCGCCAGATGGGAGCCACATTGCACTAAAGTGCGGCGCGTTTAGCATGTGGAGAGAGACATGGCGGGGAGCGTCAACAAGGTCATTCTGGTCGGCAATCTCGGGCGCGATCCGGAAGTGCGAACCTTTTCCAACGGCGACCGCGTCGTGTCCTTTTCGCTGGCCACGACCGAGTCGTGGCGCGACAAGAACACCGGCGAGCGGAAAGATCGCACCGAGTGGCACAATATCCAGATTTTCAACGAGAACCTGGGCCGCATCGCTGAGCAATATTGCCGCAAGGGCTCGAAGATTTATCTCGAGGGCCAGCTTCAGACGCGCGAATATACCGACAAGGACGGCAATCAGCGCAAGGTGACGGAGGTTGTCGTTCCGCGCTTCCGCGGCGAGATGACCCTGCTCGACAGTAAGGGCGGCGGGCGCGGCGAAGGCGATTTTGAGGGCGGCGGCTATGGCCAGAGCGGCGGCGGCTCCTTTGGCCGAAGCTCCCCCATGGAGCGCGCCCCGGCGGAGCGGCGTCCGGCGCCGGCGGCGGGCGGCGGGCGGCTCTCGGACCAGCTCGACGACGATATCCCCTTCTAAAGCGAGGCGATCGCCAGCGGCTACGCTTTGGGCCGCATGCGCCTTGCAGCGCAGCGGCGCCGCGCCGGTATTGCCTTGTGGCGCCGGTTGATATAGCAAAACCTGAGCGAGGCGCGGCCCGATCCGTGCGACGAAGAGGAAAGCGCGAGCAAGCGCCATGAGTCAGAAGCCGATTAACGTCACCCACCTCTCCACGTTGGTCGCGGTCGCGATCCTGGTGGGCACGGAGCTTGTCGGCGCGTCCTGGGCGGCCGGTTGGGCGCTCGGCGGCCTGTTTCAGCTCGACCCGACAATCAGCCGAGCGATCGAAGTCGCCTTCTCGCTGCTGGGTTTCGTCGGTCTCTACTTCTTCATGAAGACCGCCATTCGCAATGAGCCCATCCGCGGTTGACGGCTGAAAGCCCAATCCTGATTGCTGATCTTTCAGGCCCTCGCCCAGAGGACGCCTCATTGCGTGGCCATAGCAGTCGCTTTCAAGGGTGATTCAGGGATGATGGATAAGCAGGACCGCCGTTCCTTCCTCAAGACTGCTGCGGCGACCGGCGCGCTCGGCGCCGTCGGCGCGCCGCCAGCGGGAGCGGCCGCGTCGCGGATCACTAACGTCAAGCTGGGCGAGGCCGCGCCCTTCTCCTTCGAGGCGCTGAAGCAGGAAGCGCAGCGGCTCGTGAAGGAGCCCTATCGCAATCCGAACATCCCCTCGCCCGAGATCACCTCGCAGATCGACTACGAGAAGTGGGGCCACATCACCTACAACACCGACCACGCGCTTTTCGCCGATACGAAGGAGCGCTTTCCGGTCGAGTTCTTCCATCTCGGCATGTTCTTCCGAAAGGCCGTGCGCGTGCATGTCGTCGAGAACGGCGAGGCGCGCGAGGTGCTGTACGACACCAGCTATTTCAACATGCCGGAGGATTCCGTCGCCCGGCAGTTGCCGCCGGGGGCCGGCTTTGCCGGCTTCCGCATCCAGGAGGCGAAGGACGGCGCGCTCGACTGGAAGAAAAACGACTGGGTCGCCTTCCTCGGGGCCTCCTATTTCCGGGCGATTGGCGAGCTCCGTCAATACGGGCTTTCTGCGCGCGGCGTGGCGCTCGACACCTGGCAGGCCGGCGCGCCCGAGGAATTCCCCGATTTCACGCACATCTATATCGGCCCCGAGACTCAGGACGGCGTCGTGCTGCACGCGCTGCTCGAGGGCCCGTCCATCGTCGGCGCCTACAAGTTCTTGATGGCGCGCGGCAAGGGCGTCGTGATGGATATCGACTGCTCGCTTTATCTGCGCGGCAAATTCACCCGTTTCGGCATCGCGCCGCTGACCTCCATGTATTGGTTCTCAGAGACGGTGAAGCCGACCGGCATCGACTGGCGCCCCGAGGTCCATGATTCAGACGGGCTCAGCATGTGGACAGGCTCGGGCGAGCGGCTTTGGCGGCCGCTGAACAATCCCCCCCGCGTCATGGCTTCGGCGTTCAGCGACACGAATCCGAAGGGCTTCGGCCTGATGCAGCGGGACCGCAATTTCGACCATTATCTCGACGGCGTGTTTTACGACCGGCGCCCGAGCGTGTGGATCGAACCCAAGGGCGATTGGGGCTCGGGATCGATCCATCTCATCGAAATCCCGACCGACGACGAAATTCATGACAACATTGTCGCCATGTGGGTCCCGGAAAAGCCGGCGCTTCCCGGCGCGAATTTCAACTTCTCCTATCGCCTGCACTGGCTCGCCGACGAGCCCTACCCGACGCCGCTCGCGCGCTGCGTGGCGACGCGCCTCGGCAATGGCGGCCAGCCCGGCAGGCCGCGTCCCAAGGGCGTGCGCAAATTCATGGTCGAGTTCCTCGGCGAGCCGCTCGCCAAGCTCCCCTTCGGCGTGAAGCCCGAGCCCGTCCTCTGGGCCTCCCGCGGGAGCTTCTCCTATATTTTCACGGAGGCGGTCTTCGACGGCGTGCCGGGCCATTGGCGCGCCCAGTTCGATCTCACGGTCGAGGGGAAAGAGCCGGTCGAGATGCGTGTTTATCTCAAGAACGGCGACACGATTCTGACCGAGAACTGGCTTTACCAGTATCACCCGTTCTGAGCCGACGCTTTAATCGAGCTTCGTCTGATAGGAGCCGTCGCGCGCCATGGTCAGCAGCCGCGCGGCCGAGTCGCGCCAGCTCATCGGCGCGAGCGTCGACGGTCGCGGCCTCTCGATGAGCGCCTGGTCGAGGGCTTGGTCGAGGGCTTGGGCGAGGGCGTCGCTGTCCAGAAGCCGGAAATAGGTCGCGCTATCGCCGGCTGTCTCACGAAAAACAGGTATATCGCTGGCGATCACAGGCGTAGCGTAGCGCGCCGCTTCGACGATCGGGAGACCGAACCCTTCCGCCGCCGAAGCAAGGACCGTGGCGCGCGCATGGCGGTAGAGCAAGGCGAGATCGGCGTCGCTGGCGTCGGCGAGCCAGAACAGCCGCTTGCCAAATTCCGGATGCCGGACCATGCGCCGCTCGAAATGCCGCATCCCCCAGCCTCTCGCGCCGACGATGACGAGAGCGGCGTCGAGCCCGCGCGCCCAGAGTGTTTCCATGGCGTCGAGCGCGACGGGATGGCCTTTGCGCGGCTCGATGGTGCCGACGCTGAGGAAATAAGGCCGGCCGTGCGCGAGCCGTTGTGCGAGCCGCGAGGCCTCGCCGGTCTGCGAGCTGGAGAAGTCATCGCCGAGACGCCACCAGCCGATGGGATATCCTTTTCGCCCCTGGCCGCTCGTAACGAGATAGTCGCGCAGGCTTTCGGCTGTGGCGCGCGAATTCGCGATGACGCCGTCGCTTTGCAGCACGATCTGCTGCATCCACGCCTCGAAACGCTGCGCGACAGGCGGGCTGAAAGCCGCAGGATAGAGGATCGGCAGAATATCATGCAGGCAGACGATCGCCGCGCCGCCCTTCGCCTTTATCTGCTCGACGATCGGCGGATATTCGTCGAGGTGGTTCCAGCTCGCATCGAGCATGACGAAGACGTCGCCGTCTTCGATCGCGACTTTTTCCGGCGCCCGCGGATGGCTGTAATAGGCATGGAGCGCGCCCTCGTGGATCGCGACGGGAATGCAAAGCCCCAACTCGAAGCCGTGGCGCGCGATCTCGCGGACGACGCGCTGAATGCCGGTGTTCTTGCCGGAGCGCAGGGCGCTCGTCATGTCGAAGAGCATCCGCGGTCGCGTCGTCAACGTCTCGGGAAAAACGTCGGCTTCGGCGCGCGCCCAGTTTGGCGGGCCGCCGGGCGCATCGGCGTTGGGGAACAGCTTGGCGTGAAGGGTACCGAGCAGGCGGGAGACGGTCCAGTAAAGCTCCTGGATCTTCAGCCGGACAAACTTTTCGAGACCTTTGGCCTCGACCGCGGCCGCCTCTCGCCGCGCCACAGCGTCGAGGTAGGCGCGAATCCTTTCCGCATCATTGGATCGGCGCTCTTCGGCCAAGGTACGACATCTTTCCTAGCGCACAAGGTTGCGGCGGCATGAGTAGTCGACGCCGGCTACAAAGGGAAGCAAAAAGGCGCCCTCCCCCGCCTGCTGAACGTGGCTTGCCGCTCGGCGCCTGAACGGATTATCTTGCCCGGGCGCAGGCATGAACGCAGCCTTAGGCAAGCCGCCAGCAGAGCGGTCAACTCTCCACCCGGACCCTCAAGACGCAGCTGAATGGCGAACGAAAGACCCTGCCAGATCGAGATGATCCGCCACGCGCCGAAGCGGCCGATGACGGCGTTTTTTCGGTTCTTCAATTCCGAGGGCGAGTGCGTCCTGGCCTTCCCCTATCGCCTGCAAGACCGCGTCACTCATTTCAACGAAGTGATGATGGATCCGCGCCTGTCCGTGCAGGTCGACGCTGGCGAGGCCGACGCGCGGATTTCGGTGCGCGTGCGGCCTTGCGACAGTTATTATCAGTTTCGGCGCAAGCTTTCCCATTTCCTGGGCAACTTCCGCACAAAGCCCGCCCCGCCCAGGCCCGATCCCACGCGCATCGCTCCGTTCGTGGCCGAGGGAACGGCGAC
The DNA here is from genome assembly GCF_040687965.1 of Methylocystis echinoides. Lineage (NCBI taxonomy): Bacteria > Pseudomonadati > Pseudomonadota > Alphaproteobacteria > Hyphomicrobiales > Methylocystaceae > Methylocystis > Methylocystis echinoides. Next base: position 3,643,406 of record NZ_CP156084.1, read on the forward strand.
GTCGTCGGAAACGCCGCTCGTCAGCATCGTCATTCCGACACGCGATCGCGCGGCCCTGCTGGCCCGCGCCGTAGAGACGCTGTTCGAGAATGCGCGCTGGCCGAACAAGGAGCTCATCATCGTCGACAATGGCTCCGTCGAGACCGAGACGTTGGCGCTTTTCGATCGGCTTCGCGCGCGGCCGAACGTCACCATCCTGCGCCGTGACGAACCCTTCAATTTTGCCCGCCTCGTCAATGAAGGCGCGCGTGCGGCGCGTGGCGACGTGCTGGCCGTGCTCAACAATGACGTCGAAACCGACAACCCCGACTGGCTGGGGCCGCTCGTTCGGCTCGCAATCGACCCGCGCGTCGGCGTCGTTGGCGCGAAATTGCTGTATGAAGACGGAACCGTCCAGCACGCCGGCATTGTGCTGGGCATCCGCGGGCTCGTCGCCCACGCCGGATGCGGGCGCGACCCTGACGACCCGGGCCCCTACGCCATGTTGACCACGACGCGGCGGGTCTCGGCCGTCACAGGCGCTTGCCTTTTCACCCGCCGCGACGTCTTCGACGAGTTGGGAGGCTTCGACGAGGCCTTTGTCGTCGAGTTCAACGATGTCGATTATTGCCTGCGCGCCGGCGCGGCGGGTTATTCCGTCGTTTACGCCGCAGAGCCGGCCCTCATGCACAAGGAGGGCTCGACGCGGCAGGCGCGCCCGCTGCGGGAGCGGGAGGTTCTCGATCGCAGCCTCTTCGTGCGACGCTGGGGCCGCGCCCTCATCGACGATCCGTATTATCCGCCCGAGCTGACGCTGCGCGATGAGTCGCTGGCGCTGGCGGAGACGAAAAATGGCTAGCCTTCTAACAGCCGCCGACATCCGTTTCGCCGTCGCCCCTATGATGGAGTGGACGGATCGTCATTGTCGCTTCTTCCATCGCACCCTTACCCGGCGTGCGCGTCTCTATACGGAAATGCTGACGACCGGGGCCGTGATTCATGGCCAGCGCGACAGGCTCATGAGCTTCGACGCCTTCGAGCAGCCGGTCGCCTTTCAACTCGGCGGCTCGGATCCGGGCGAACTCGCGCGCGCCGCGAAAGTCGTGGAAGCCTTCGGCTATTGCGAGGTTAATCTCAACGTTGGCTGTCCCTCGGACCGGGTCCAGAACGGCGCCTTCGGCGCCTGCCTCATGCAGCGTCCCACCCTCGTCGCCGATTGCGTGAAGGCGATGAAAGACGCGGTCGCTCTGCCGGTCACCGTCAAGTGCCGCATCGGCGTCGACGATCAGGACCCCGAGCAAGCACTATTTGAAATGGCGGCGCGTTGCGTGGCCGCCGGCGCCGACGCCCTCGTCGTTCATGCGCGCAAGGCGTGGCTGCAGGGTCTGTCACCTAAGGAAAACCGCGACGTTCCGCCCCTCGATTATCCGCTCGTGCATCGCCTCAAGGCCGCCTTCCCGGCGACGCCGATCGCCATCAACGGCGGCATTGCGACGATTGCACAAATGCAGGAGCAGCTTCGAGTGATGGATGGCGTTATGGTCGGACGCGCCGCGTATCACGATCCCGCTCTCCTGCTCGAGATCGACCAGGCGCTCTTTGGCGCGCCGGCGCCGGTCAAGGACGGCTTCGCCGCCGTCGACGCCTTTCTGCCCTACGTCGAGCGCGAACTCGGCAAGGGCGAGAAGCTCTCCAATATCACGCGCCACATGCTTGGCCTCTTCGCGGGCCTGCCAGGCGCCCGCAGCTTCCGTCGGCGGCTGGCCCTCGACGCGGTCCGGCCTGGCGCGGGCGTGGAGGTTCTCATTGGGGCGGTCAGCGAAGTGACGCGCGCCATGGCCCGGCTTCGCGACGTTCATGCGGCGTGACGCTCACCGGGCCGACAGCGCCGTTAGCACGGCGATCTCCGCGACCTGCTGCGCAGCGCCGAGAACGTCGCCCGTATAACCGCCAATCTGCCGCTGCGCGAGTTTCGACACGACGACGGCGGCGCCGAAGGCGCCCATGATCGCCACGACGGTCTGCGCGAGCGACGCGCCGGCGAGCGCCGGCGTCACAGCGATCGCGGACCCCAGATAAAGGGCGACGCGCGTCGCCGCGGGGGACGGCGTCGCCGCGGAAGCCCCGGCGCCGTCTCCGCGGGCCGGACGCATCGTCACGAGCGGAATGAGACCGACGGCGCGCGACAGCGCCGACGCCGCAATGATCGAGACCGCCGCGAGAACGGCGCCCCGCTCGAACAGCGCGCCAATCGCGGCGACGCGGGCGAAGGTCGCCAGGCAAAGGGCCAAGCCGCCAAATGAGCCCAGCCGGCTGTCGCGCATGATCGCAAGCTTTTGATCCCGCGTTGCGCCGCCGCCGAAGCCGTCGGCGACATCCGCCAGACCGTCTTCGTGCAGCGCGCCCGTCGCCAGAGCCAGAGCGCCGACGGCGCCGACCCCCGCAACCGTCGCCGGCAGATGCAAGAGCGCCGCAGAAACGACGACGACTGAGCCAACCCCGCCGATCGCTGCGCCGGCCAAGGGCGTGGCCCAGCTCACGCGCGAGAAATCGGGCATGACATGCCCTTCCTTTCCCGCGCTCACAGGCAGACGGGAATAAAATCGCAGGCACGCGCGTATGTCATCGCCAATCGTGGGGGTCATGCCCTTTCATGGCCGAAGGCGGTAAAATTGTCGAGCGCCAGCGCCTCAATTCATGTGAACGATCTGAATGGCGGCGGGGGCCAGCACCACGAGCATCAGAACAGGAAGAAAGAAGATGATCATCGGCACTGTCAGTTTTGGCGGCAGAGCGGCCGCCGCCTTTTCGGCTTCCATCAAGCGGGCGTCGCGGCTTTCCTGAGCGGTTACGCGGAGCGCCTGCCCGAGCGGCGTTCCATACTTTTCCGCCTGGATCAGCACGGTCACGACCTGCTTGGCCGCGGCAAGGCCGGTTCGCGCCGCAAAATTATTGTAAGCCGTCCGCCGGTCCGGCAAATAACTCAACTCCGCCGTGGCCAGCGCAAACTCCTGCGCGAGCTCAATGGACTGAGAGCCAACTTCCTGCCCGACTTTTCGAAAGGCGGCTTCAATCGACATGCCGGCTTCCACGCAGATCAGCATCAGGTCGAGGGCGTCGGGAAACGCTCTCCGCATCGATTGTTGCCGCTTGGCAGTCACATTGCTCAAAAAGAGCTCGGGAGCCTTGATCCCGGCATATAACGCCGCCACGCAGGCCCCCGCCTCAGTCATGAACTCCGTGTCAGGATCGCCTAAAACATAGAAGTACAGGATCGCAGCGATCAAAAAGGCGATTGGCGAAACGGCTCGAAAAAACAGAAAGGCGATTTCGGCTTGCGGCCCACGATAGCCGGCCATGGCCAATCTGTCTCTGGCGTCCTCCGTGTTCAGCCACGTTGAAAGCGAAAAGCGCTCCACCACATCCTTCATATAGGCGTTGGCCTCCTGACGCAGCGCCTTCTGCGACCCGTTCTGCATCCGCCCGCCCTGGCGAAACTTCTCGCGCTCGCTCAGGACGCTCTTCCTACGCTTGGCGTAGTCGTCATTGGACGCGAAAAACAATCCTACCATTGCAAACATTGCGCTTACCGCGACCGCCGCCAGCACGCTTTTCAGGAACGACGGGTCGAATAGTTCATAGCGCATGGCGCCCTCCGCGCTCGCCCGTCAGAAGTCGAAATTGATCATTTTATGCATAATCGCCACGCCGATCCCCATCCACACCAAACCGCCGGCGAGGCATATCTGGCCCAGCGTCGTCGTGTAGAGCAAAGCCATGTAACTGGGATTGGTAAAAGTTACGGCGGCGCCGACGAGAAACGGCAGCGATCCAATGATGCCTGCGGAGGACTTGGCTTCGGCAGACATTGCTTTCACCTTCCCTTTCATCTTTTTCCGCTCGCGCAGAACCCGCGCCAGGTTTCCAAGCGCTTCCGAAAGATTGCCGCCAGCCTTCTGCTGGATATTGATGACGACCGCGAAAAAGGCCGTCTCTGATACTGGGACGCTCTCAGCCAAGCGCTCCACGGCCTCGCTCACCGTCATGCCGATCGTCTGCGCATCGACAATTCGCCTGAATTCACTGCGCACCGGCTCCTGGGCTTCCGTCGCAATCACACGCAGACAATCGGCGACCGGCAATCCGGCTTTGACTCCGCGAATGATCACGTCGAGCGCGTCCGGGAACAGCTCAATGAATTTCCCGGTTCTCCGCTTGGCCAGGAACGAAAGGAGCCAGCGGGGAAGCGCTAATCCGCCTGCAAGAAGCGATACGAGAGTAAAAATCTCGTTGCCGCCGCCCACGTAGACAACCAAACAGAAGAAGAGGCCAGCAACCGCCGATCCTAGATAAAAGACCTGCACGGACCAACCCAACCCCGCCTGCTCGATCTTCTGCTCGAGGGTAACTGACTTGTTCCGCTTCTTATCCTCGATCTCCTTCAAGCTTTCGCTGATGGCCTTGCGGCGCTTCGCCGGATCAATCCGAGCTTCCACTTTCCGCGCGGGCCCGCCGCTGATCAGCGCTGCTTGCCGCTTCTGCGCTTTCAATCCGCCAGAGATGTAGGGATAGAGAAGGCCGTACAGCGCGGCGCAACCGCGACCAAGAAAAGGACGGCGATTACGAGCTTTCGGTCCAACATGGCGTCCTACACGTCTTCGGGCTGGCGCGCCGCGTCGAGGGCTGCAACCAGCCGCTGTTCCTCGCCATAATAGCGCGCGCGTTCGATAAATTTCGGCCTGCTGATCCCCGTCGATCGATGTCGACCGATGAGCTTGCCATTGGCGTTCTCGCCGAGAATCTCATAAACGAAGAGATCCTGCATCGTTACGACGTCGCCTTCGGCGCCCAGAATCTCGGTGATGTGCGTCACCCGACGGGAACCGTCGCGCAGGCGCGTGGCCTGGATCACGATATCGACGGACGACACGATCATGTCGCGTATGGTTTTCGACGGCAACGAAAAGCCGCCCATTGTGATCATGGCCTCGAGGCGACCGAGCGCTTCGCGCGGCGAATTGGCGTGCAGCGTTCCCATGGATCCGTCATGGCCAGTGTTCATGGCCTGGAGAAGATCGAAGGCCTCCGGGCCGCGCACCTCGCCGACGATGATGCGCTCGGGACGCATGCGCAGACAGTTCTTGACGAGTTCCCGCATCGATACGGCGCCCTGCCCTTCAAGATTGGGCGGGCGAGTCTCCAGCCGCACGACATGCGGCTGCTGAAGCTGAAGCTCTGCCGCGTCTTCGCAGGTGATGACGCGCTCGTCTCCATCGATGTAGTTTGTCAGGCAATTCAGCAGCGTCGTCTTGCCCGACCCCGTCCCCCCGGAGATCAACACATTGCACCGCACGCGCCCGATGATCTTCAACACTTCGCCGCCCTCCGGCGAGATGGCGCCGAAGCGAATGAGCTGATCCAGCGTAAGCTTGTCTTTCTTGAACTTGCGGATCGTCAGCGCGGGGCCGTCAATTGCGAGCGGAGGCGCGATGACATTGACGCGTGAACCATCGAGCAGGCGCGCATCGCAGATGGGGGACGCGTCATCGACGCGACGACCGACCTGCGAGACGATTCTCTGGCAAATATTCATCAACTGCGCGTTGTCGCGAAAACGTATATTCGTCAGCTGGATTTTTCCCCCGACCTCGATGTAGGTCTTGAAGGCGCCGTTCACCATGATGTCGGCGATGTCGTCACGCGCCAGCAGTGGTTCGAGGGGACCATATCCCAGCACATCGTTGCAAATGTCTTCGAGCAGCTCCTCCTGCTCGGCAATGGACATGACAACATTCTTGATCGCAATGATTTCATTGACGATGTCGCGTATCTCGTCACGGGCGTTCTCCGTGTCGAGCTTGGAAAGCTGAGAGAGGTCGATGGCCTCGATGAGGGCGCCGAAAATTACGCTCTTGGTCGTATAATATTCTTCGGATTTCTTCGACTCCATTGGAGCCGCGACCGCCTCCGGCTCCTTGCTTGGGGCCGTTTGCAGGTTCGATGGCCCCTTTGTCGCTAGGACCGACGAAGCGGGCGGCTGAGCGCGCCCTGCTTCTTCGCCAACGATCGTACGCTTTCCAAACATTGGGCCCTATTCCCTACAATAACCGCCGATACCGCGGCTTCAACCCGCCTTCATGCGGCCGAGACGCTCCATAAGCGGCGCAAGCAAGGTTCTCTTGGCGCGGCGCCCGACCGATCGGCCCATCAACAATTGAGCGATGTCGTCAATTGTCTCGATAATCTTGGAATTCGCGTCGACTTCGGCGAGCATCTGTCCATTATTCGCGGCCGCTCCGAACAATCTGGGTTCGAAGGGAATCACCCCGAGCGGCTCGACCGCGACCGCCTTCGAAAACTCACCAAGCGAGATTTCCGGCCGACGCGGCACCCCGACCATATTGAGGATCAGCCTTGGCGAATGGTCGTTGAGGCGAGAAGCCCGCAGGGCGTCGAACAGCGTTTTGGCGTTGCGAAGATTTGTAAGGTCCGGCGAGGCGACGATCACAACCTCGTCCGCGGAAACGAGAAGGCGCCTCGTCCAACCGTTCCATTGGTGCGGCACATCGAGAACCGAACAAGGCACCGTCGCGCGCAAGACGTCGAGAGTCGTGTCGAACGCATGCTCGGAAAGATCGTAGGAGCGGTCCACCGTCGCGGGCGCCGAAAGGATGCTCAGCGTATCGCTGCATTTCGAGGAGAGACGGTCGATGAAATTTGCGTCGATGCGGTCCGGCGAATACACAGCGTCGACGATGCCTTGCGGCGGATCCTGATTGAAATCGAGTCCCACCGTGCCGAACGCAAGATCCAGATCGACGAGAACCGTCTGAAGAAGCAGTTGCCGGGAAATCGACCAGGCGAGGTTATGCGAGACGGTCGAAGCGCCGACGCCTCCTTTCGCGCCGGCGACCGCAATAACGCGGCCGAGCATTTCCCCGCTTGCATTATTATAAAGCGCCGAAACCTGCCTGATGAAGCCGATGATATTGAGCGGCGCGACGACATAGTCGCTCACGCCCCGAGCGATCAGGTCGCGATAGAGGCCAATGTCATTCTCGTGGCCGATGACCATTACTTTTGTTCCAGCGTCGCAGCATTCGGCAAGCTGCTCAAGCTGCTCGAAAAGGACGCCGCGGTCTGACGAAGACTCGAGAACAATGAGATTCGGCGTCGGTGATGTGCGATAGGCCTCAATGGCGGCGGGGATGCCTCCGATATGGACCTTTACATGGGCTTTCGCCATACGCCGATCTTTCGCAGCGTTCTCGATCATCTGCGCCACATCGGCCGAATCCAGAAAGCCCTGAACCGAAATCCGGGGAATGGGCGCAATATGGTTTGCGTGGTCGTTAACCGCTATCGACACTGCTGCACCCCGCCCTTAGCCGCCGACGCCGCTGATGCTCGCGCCATTGACGCGCCAGCTCGTGCTCGGATCGCTTCCTTGACGCAAGTTCTTGATCGCCCGCATTCGCATCTCGACGTCGGAAGGCGTTTCACCACGAGGATTCGCGAGGTCGCGCGGGTCTGCAACCTGAGCCGAAAGCGTCGCCTGGGTTGCGCAACCGAAGTTCCAATAGGTTTCATTCTGCCAGCCGGCGGTGCTGGTTCCGGACGCCAGATCCTCCGGCCACTCGCCGCAGCGATTTGAGACCTTCGCCTTCAAGGACTGGAAGGAGAGGCGAATAGGCGCGGCCAGCTTCGGGTCGACGACCGGGTATGCGCCTGTCACGACAACCCCTCCGAGCCCCGCCGAAGCAAGCGCGCGCTTCACAACGTCGACGCTACCCGCTGCAACATTCGCCGAGGAACTCCCCGTAGGGACCATCACGCTGATCCGGCCGTGGCCGAATTCCTTGTAGCGGGAGATGAAATCCCGAAGACGCCCCAGGCTTTCCGAATCCAGACGACCGCCCTCCACGTATGGGAAGAGATCGAGAACCTGCGGCGCCTCCGTGAGCACGATCGGATGACGGTCACGGTAATCATAAGGCGTGACGGGCGGCGGCAACGCGTGAGGCGCCGCGCAGCCTCCGAACACGACGAATGTCGTCAGCGCGAGCAGGCTGCGCGCTCGCAATCGACGTGGCGTGATTTTCGCTGACCTTGAGCACATGAGCATGGTTCCCCGTCAGGCGCGTCAGTCGTGAATAAAGCCGACGCGGCCCTTGAATTTTTGCATCATCTGCGGATTGTTCCGCGTCGAATAAATGCGGTTGACCCGGCCCAGCAGCCAACCCTGGGGATCCGAGGCGTCGACGAATCCATCGTCTGGGCGAGTGATTTCCTGTTGCGAAAGCGGTCGAGCGATGTAGGGCGTGACGACCACGAGCAACTCGCTTTCGTTTCGCTGATAGTCGCGGGAGCGAAATAGCGCGCCGAGGATCGGCAGATTGAGCAGGCCCGGAAGTCCGTTGATCGCCTGGGCGCTGGTTTGCCGAAGCAGGCCGGCCGTCGCAATCGACGCGCCGGAGGGCAGTTCGACTGTCGTCTCGTTCTTTCGCGACTTGAAACCCGGGACTGTGATGTTGTTGTAGGAAAAGCTTGCCTGAAGATCCACTTCAGTGACCTCCGTCGCCAAACGCATCGAGATACGCCCCTCGGAAAGGACCGTTGGGACGAAATTCAAGGAGACGCCGTAGGGCTTGAAGGTGATGCCTGGCGTACAGACAGGCGTCGCTCCACTCGACGAAAACGTACACGCCCCCGATCCCGGCACGGCGATTTCGCCGCCGACCACCATTTTGGCCTGCTCGCCGGAAACCGCCGTTAGCGTCGGTTCGGCGAGAATGCGCGTAACGCCGTAGCGTTCGAACGCCTTCAGCGTCGCCTTCGTATTGTTCTGGCCATTGATCGTGAGCGCAGACGCGGACATCGTCGGATTGACCCCGAACGGGTTCTCCGACACGAATTTGCCCCACCCGCCATTGAGCAGAGTGTCCCCTTGCGCCTGCGCGGAAATTCCGAGCTGCTTGATGACTCTGCGGTCAATTTCCGCGACTGTTACCTTAAGCGTTACCTGTTCCTGTCCACGGATCACGAGCGCATTAATGACGTTTCCACCTGCATCGCCAACGGGCGCCCCCGCCACACCCGCGACGGCGCTCATCGCCCGCGAAGAGAAACCCTTTGCGATGTCGACCGCGCGCTGTGCTTCTCCCGCCGAAGCGACCGAACCCGTCAGAATTATAACGTCGTTCACCGTTCGAGCGGTGATATCGGAGCGTGGTAGAGCCGCCTTCAGAAGGGGCATTAATTCGCCCACGTCACGGCCGATGCTGATCTCCAGATTAGCGACCTGCCGGCCGCTCGAATCCAGCCCGATAATCGTCGTCTGGCCAGATTCGCCGCCGATCACGTAAATCTTGCGCGCGGTCCGAACGACCGCGTCGGCGATCTTTGGATTGCCCACGACCAATTCCGAGACGTCCCTGGGAAGGTCAATGATCAACGACTTGCCGGCGCCCATGGAAATCCGGCGTGACAGCATCGGGCCGCTTCCTGACTCGACGGGCGTCCGCTCGATGACTTGCGACGCGGCGACGCCGATGGCGCCGAGGGTCATTGTCGAGACGGCGACGCCGCGCAGGATCTGCCTTATGAACTTCATCGTCGGCCCTGTAGTAAGAAAGGTCATCGGATTGGATCGTTCACCTTGCGCGGAGCTTCGAGGGCAAGCCGCGCCTGACCAAGGTTAGACCTTCGTCCTTCGTGTCTTCCTGCCGCTGCGGATCGTCTTCCCCCGCTTTTTTCTGAGCGTCGACGATCGGTCGCAGCATCAACGTCAGCAGCCCGCCGCGCTGTGCGACCAAGATGAATTCAGCTTGGTTCGGATCGAGTTCCAACGTCGCGGTGGACCCCGTGGCGGTCGACTCGGACCCCTTCTTTTCGACGGTTTGGCCGATCGCCAACACCCGCACATTCGCCAAGAGCAACTCAGAGGCGTAGACCTCGCGACCCTCCTCCCGTGAGGCGTCCGCGTCGCGATAGATACGCAGCACGTCGACGTGATCATTGGGAAGTATGAAACCGCCCGCGGTGCTGTTCAGCGAAACGTCGATCGCGACCGCTCGCATGCCTGGACCGAGCATTGTCGACATGAGTCCAGTCGCAGCGCCTTTGACCAATCGTTCCCTGCGAACCGGGTCGCCCGTCATCATGGGAACGCGAACGTATGACGACGTCACATCCTGGATGGCGTTGGGACTGCCGCTTTTCGTGATTGCGCCCGCCGGGACCGAAGCCTTCGGCCATTCCGCCCAGGAGATATCCGCTTCAACAATCTCGGCGCCGTACGTCAGATCGCGCGTCGCAACCAGCACCTGCTCGACCGTCGGCGCCGGGGGCTGGAACGCAGGCACAGGCGCCTGCGGATTGTCGCCGCTCATCATCATGAACGCCGCGCCTCCGGCGACGAGCGAGATACCGAGAACGACAATTTGTGACCTGTTCATCGCGAATGCTTTCAAACCTGGCAAGCTCGAGCGTTGCAGGCATTTCACCAGCGATGTGTCAAATTACAGTTAACCAGACGTTGCTTGACGGAGGGATATCGCAACCTCTCGCCAGCAAAGGAGATCTTGCTCGCGATACTCGGCCGCAGCCGTCGCGCCGCCTATCGAATTGCGGGAACTTCGACTTCATCTGCAATTGAAACGAGAGTTTGAGTCGATTCGACTCAGAGGCCGGCCAGACCGCGCCAAATTGTGCTGTAGGGGTAGAGGAGAACGCCAGCGGTCCCGAGCGCCACTCCATAAGGCATGTGGTTCGACGCCTTATCAGCGACACGCGCAAGCAAGCGGTACGATGATGCGCGGTCGGCATGATCGTACCAGCGGATCGTCATGATCGATAGCGCGACAGCGCCGCCGATGATCGAAAATACCAAGAGATACTCGAGCAGATTTTCGATCCCCAGCCAGAGCGCGGTTGCGGATGCGAGCTTGGCGTCTCCGCCGCCGATGTACCGCATTTCAAACAGAATGAATGTGATCGCCAGAACGACGAGACCGCAGGCGACATGCATCGCGACCAAGGCCCAGGGCGTTCCCAGCCAGGCGGAAAACGCCAGATAGCTGACTGCAAGAATGAGCGAAACGAGATTAGGGATCGTCAATGTCAGAAGATCGGAGAAAATGGCGAAAGCCATCAAGCCGGGGAAAACGACAAGCGCGAGGTTTTGCATATTCGTGCGATCCTTGCGTAAAGCTCGGGGATGGCGCCGACGCGGCCTTTGTCATAAAGACGCTTGCGAGCCGACGACTCGAGTTGATGCATTGAACGCTGCAAGAGCGAGAAGTCTAAAGACAAGCGGCCCCGTTTCCGGGGCCGCCATGCGTTCCCGCGATCCGCGGGGCGATTAAAGATTGCCCTGAACGTTGTTGAAGGTCGCAGACAGCTTCGTGCCGAGATTTCTGGTCACTGCGATCACGGCGACGCCGATCAACGAGGCGATCAGACCATATTCGATCGCGGTGGCCCCAGACTCGTCCTTCAGGAAACGCGCAAGAAAAGTCTTCATGATTCTGCTCCGAACTAAGTTGACAATCGCCGGACCGGCTCCGTTACTTCGGTTTTCGGCGAACAGGCATAAGCTGGGCCGTGAACCCTTTCGAACTGGTTGATAAACGCCGGCCATGGAGGATTTTTGCTTCGAGAAGGATGATTCAATCCTGGATTGCGCTGTACAACAAATGCGACAGGCGACAATTGAAATGTAACTAAGGTCTTTTCCTCTTTTGCAATCTTGGCAAATGCAGTGATTGATGGCGATTTCGTTTCAGGAATCATTCACGTTTCATTGTTTCATTCCTGATGACTTCGCTGAATGCAGGCGCGCTCGCGCCGCGTTCAGTTTCTCAAGAACACGCGGCCGAAATTGAGGCTAAGGTGGCTTACATGACACTGTGTTTTCCTCACTTGCGCGCGGCTGTCGTCGTCGCGTCGACGGCGTGTGTGATTCATGGGGCCGCCGCTGAGGAGCGAACCATAAAAATTGACATCGAGCGCGCGCGGATCGTCAAGCTCCCCGAGGGCGCGCAAACGCTCATCATCGGCAACCCGCTCATTGCCGACGTCACGATGCTGAAGGCCAATCAGCTGATGGTGATTACCGGCAAGAGTTTTGGATCGACGAATTTAATCGTGCTCGATAAAGACGGGGCGCAGGTTGGAGAGTCCGTCGTCACTGTGACGCCAGCCGAAAACAAGGTCGTCGTGCAGCGTGGCCTCCATCGCGAGTCTCTGTCCTGCCAGCCACATTGCGCCCCTGCCGTCGATCTTGCCGATGATATGCAATATATGAGTAACGTCATTGGGGCTGCGAAAGCTTACGAGGCGGCGACGTCGGGGCGCAAATAAGTTCATCGCCGCAGCAGCGCGCCATCAATGCCGCGGCCTCTTGCCAGTAGAGACAATAGCGAAACAGAAACACGCGTGCGCGATTCTTTCGGATGACGCCGGCAAGCGACTCGGGACTGGTGACATGATTGGCGATAAATACCGACCTGCTGTGTTCCAGATCGTTCAGTGGCGAAAGGAGCGCGTCGCCGCGTTCATCTCGGACGATCGGGGCTATGGCGTCATCGAGTTCGCAATTGTCTCAGTGCCTTTCCTCGGCCTCCTTCTGGGCATTTTTGGAATCGGTGAACAATATCTCCGGCTGGCGCAGTTGCAGAACGCCGCAGACACAGCTGCTCGGATGATTATGACCAGCACGGCCACTGGCGCAATGAGCCATGGCGACTTCATCAAGAATTATGTCTGCACCTGGAAGTCCAAGGGGACCGTCGATCCAGGCACGCTGAGCCGGATGTTCGATTGCGACACCGTCTACGCCTTGGTAGATCGTATCTACAGTTATTCGAACCCCATTGCCGTTCCCAACCCAGCAACTCTTTCGTATTCCGTCGCCTGGGCCATGCAGCCGGGCCAAATTGGCTTTGTTCGCGTCTATTACCCAGCCAGCCGCTTGAGTATTTTTGGAAGCCTGGCTCCGACCTACCTTGCTGAAGGGAAATTCGTGCCGCTCCTTAGCGCAGTAGCCGTTTTCCGTGTCGAGGCGCAGTTTTGATGAATGCGTCCCAGATTGGCGCTGAACAGACGGGGTGGAAGAGGCAAAGCGATGAAAAAAGCCGGCGTCAATTCAGCCTTCGTCCGCGACAATCGGGGCGGCATCGCCTTCGAATTCGCCTTGATCTTGCCGGTGATGCTGTCCGTCATCTTGGGGCTCGTGGAAATCTCCCGCTTGCTCAATGCGAAAAAGAAGGTGGAGCTCATCGCCCATGCGATGGCGGACCTCGTGGCGCAGAAGACGGATGGGGGAGACTATCCCGGACAGGCTGGCCTCAACGACGATGACATCCTTCAGATATACGCCGCCGCGAAGACCCTGTTGGCGCCCCTGCCGCCGGACAAGCTGAGAATTGGTGTTTCTGAAGTGAGAATTCGACGGCAATCGTCCACGCCGTCAGGCATCACGAATTGGGTCATGCGCTTGAATAGCCCGGCCGCGGATCAAACAAAATACTGTGCTGTCGTAGGCGGGGGCGGGATAAAATGGTTGGCGCCTTCGGAGGCGTCTCCGAGCATGTATATTCCCGATATCAGAGGAGCCTCCGATAGCAATTTGGACATATGGATCGTCATCGCAGACGTCTCTTACAGCTACTCGCCGGGATATAGTTTTGCGGCGTTCTCCTGGAAAAATGCGCCGAGCTGGACCTGGCGGGTATCCAGCTATGCGCCGGTCCGAAACACTTATTCCGATCCAGACATCCAGTACAAAGTCACAAACGCGGCGTCAGGCGAGAAATGCAGCGATCCCGGCACGTGAAGGCATAGATGTCTTCGCGTCCCCGGGTCCGCGCGCCGATGCTGGGCGCCTCCGCGCCCCGCGTAACGGTTGTCGCCTTCAGATCGTCTGATTATACGCGCCCACCTCTGGGTTCTCGCGCAGAATAGCGTCGATCGCGACGAACATCTCGCGCATGCGCTCTTCGGAAGCAGGGCTCTCGACCACGACCACGAGTTCGGGCTTGTTGGAAGAGGCGCGCACCAGGCCCCACGTGCCGTCGGCGACGGTGACGCGCACGCCATTCACCGTCACGACGTCGCGGATCGCCTGACCGATCAGCGCATCGCCGCGCGCCTTCATCCCGTCGATGCGGGCGGTGACTTTCTTCACCACGTCATACTTCTTTTCGTCGTCGCAATGTGGCGACATGGTCGGCGAGCCCCAGGTTTTCGGCAGCTCCCCATAAAGGTCCGCCATTGTCTTTCCGGGGTTGCGGTCGAGCATTTCGAGAATATGCACGGCGGTCAGCAGACCGTCGTCATAGCCGCGGCCGATCGGCGCGTTGAAGAAGAAATGGCCGGACTTCTCGAAGCCCGCGAGCGCGCCCAAATCATTGACCCGGCGCTTGATGTAACTGTGGCCGGTCTTCCAATACTCCGTATGCACATGCCGCGAAACGAGCTCCGGGTCCGTTGCGAAAAGCCCGGTCGATTTTACGTCGACGACAAATTTTGCGCCCGGATAGACCTTCGAGAGATCGCGCGCGAGCATCACGCCGATCTTGTCGGCGAAAATCTCTTCGCCGTGATTATCGACGACGCCGCAGCGATCGCCGTCGCCGTCGAAGCCCAGCCCCACGTCGGCGCCGGTCTCGCGCACTTTATCTGCAATTGCGTGCAGCATATGCAGGTCTTCGGGGTTGGGGTTGTAGCGGGGAAACGTGTAATCGGGCTCGACGTCGAGTGGGATGACTTCGCAGCCCAGCCGCTCGAGCATGTTCGGCGCGAAGGCGCCAGCCGTGCCATTGCCGCAGGCGGCGACAACCTTCATCTTGCGCGAGAAGGCGGGCCTGCGCGTGAGGTCGTCGAGATAGCGCGCGCCGAAATTCTCGATGTAGCGATAGGCGCCGCCGCCCGCCTCCCGGAATTTGCCGGAGAGAACGATCTCCTTCAAGCGGCTCATCTCTTCGGGCCCGAAGGTCACGGGACGCTGCGCGCCCATCTTCACGCCTGTCCAGCCATTGTCGTTATGCGAAGCCGTGACCATGGCGACCGCCGGCGCGTCGAGTTCGAACTGAGCGAAATAAGCCATGGGCGAAAGCGCGAGTCCAATGTCCCGCACGCGCACGCCCGAGGCCATCAACCCCGCGATCAGCGTGAGCTTGATAGAGGCGGAATAGGAGCGGTAATCATGGCCGGTGACGATGTCGGGCGCCACGCCCATTTCGTGAATCAGCGTGCCGAGCCCCATGCCGAGCGCCTGCACGCCCATCAAATTGAGTTCGGGACCAAAGAGCCAGCGGGCGTCATACTCACGGAAGCCCGTCGGCTTCACTAGCGGCTTCTGCTCATATTCAAATGTATTGGGCGTGAGGGCGGAAACAGGCTTGGGCAGCATGGGATGTCCTTGGCGCTCGAAATGGCGCCCGTCGTTTACACCGTCGCGCGCGACACGGCAAAACGTTCCCCGCCTCAACTCCGCAACCGAGGAGTTGCTTCGATGTTCCGCGCTCCGGACATTGGGGGGAGGCCACGCTGCCCTCGCGCCTCCCCCCTGTCTCCAGAGACATGGCGATCTTGTTCGCAAATGATTTCCCGCTGCTTAATGGGATTGTCGAATCCTGTCGCTTCGAGTCGAATCGAATGTCGGCGGGAGAGCTGGAACTTAATCGCTCGCTCGTCCATTGCTCAAGCCGGGCGCTGTTTTGCGCGCGTGGTCGGAGCCGCTTGGGCGGGATCGTCCGGCCAGAGGTGGCGCGGATAGCGTCCTTTCATTTCCTTCTTCACGTCGCGCCAGGAGCCGGCCCAGAAGCTCGGCAGATCGCGGGTCGTCTGAATCGGCCGATGCGCCGGCGAGAGCAGTTCGAGGGTGAGCGGCGCGCGGCCGCGCGCGAGCGTGGGATGCTGCGCGAGGCCGTAGAGCTCCTGCACGCGCACAGAGAGCAGCGGGCCGTTGGGCGCGGCGTAATCGAGCGCGTGGCGCGCGCCCGCGGGCGTTTCGAAATGCGCGGGCGCTTCGGCGTCCAGGCGACGCATCATCTCGTATGGCAGCAACGCGGCCAGCGCCGCGTCGAGGTCGCCCGGCGTAATGTCGGCGAGCCCCCCGCGGCCCATGATAAAGGGCGCAAGCCAGTCCTCGGCGCATGACGCCAGCGCCAGATCGGAAAGGTCCGGCCATTCCGCGCCCTCCGCCCGGCGCAGAAACGCTACGCGGTCGCGCAGCTGCGCCTGGCCCTTCGTCCACGGCAGGCGCGAGATTGCGAGCTGCGCAATCCCGCGCGCCAGCGCCCGGGCGCCATCCTCGTTCGGCTCCACGGGAAGGTTCTGTTCGCTCAAGCGAATGGCGCCGAGCCGGCGGAAGCGGCGGCGCCGGAGGCTGGCGCTCGCGGCTTCGAAGACCGTCTCGTCTCGAAACTCAATTGTCCCCGCGCCGATCTTCTCCACCTCCTCCGCATCGAGCGCACAGGCGGCGAGGATGCGCGCCTGCGCGGCGCGGCCGGTGAGTTCCGCAATGGCGAGAAAAGGCGCGCGCGACAGCGGGTCCTCGACCGGAAGGCTCGCGGCGCGGCCATTGGCCATGAGGAAGTCGCCTTTATTGCCGCGCGATTTGGCGATGCGGTCGGGAAAAGCGAGGGCGATGAGCGCGCCTTCGGAGAGCCCCCGCCCCGGCCCTCCCGCGCCGACCGCTGGAGTTTGCGGCGGGGGCAGAGCCGCTTTGGCCAGACGCGCCCAGTTCGCCGCAAGTCGTCTTGCCTCCCGCGCCCGTTTGGACCCATCTCTCTGCATCCGCTCTAGGCGGTGCGATAGATCGGCGTCTGCGCCCCCGAGGCCCCGCTCCGAGAGCAGAATCGCCAGTTCCGCCGCCCGCTCGGCCTCGCCATGCCGCGCCGCGTCCAGGATCATGCGGGCGAGGCGCGGCGGCAGCGGCAGGGCGCGCAACGCCTTGCCTTCGTCGGTGAGCCGCCCCTCCGCGTCGAGCGCGCCGAGGTCGCGGTCGAGCGCGACGGCCTCTTTCCACGCCGGCGCCGGCGGTGGGTCGAGCCATGCGAGCTGGCCCGGATCGCTCACCCCCCAGGCCGCGAGATCAAGCGCCAGACCCGAGAGATCGGCGGCGAGGATTTCGGGCGCGGCGAAGGCGGGGAGCGCCGCGGTTTGGGGCTCGTCCCACAGGCGATAGCACACGCCGGGCTCGCTGCGCCCGGCGCGGCCGCGCCGCTGATCGACGCTGGCGCGGGCGGCGCGGACCGTCTCCAGCCGTGAGAGGCCGAGGTCCGGCTCGTAGAGCTGGACGCGCGACAGGCCTGAATCGATCACGATGCGCACGCCTTCAATGGTCAGCGACGTCTCGGCGATCGACGTCGCGAGCACCACCTTGAGGCGCCCCGGCGGCGCGGGAGAAATGGCGCGGTCCTGTTCGGCGCGATCGAGGGCGCCGTAAAGCGGCGCGATGTCGACGCCCTCGAGCCGCGCCTCGGCGAGGCGCGCGGCGACGCGCAGGATTTCCCCCTGCCCCGGCAGAAAGGCCAGAACCGAGCCCTTTTCCTCGCGCAGCGCCCGAAGGATGGCGCGCGTCACGGCGTCCTCGACGCGTTCATGGGCGTCGCGGCCGAGATAGCGCGTCTCCACCTCGAAGGCGCGGCCCTCGCTGACGATCGTCCGCGCGTCTCCCATCAGCGCCGCCACCCGCGCGCCGTCGAGCGTCGCCGACATGGCGACGAGGCGCAGATCGTCGCGCAGGCCCGACTGGGCGTCGAGGGCCAGCGCGAGCCCGAGGTCGGCGTCGAGCGAGCGCTCGTGGTATTCGTCGAAGAGAACGGCCGCGACGCCCTCGAGCGCCGGGTCGTCGAGGATCATGCGGGCGAAGACGCCTTCGGTGACGACTTCGATCCTCGTCTTGGCGGAGACCCGCGATTCCAGCCGCATGCGCAGGCCGACGGTCTCGCCGAGCCCCTCGCCGAGCGTCGCCGCCATGCGGCTCGCTGCCGCGCGGGCGGCGAGACGGCGAGGCTCGAGCAGAATGAGTTTGCGGCCCTGCGCCCAGGGGGCGTCGAGCAAAGCGAGCGGCGCCCGGGTCGTCTTGCCGGCGCCCGGCGGCGCAACGATCACCAGATTGGGAGATTGAGCGAGCGCCGCCTGTATGTCGGGCAATACGGCGTCGATCGGCAGAGCGTCTTGCGGGCGTGTCAAACTGCGGCTCGTTAAACAGCAAAAGGCGCCCCCTCCGCAGAGGGGACGCCTTTCATTAGCAGCCTTTGCGGCGTTACGCCGCCTGCTGGATCGCCGACAGCTTCCAGCCCTGCGGACCAGCGCCCGCGGGGCGACGGAAGGTCCAGACCTCGGTCGCCTCGGAGGGGCCCTGAGAGCCGGGCGCGGGCTTGCCCGTCGAACGGTCCTCCAGCACGTCGTTGAGCGCGAAGCGCATGGCGACGGTCGCATATTCGTCCGCGCCCTCGCGCCAAGCTTCCGAGAGGTCGCCCTGCAGCAGCTTCACGTCGGTGACGCGGTTGATCAGCCCCTTGCGGCGGTTGGCCTCGAGCTCCTCGTCGAAATGGCGGACCATTTCCGGCGTCGCAATGGCGCGCAGCGCGCCCATATCCTCGCGGCTATAGGCCGCCTGCGACGCGCCGAGCAGGCGCTCAAAGGCGTTGAAGTCCTCCGGCGCGACCTTGATCGGCGTCGTCGACGGGCGCTGCTGGCCCGCTCCGCCGCCGAAGCCGAACGGCCCCGCCCCGCCCGCGCGGCCGCCGAAGGGCGCGCCGCCGGTGAAGGAGAAGGTCGAGCCTTGCGGGCTGGCTCCCGCCGGCGCGTTGCGCCGCTGCCACCAGGCGAAGGCCATGCGCGCCAGGAAGACGATCAGGGCGATCTGCATCAGGACGCCGATGAAGGACATGAAGCCGCCGATGCCGCCGAAAAAGCCGTTGCCCGTCAGCATGCCGAGAAGGCCCGCGCCGAGCAGACCGCCGGCGAGGCCGCCGAGCAGACCGCGGCCGAAGGACGAACCGCCAAAGGCCGGGTTGTTCAAGCCCGGCTGGCCCATGCCATAGCCTGAGCGCGGCGTGTCGCTGCGCTCGAAGGGCGAGGCCATTCCCGGCGCGGTGCGGGTCGACGGCGGCGCAGACCAGCTTCGCGAGCCGCGGCTGCCGAAACTGCCGCCCCCGCCCATACGCGCCTCGGCGATGGCCGGCGCCAGCGCCAGCAGCGCCGCAAAAAGCAATGAAATCAGCGATCCGCGCTTTTGCGCAAGAAACCGCAACATTTGTGCATCCCCTTTTGTAGAGAGCGAGGCTCCCCATCGGGGGAGAATATAGGAACGGCGGCGGAAAGCTGCAAAGGGCGGCTCCTCATCCGACGCCGCTTTGCGGGGCCGGGCGAGGGGCCGCGCCGCTTTCACGGGCGCTCGCCCAGTGTTAGGTAACGGGCTCATCGATGAGCATAGCCAAGAGCCCATGCGCCCCTATCTCGACCTGCTCGACACGATCCTGCGCGACGGCGTGCGCAAAGAGGACCGAACGGGGACGGGCACGCTCTCGATCTTCGGCCATCAGATGCGCTTCGACCTGTCGAAGGGCTTTCCGCTCGTCACCACCAAGCGGTTGCATCTCAAGTCGGTGATCCACGAGCTCCTGTGGTTTCTGAAGGGCGACACCAATATCGAGTATCTGAAGGCCAACGGCGTCACCATCTGGGACGAATGGGCCGACGAAAAAGGCGATCTCGGCCCGGTCTATGGGAGCCAATGGCGCGCCTGGCCCACTCCGACCGGAGAGACGATCGACCAGATCGCCTGGCTCGTCGAGGAGATCCGGCGCAATCCCTTCTCGCGCCGGCTCATCGTCACCGCCTGGAACCCGGCGGAAATCGACAAAATGGCGCTCGCGCCCTGCCACTGCCTGTTCCAGTTCCATGTCGCCGAGATCGACGGGCATAAGCGGCTTTCCTGCCAGCTCTATCAGCGCTCCGCCGACGTTTTCCTGGGCGTCCCCTTCAATATTGCGAGCTATGCCCTTCTGACCCATATGGTGGCGCAGGTGACGGGCTGCGTCGCAGGCGATTTCGTTCACAGTTTCGGCGACGCCCATCTCTACCTCAACCATCTGGAGCAGGCGCGGCTGCAACTCACCCGCGCGCCGAGACCCCTGCCCCGGCTGGCGCTCAACCCCGCCGTCGGCTCGATCTTCGACTTCCGCTACGACGACATTACGATCGAGGGCTATGACCCCTGCCCGGCCATTCCCGCCCCCATCGCCGTCTGAAGGAGCCTCATGAACCCGAAACTCGTCGCCGTGGTGGCTCGCGCGCAAAATGGGGTGATCGGCGTCGGCAATGGCCTCCCCTGGCGGCTTTCCACCGATTTGAAGCGCTACAAGGCGCGGACCTGGGGCCGGCCGATGATCATGGGCCGCCGGACCTGGGACTCGATCGGCCGGCCACTCCCCGGCCGGGAGAGCGTCGTCGTCACCCGCCGCCCCGATTTCGACGCCCCCGGCGCTCATGTCGCCAGCACCATTGAAGAATCGCTCGAACTGGCGCGCCGAATCGCAATCCGTATGGGGTCGGACGAAATCATCGTGGCGGGAGGAGAGGAAATCTACCGCGCCCTGCTCGACCAAATTGCGATGATCGAACTCACCGAGGTTGACCTCGACATTCCGGGCGACGCGCATTTTCCCCTGCTCCACCCCACGGATTGGGAGGAAATCGCACGGGAAAGCCCCCCGCGCAGCGAAAGGGACGAGGCCGACTTCGCTTTCGTAACCCTCCTCCGGCGAGGCGGCGGGAAGATAAAATAACAGGCGGAGACCAGTTGCGAGAACGGCGCGCAATGGCTATAAGGCCCTCGAAAGCGGCCCGCGCGGCCGCCGGATCGGAGTGTAGCGCAGCCTGGTAGCGCACCTCGTTCGGGACGAGGGGGTCGGAGGTTCGAATCCTCTCACTCCGACCATGGCTTATCCGCAACCATTCGCTGAAATTCAAAAAGCCCCAGTTTGCGGGGCTTTTTTGTTGCTTAGCCGTCCTTGCGCGTTCGCGTTTGTTCACTACAATCCGCGCATCGTTGGCGGGTTAATTGGCGGGTCAGGTGCGGGGCAAGGACAGGCTCAGCGCTCGCTTCGTGGCGACGGCTCCGCCCGGCGAGCACCATGACGGCGGCGGGCTCTATCTTGTGGTATCTCCCACTGGCGCGCGCTCTTGGCTCTATCGCTTCCACCATGACGGCAAACGCCGCTTTATGGGACTCGGCTCATTTGCTGATGTGACACTCGCGCAGGCCCGTGACCTGCGCGACGAGGCCCGCAGGGTCCGCAACGCCGGCCGCAATCCGATCGATGAGCGCCGAGCCGCGCGGCAAGCGCAGGCCGGGCGCAAGACCTTTGGTGAGGTTGCCGGCGAACTTCTCGCGGCCAAGGCGCCCGAATGGACCAACTCCAAGCACGCGGAGCAATGGCGCTCGGCGCTTGTGACGGGCGCGGCGGCACTGTCCCCCCTGCCCGTCGAGGAAATCGACACAGAGGCAGTCCTCGCTGTCCTGCGGCCTGTCTGGCACGAGAAGCCCGAAAGCGCCTCCCGCCTTCGCCAGCGCATTGAGGCCGTGCTCGCCTACGCCGCCGCGCATGGGATGCGCTCCGGTCCTAACCCTGCAGCGTGGCGCGGCCATTTAGAGCACTTGCTGGCCAAGCGCGTGGGGGGAGAGCAAGGTCATCACGCGGCCCTTCCGTATGCGGAAGTTCCGGGCTTCGTCGCCCGGCTCCGCGCCATCGATACAGTCTCAGCCCGAGCGCTGGAATTTGCGATCCTGACGGCCGCGCGCTCCGGAGAGGTATATGGCGCCCTCTGGCCCGAAATAGATTCGAACGCGCGGCTGTGGGTCGTTCCGGCTGTCAGGATGAAAACCCGGCGCGAGCATCGCGTTCCGCTGGTCCCTCGCGCCCTCGATATCTTGGACGAAATGCAGGCTTTACGCGCGTCGGAATACGTATTCAGAGGCAGGAGGCGCGGAAGGCCGCTTTCACACGTTGCGATGGCCAACGTTATCGAACGCATGGGTATTGCCGGAGCGACGCCACATGGATTCCGAAGCGCTTTTCGGGATTGGGCCGGGGACCATACCGCGTTCCCCCGAGAAGTCGCCGAGGCAGCGCTTTCGCACATCATTGGGAACAAAGCAGAGCAGGCTTACAGGCGTGGCTCCGCGCTCGAAAAGAGGCGCGAGCTAATGACCGCATGGGCGCACTTTTTGGAAGCATGATACGACTGCAACGACGTTTTTTGCGAAGGGATGAATTCGAGGAAAACCCTGGCATGAACGCTGTTTCTACAGAGGGATGAGTTCATTTTGCTACTCCATGTAGCCTTGAGGTTCATCTTTTTGCGCGCAATCCTCCCGCCTCTCGTTGACACGCCAGATTCGCGTAGCAGGAGTAGGCAAAAATGGACCTGTTGAGGATTAAAGAGCGTCTGGACGCTGATGCGAATATCACGCCCGCTGAGTTCCAAGCGCTCGCGCATATCGGCAACACGAAATTCTATAAGGACATGCGGGCGGGTGCGATTAGGGTCCGTAGGTTCGGCGGCCGGAACATGATCACCGCCGCGGATGCAAAGGACTATCTCGCCGGCCGGCCGATGCGCCCGGATCCCGACGGCGCGCCTGCCTATATCCCGACCGGCTCGCGTAATCCCACTGGAAAGAACGGAAAGAAGAAGGCGGCCTGACGGGCCGCCTTTTCCACATCAAGGCAAGGCGCCCGTGTCGGGCGCATTCATTGTCACGAGGCGTAAAAGTGCACCCGCATGACGCGCCGGCGCTCCCGCGTCTTCAGGGAGGAGGCCGATGAACAACGACAAAAACGAAGCCGCCCGCGCTGGAGACGCGGGCGGCGGGGTCGAACGGGCGAAGGAAGTTGGAAGAGACCTTCAAGCGAAAGAATACACCTTCGCTCATCTCGGCGCAATCACCCGCAACCGCGAAGCGGAAGGGGGCGGCGCATGATTTATCAGGCTGGCCCCATAAAGCGCCGTCGCCGCACCAAAGCGCAAATCGAGCTGCTTAACGAGCAGATCGTTCAGGTGCTGCGGATGGATAATCCTCAGTCGGTCCGCCATGTCTTCTACCGCATGACGGATCCTCGGCTGCCCGAGCCGGTCGAGAAAACAGATGCAGGCTATGACCAAGTGCAGGCGCGCGTTGTTAAGCTGCGCCGCGATGGCGTGATCCCATATAATTGGATCGCCGACATGAGCCGACGCGGGTATTTCGTCGATACCTTCTCGGGCGCTGGCGATTTCGTTCGCCGTATGCGCAACCTCTATCGCTCCGATCTATGGGAAGATGCAGGCGTCACCGTAGAGGTTTGGTGCGAGTCCCGCTCGATCGCTAGCGTAATTCAAAGCGATTGCCGGGAACTTGCTGTTTCGCTTTATCCCTGCGGCGGCTTTTCCTCGATCAGCTTCGCCCACGAAGCGGCGCAAGAGCTCAACCGCACGGTGACGACCTACACCGACGACACCCGCGACCCCGTTGTCGTCCTCTACATCGGTGACTTCGACCCGGCGGGCGTGCTCATCGACGTGGCGCTGCAAAGGGAGCTGCGACAGCATCTCGACCCGGTCATTGATCTGCAATTCGTTCGGCTGGGGATTACGCCTGAACAGATTGCGGTTTACGGGCTTCCCGAGAAGCCCCGGAAGGCCGGCGACAGGCGGGCGCCGCATATCGAACGCACTGTCGAAGCGGAGGCCATGCCCGCTCATATTCTTCGCGGCCTTCTGCGTGAAGCGATTGAAGCACACTTGCCGCAAGACGCCCTTCGTATCGCGAAGGTCGCCGAGGAGTCCGAAAAGAAACATCTCGATAAGGTCGCGTCCATGCTCGATGGAGGCGCGAGATGACACGCGCAACAGAACCGGAAGGAAAGGCGAAGAATCGTCCTTGGCGCCGGCATTACCTAATCAATCGGCGCGCTACGTGGCTCAACAGCGTCATGGCGGACTGGCTTCTCGGTGGCCCTGCAAAAGCAGTCGCCTATGCCTTCACGCTTCATTTCGACGAAAAGACCATGCGTTGCCAGGTCAACCAAACGGACCTTGGACGCGCCGCCGGCATGCACCCCCGCAGGGTGCGAGATGCCATCACGCAGCTTGAGGCGAGAGGTTGGATCGAACGCAAGGACTGTGGCGTCCATGCTAACACCTATACGGCCATCGAGCAGACCGGAGAAGTCGACGAGAAAGGGACGCCGCCCGTTGCCATTGATAGGCCGAAAGCGTCCTCACAAGAAAACCCGATTGATGGGCTGAAAGCGTCCTCACAAGAAGACAACCTGACAGAGCAAAAGTCAGAACTGACAAACGGAATGTCAGAAAATTCCCCGCCCTTTGTGGGGACGGTTCCGGTCGATTGTGAGGACGGTTCCGGTCGATTGTCGGGCCGGTTTCAGCCTAACCTATCAGTAGAACAGTATCACAGGGCCGGCGCGGCGGCGCCCTTGGGCGCGCCGCCGACGCCGGACCATGAGTCTGTCAGTATTAATACTGGGATATCCGCAATCGCCGGCTCGAGCGCGCCTCAAAGGGCGCGCTCGCCGGCTCAGGATGATCTCCCTCCGCCGCCGCCGGCAAATCTGTTATTCCCCGGCGATGGTGATGAAGTCCTCATGGATGAACCAGAGTGTGTCGGAGATCCTCCAGCGCTCGACTTGGAATGCCTCGAGGACATTGTGGACACCGAGGCGTCGAGAGAGAAGCCGAATGGATGGGACGAATACGCCGCAACCATCTACCCGACCCCAGAGCTTCGCACGCATAAGCCCCGCAAAAGGCATCAGCGGGTTTTTGTGCCGGAGGAGCTATGAGCGCGCCCCTGCCACGCGACGCCCTCGCGCGCCTTGCGGCCGGCAAGGCGGATGCAGCGGACATCAAGGCGCTCGCTGCCGCAGCGCAGGCGAAAACGCTGCGTCTCGTCTATCCCAGAGGCGGCCGGAAGCAGATTGACGACTCCGCGGCGCTGGCTGAAGTCGCTGAGCACGTTCGAGAAGGGCTCTCGCCCCCGGCGGCGACGCGCCTCGTGGCGCGCGCCGCGCCCGGCCACAGCGTCGAAGCGACGCAAAAGAGGCTCCGACGCAAGTTCAAAAAAACCAGGAACAAAACTAATTAAGTTCCTTGCGCGGCATTCGATCGTCGCGAATGCTCAGCCATCGCAACAGATCGAGGCGCATATGGCGATGAAGAACCTCCCCGACTTTAACGAAGCGACCGGCCCGCATTCTGCGCGCTATTTCAAGGCCGCGGCTTTGTCAAAACGAATGCAGGAGCAGCGGAACAAACTGTTCGAGGAAGGTCAGGCGATCCGCAGGGAAAATCCTGGCACCTTCAGTCAAATGAACTATGAGTATGCGACGGTCAGGCCGCGCGAAATCAACGCTGCGGAGGCATTGGTCGCCGAGTTCGTTCGGCCCGAAGGCGAGGTGGCGCAGCCGGCGAGCGTTAATTCCGAAGCGTTGGCTCGAGGGCGAGAGATCGGCACGTCGACGCAGCAACTCGACGATGCGCTCCACCAGCTAGGCGAGAAGATGCTCGAGCTTCATGTCCGCAGCTGTAAAGAGTTTGTGCTCCTCCCGGAAGTCCAATCTGCCTATCGTCCGATCGGGGAGCGTATCTCCGTCGCCATCCTCGAGCTCGCCAGCGCCGTCGATGAGCATGATGCGTTCGTCGAAGCCCTGAGTAAGCGCGGGGTTCGTCACTTCTCATGGCTGGGGCCGATCGAGCGCCCATCCTGGAACACTATCCGCCGCATGCTTCGGAGCGCCGTTGAAGCCGGTCACATTACCAAGGACCAACTCGACAAGTGGAATGACAAGCAGTGAAGGTCAAAATCACACGGCCGCAGAGCGGCAATCCGTATAACACCTCGAAGCGCGTCGCGCGTCCCGCCGCGGGTTTCGGTGGCGACGTCCTCGGCGTCACGGTCCCGGAGGAGCGCCGACAGGTCGATCGCCCCAAGGCGCGAGCGCCGCTGCCGCGCCCCGTAAAAAATCGACCATCTTTCCTTTGGGAGTGGTGACCAATGCCAGGAAAATCAAAGCCTCCATTTCGCGCCAAGCGGAATGCACGCGGACACGAAACGCCGCGCATCATTCTTCCAGCGTTGACGCCCCGCGCTGCGGCAGCACGCGAGCGCGCCCTGGCCTTCCTTGCGGTCGGCGGCTTATCGCCGTTCCCCGATTTCAAGAACGTCCGGAACTCAGGGCGTGGATTTTGGTCGGGCCACTGATCGCGTGCCCCTTAGACCCCAGGGGAGGGTCAAAAGTCATACACCAAAGGGGTGCGTTACCGGCCAGGGTGTCACGCATGCGACCCACGCGCGCGCCGATGTCCAGAATTTTTCCTGTGTGACAGACAAGGCAAAGGAACTGCAAAACCTTGGCAAAAACCACGAAAGCACCTGCGCGCAAGCGGCGGCCACCTGCGTGCAACCCAGCGCGGACCTCGGCGCAGGCAGCCCGGACGTCAGTTGATCCTGTCGGCATCCTCGAGGAGATCGCCGGCAACAAGCGGTTGAAGCCGACTCCGAGGGTCGCAGCTGCCCGGGAGCTTTTGCGCTATCGCCTCGCTCTCGCAGCGATAAAAGCTGCTCCAAAAGTCGAAGAGCGGGGGAGCAACAAGGACATCGATCGCCTGACCGACGACATCAATCGCCGGGCGCTCGAACTCCTCAACGCTAGAGGCAACGCATGATCAAGGATGAATTCCCGAAGATTGGCGAGCATAAAGGCGTCGCGCTTCACGCATTCCAGAGCGAAGCGCGTCTAGCCGTCGTGCGGGGCGATATCGACGCTGTCGACGCGATGAGTGATTGGCAGGATCTGTGGCGCTTCGCCCAGGACCAGCGGCGCGCGCCAGAGGCGCGCATGTTTGCCGGAGCGAAGCTCCGCGTCATCCATGCCTTGGCCGCGGATGCGCGCGTCTCTCGGCCTGGATTTGATCTCGAACTTCTCGACGCGCTCACGTGTGCCCTCGATTCCGTAACCTGGGCTGACCCGGATCGTTACGGCCCCGATACAGACACCGACCATGACCGGCCACGGCGCGAAACGCCACTAGAAATCGGGCCGAGATACGAACGCAGGAAGGGCTAAAGTAATGGCAACCGAAAAGGTCGTCTCCGAAATCGAACTCCTTTTTCGCACGCAAAATGCGGATGGGGCGATCGCGTCGACCGAGAGGTTCACCAAGGCCCAGGAGAGCGCGGCGCGCTCGCTGAATACCGTCGCGCGCGCCCATGACGAAAATTACAAGCTGACGCAGGAGATCGTTAGGCAGGAACGCTTGCTCGAGCGCGCGCGCGCCCAGGGCTTGGAAAAGACGACCGCATATGCTGCGGCTGTCGAGCGCCTCGATGCGATGCATCGCCGGCTCAATGGCGCAATGAACGACAATGCGAAGGCGACCGGGCTTGCGCGCCACGAGCTGATCAACCTCGGCCGCCAAGCGCAGGACGTCGCGGTCTCCCTTGCCGGCGGCCAGTCGCCTTTGACGGTTCTGGCTCAGCAGGGCTCCCAGGTTTTCGATGTGCTGTCATCGAGCAAGGCGGGGGTCGGCGGGGCGCTGAAAAGCCTCGGAGAGAACCTCCTCGGTCTCGTAACGCCGGGGCGCGTGGCGACCGGCGGCCTGCTCGCCGGCTTCGCGGCGCTCGAATATGGGATTAGCCGAGCACAGAGCGCCCTTGCGGACCTGGGGCGGGCTCAGGAGACAAGCGGGGTTGGCGCGTCCCGCGTGCTAGCCGCGCGCGGGGTTGGCGCGGGCGTTGGGCTGGACAGCAAGGGGGTTCAAGGGGCGCTGGATCAGGCCAACCAGCAATTCGAGAAATTCAAGCTCGGGTCCGGCGAGGTCCGATCGGCGCTGGAAAAGATCGACGGGCGCTTCGTGCTGCTCGGGGAGCGCGCGAAGACCACGGGCGAGTTCATTGAATTTGTCGGGGAGAAAATCCGCGAGCTGTCCCGAGAAGAAGGGCTGGATCTCGCCAAGCGGCTGTTTGGCGATGACGCCGGCGCAAAGTTCTATGAGAGCTTGCGCAATGGCGAGCTGGCCATGAAGGCCCTGGACGAGGCCGCGCAAAAGACCGGGGTTTCGTTCGCGGACGGTCCGGCGAAGGCCGCCCTGGATATGCAGCGCGAGATTGAGAGGGCGGCCGAGCTGTCCGATCAGAAGCTGTTCGCCGCGTTCGGGCGCTTGTCGAGCCCTCTGCAGGGCGTGTCGCTTCTCTGGCAAGAGATCAAGGGCGGGATTGCCGACGCGGCGATTGCGGCCACTGAGTTCTACAATGCGATCCGCGACGGCGGGAAGATGGCCGGGCCCGTCGCCGGCGCGCAGGGCCGCTCGATCGACCAGTATATGGCCGACAATAATCTGAACGGGCCTGGCCTCCCCGAGTGGCGGCCTGGGTCGGTTGGAATGCCGGGCGTTCCGGTTGGGATGGGCGCGACGCAGCGCGCCTTCACGGCTTGGAATAACGACGGCCTGGGCCCGATGGAGCGGAAGAAGAAGCGCGGGTCGGGCCGCCATGCGAAGACAGACGAGGAGCGCGCGGCCGATAATTACGCCAATGTGACGCGCGACCTCGAGCACCAATTGTCGCTGGCCCAGGCGATCGGCGACGCGAACGATGCCGTCGCCCTGAAGGTCAAAATTGAGAACGAGCAACACAAGATCGGCGTCGCCGCGACCAAAGAGCAGAAGGACAACGTGGCCGCTCTTGTGACGAAGATCGATGAGGCCGAGAAAGCTCAAAAGAAGCTGAACGAACAGGCGAAAGCCTTCAATGAGGCCTACAGCTCCGTAGCCGGTTCACTCTCCGGCGGCTTCAAGGAAATCTTGAAGGGCGGCAAGCCCGGCGACGTCTTGAAGAAGGGGCTCGACTTCGCCGGCGATAACATCCTCGACGCCGCGCTGACGGGCTCCGGGCCGTTCGCCAAGATCATGGGGACGGAAGGGAAAGACGGCGCCGTTGGCGGCATCTTCGGCGAGATCGTCAAGGCGCTCCATCTCGGCGCCGAGCGGAAGACGCAGACCATGAATGTCCAAGCTGCAAGCGTCAATGTCGTCGGCGGTGACGGCCTAGGCGACATTGGCAGCGGCATGGGGAAGGCCGTCAGCGGGGCCGCCGATTTCTTCTCGAAGTTATTGCCATTTGCGGACGGCGGCGTCATGACGTCGAGGGGGGCTCTGCCGCTCAACCGATATGCCGGCGGCGGCGTGGCGAACAAGCCGCAGCTAGCGTTGTTCGGGGAAGGCGCGGGCCCCGAGGCCTTCGTTCCGCTGCCCGACGGGCGCTCTATCCCGGTCTCGATGCAGGGCGGGCCGCAGAGCGGCGGCAATGTCTATATCTCCAATTATTCCGGCGCTGATGTTCAGGCCGAGCAAAAACCTAATGGCGATTGGGAAATCATGATCGACCGGAAGATCGCGGAGAATAATGCGCGGCTCCCTTCGATGATGCGCGATCACATGCGGAGAGAGGTTTGAGCGTTTGGCGCAACTGACCCCAAATTTGGACCCGAAGGATCCGAGGGGACGGGCGCCCAGCGCAAAGTCTGCCCGCTGAGCCTTCTCTTGCGCCACCGCGTCTCGCGGTATTTTTTCCTATAAGCCCGGCCTCCTGCTGGGACTAGGAACGCTCCGACCGTGGATGTATCGGCGGGGCGATTTCATTTTTACTTCGTGAGTTCGTCAGCCGCTCGACACGCCTGGCAGATACAGTCTTCCAGTCGGGGTTTAGCGCCCTCGACGGAACCTCCTTCGGCCCCAGTGTATCGAGTTTGGGGCCGTTTTTTCGAGCCGAAAACACCTCGACGCCGCGGGACGCTTCTGGTGCCGGCGGGTCGGGCCCGCACTCCTCATGGTGACTCGACTTGTATCGGATCGTCGTCAGGATCGAGCCGGTTGTTGCCGCCATTGATGACGAAAAGACCAGCCAAGACCAGGGCCCAGGTGAGCACGATTATGAGTACGTAGCGAGCCATCCCCTCCCGGTCCTCGCGTTGAGTGCATCCGCCCCGAAAGAGCCCCGGCTGGGGCTAGCAACCGAGGCTCTGCCGCAAGCCTGGAGTGGTAGGGGTCACGCCAGCGGCCCCTCTTCTTACACGCCTCAGCTTGCCGTGGTGTTTCTCGACCTTTTCAGAAGACTAGGGGACGCTTGCCAAGCTCGCTTCACGCGATAACTCATAAAGAGCGCGGCAATCTTGCCTTTGGCCGCGCCACCTGCCGGGCTAAAAGCAGGGGTACGACTGGCGGCCGGGTTCCCCGCAACACTCTGACCGCCAGTCTAGCTGTGAGATTCCGCCCACGCCAACCGTGGTCCCCGCGACCGCTGAAGCCCCCGTGCGCAAGAGCGTAGAATCCACAATAGCGCAAAGTCGTTGAGAGCGTACCGTTGAACGGTCCGTGCCTACGGATATCGGCCGACGGTCCGAACCTATATTGCAGGCTCCGGACCGTCGGCCGATTTGCTCTTGAGGCTCCGGCCCTCAGTCTTCCTCCCTGTTCCTCGCCGCGTATGCCTCGATCAGCTCAGCGACGTCGGGAAGAAGTTCCTTCGTGCCCTTCTTGAAAAGCCCTGGCAAATGGCCCGACCGGATCATCGCGTGTCTTTTTTCTCTCGCCTTCCTTGCAAGACGGAAAGCTTCACTTTCGTGGCGTCTCTTCTGCATTCGTCTTTAGATAGGGCTCAGTCGCCCCGCCGCTCAAAAACAAATTGTGCGATGCGGGAACTACGTAAAGCGACTTTGGTTTTGCTCCAGGAGGAGGTTGCTTGGGGAAGTAAAATGCAGTCTTTCAAGGACGAGGACAGCGAAGCACGCGAGGCGTTGCTAGTCATGCAAAGCCTTGGCGACGCGGTACGTCTTTCGAATACAGTTCATGAGCTACTGCCGCGGGATATGGCATTGCTTCTTCTACGTCTCGCTTTGGCGCAATTTCTACGCGACGCGGCCGAGCAGGTAGCGAACGAAGCTGGCCCTGAGTAATTACTCTGCCGAGTGGCGCGGGCCGGCGCCATTGAAGGGTGTCATCCTCCATTGGGCTCCTTCTTCAACCGACCCCCGCCTTGCTCCCATTGGACGGAACAACGCCTGCGGCTTCGCGCGCCCGTTCATAATTTGTGGCGATGCGCATAAGGATCGCGGCGGCGAGCAAACCATCATCGCCAAGATTCATGCCGGCCAGGCGCTCAGCGGTTTCCTTAAGCCTTTCGGCGGTCTCCGCCGTCAACTTCATTTCGACTGTCAGTTTCACTGCCGCTGCTCCTCGAACCCGGTCGCCTTACGGCCCGCGCACTCGCCGCATCACTGGCGTTTCTTAAGGCAGACGCAGAGCTCTCCGTTGTCGTCCCGGAATTCAACGCCGGCCGCCTCAAGGGCGACTTCGATAGTCGCTACCAAGCATTCATCAACCGAACGTCCGTTTTCGAATTCCTGAATGGTAGAAAGGCTTAGGTCGGCCATGTCGGCCAAATGCTCTTGGGTCAATCCAAGGAGCTCTCTGGCCGCGCGCGATTGTGCTGGTATCATCTTTCCCCTCTTCGCATTTCGTCGCTGCCCGCGCGCCTCTACCGCTAACCCGCATCCATTACTGGGCGCTTATCTGGCGGGAAATGCTGGCCGGGGTCGTCGATCCAGAGGACCGTGAGCCCTGCATGCTCAGCATAGGCGAGCGCCTGCAGGAATGCCTTCTCGACCGGCATACGTTCAGAGAAGGCGTCGGGGTGTGCACTCTGGCCGAAGACCTCAACCGCGATGCGAGCGAACACATGCGGCTCGACATCGGCGTCGTGGCGCACATGCACGGCAAGGATCGGCCCATTCGGAAGGGCGCTGCGGTGCTCGACTATTCTGACCATGCGCGCCTCCTGTCGGCCTACTCGTCGTTCTCGGCGTTGAGCTCGTCGAGCGGGATCGTCGTCGGGGCTGCGTTGTCCTGACGGGCCTTCCTTAGCCGCACGCCCGGCCCTTCCCCGTTTTCATCCACAAAGATCACGCCGGCGGCCTCCAGGGCGGCGCGGATGGCGGCCAGGTTGTTGGCATACCCGGGGGCGGGACCAACCGCCGCCTCTATACGCTTCAGCGTCGGGGTGGAGATATTCGCTCTTTCGGCCAGCTCCGGCTGCGTCATGCCGACAAGCGTTCTGGCCGCTGCTATTTGCCGTCCCGTGAGCCTCGCCTTATTCATTCGTATTGACCTTATCCAAACGTATTGACTTCGGACCAGAAGTCGAGCTAATAGTATCACGTCAAGACTATCGCCTAAAGCACAACCAACGCGGAGACCACCATTTCCGCGAACGGGAAAGCCATGCCTATGCCTGACCAGACCCCCACCTTCCTCTGCTTCCTCGCCCCTTTCGCCCTCTTGTGGCTCGCCTTCGCCGTCGCCGAGACGCGCCGCGCGGTGGCCTCCGTCCGCGTCAAGGGAGGCCGCAATGGCTGAGCGCCTCGACATGCCGGATGTTGTCTTGCGCGTCGGCCGCGTCTTGCAGAAGGCCAGGGCGCTCAACCTGATTGCCGACGAGCTGGCTGCGAACCATCTCGATGAAGCCGAAGCCCAGGCGCTGGATTGGGTGACGCGCGAAATTCTGAACGACGTGCGCAACCTCTACGAGGATCTCGCCGCCCATCTTCGAGCCGATAAGCAGCCTTTTTCTACGGCTGCACTCGATGAGCAGGAAGCTGAGCAAAATCCAAGAAAGCCGAGGGCTGGCGCGTGACCCTTATCGAGCTCCCCCGGCGCCGCGGCGCTCCCCGCGCATTTGTTGAGCCGCCGGCGGGGCTAGAAAGGCGCGTCAACCGCGCCCTCGACGCGCTCGGCGACCTTCCAGAGGGGCTCGATCTCCCCGGCCTTGAGGATCTCGCTGGCGCGCTCATCGCGATCGCCGACGAGCTCCAGGGCGACGTCGACATTGAGCCCGACGAGGACTGCGCCGAGGACGAGGCGCTCCCCTTGTTTGCTTTCGCCGCGCGCGCCGGGCCGCCGTAGGCACCCGCCTCAACCATCACCCAGTCACCGGCTCCCCGTGCGCGGGAGAGCCCTTCCCGTTGGTCGGTCACGACGGCAGCGGCGGGACGACTATTGGCCGAGCTGTGGGGCGTCTCCATGCGGCCGGGGCAGTCCGAAAGATCGAAGCCCGGAGACCGGCGCGACGGCAGCGCCGCAAGTAGCGATCGACCGACGGGGCACCGCCTGCACCCATCGGGCCTGATGCGACGGCCGGCTCCGACCGAGCAAGATCGCAGGGCACGGGAACGCGGCTCCGGCGCGCTGGGGCTGGCGTCCTATGCCCTCGCTCCGGCCTCACCAACCGAGCAAGAGCCTATGCAGTTATCCCTCCTGAAAGGCGTGCGCGCGAGGGCGACCGGGTAGCCAAGCTCGCAGCCTTGGTCGAGAGGATGGCGGCCGAGAAACGATCAACTCGGCAGATCGCCGAGGCCGTGCGGGCCTTTGCTGGGGAGAGGGATGAGGCCGCTCCGGGGCCGCTCGTGTGGATCGCCAGCGGCACGCCGGAATGGGCGGCCTGGACAGCCTACCGCGGCCGGACGCTGCCAATGGACCGTCGGGGCGGCTGGTTTGTCCCGAGCAAGTGGCCGCCCGATATGACCGATGCGGGCTTTGAGGATCGCCCCCGAGGGAGGCATCAATGTCAAGCAACTTATTCTCGCTAATGCTAACAGAGAAACAAGCACGTCTAGTTTTTAGAGCGCTCGAAAGCTCCTCAGATAACCTAAAGTATCGCGCATCCAAAGAAGGAATTCTGCACGAATATGCAGAAGCGTTACTGGGCGAAGCTGCGCAATTAGACGCTATGGCTACAGAGTTGACCAAATGGGCCGAGGCCGTTGATTTTAGTTTGGGCGGAGAGTGACGGTCGATCGCGACTAAGCTGATACCTAATGGACGCCATCAATGCGCCAGCGCCGAACCCAACTCGAAAAGCGCGCGGCCGTCATGCGGGCCGCGTGGGCGCACTGGCGCTATGTCCGTATGAAAGGCTGGCACGCCAGCGACGATGAAGATCCATGGACCTGGGCGCGCTGTGTTCGCTTCGCCGCGGCGCAGGCACGCGCCCGGCGCCCTTCTGGTTTCGCGGCGGTCGAGGCGGCGATGGCAGCGCTGCTCGCAGAGGGCGATTTGACCGGGCGACATCCGAACTAGCCGGAAATTCCGGGTAGTTGCCCCCGGCTGGGGGCGCAGAAGGTTGCAAGGTGAATTTTTGCACTGCAATATGCTACCCCGACCGCTGACCAGGGCACGCACATGCTGGTCCAAATTTCGGGGATTAGGTTTTGCGTCAAACGCGGCCAGCACGGCTGGTTCGTGCAGATATTTCTTCCGAATGGCGCCAGCGTGCGAATCCATGACTTTCAGACGGAAGCCGGCGCCAAAGCTTGGATACGGGTCAACGCGCGGAACTGGGCGAAGAAATACGCCGACCCTCGATAGCGGTCGTCACGCCGCCTTCTTTTTCGAAGGGGCCTTTACCCCGTCGAGCAGGTTCAAGGCGATGTTGGGCTCGGCGAGCACCGCCTCAAGCAGCCGACCGAGCATCCATGTGGGCGGCAAGGATAACTCCTTGGCGAGGCTCTCGACCCCGCTCATGGTCTGCTTCGACACCATCAGCGGCGGGATAACGGCGTCCGCAGCCGTCTTCGGCGCAAGCTGGATGTGGTGCGCGAAAAGCAGCCAGTAGACATGGCCGGGCTTCATCCCCATCGCTGCGGCGATTTCTGAGGCCGAGTAGCCCTGGCCGGCAAGGAAGGCGATGTTGGCGAGACGGGTGAGGGTGAGCGGAACCCGAGGCCTCTTCGCCATGCCAACGCCTTTGCAAATCACCATGGATGGCTGTAGTTTATCCGGAGCATATCCCGATGCAAGAGACGCCCGCGACCTCGGATGGACAGGCGCGGGCGTTTTTCGCGCCTGCCAAGATTTGTAACTGTGCCAATGTCGCTCTAGATTTCATACATCGACGATCTTTCGGCCGACGACTTCGCCTTGCTCCTTTGACGGGGGCCGCCGACGCCATCTTCCAAACATCTCGATCGATCCGGCCCCGCGCAGGCGGGCTACCTCCGAACATGTTTGGAGACACAATGGCAACTGGCACCGTGAAATGGTTCAACGCCCAGAAGGGCTTCGGCTTCATTCAGCCTGATGCAGGAGGCGCTGACGTTTTCGTCCACATTAGCGCTGTCGAGCGCGCCGGCTTGGCCGGTCTGCAGGAAGGACAGAAGGTCGATTACGAGGTCATGGTAGACCGACGCAGCGGCAAAAACTCAGCTGATCAGCTAAAGGCGGTCTAACGTCGCTCCCTCGCCAAAACAGGACGCCCCGACCGTGGATGTATCGGCGGGGCGTTTTTGTGATTTTCAAACAGCGAAGTCTAATATGGGTGATGCTAAGCGCGGCCAATATAGTCGTGCCGCATTCCTTAAAATTCACCAATGGTGCATTTACTGCGGCGCGCCGGCAGTCACTACAGACCATTGCCCTCCACGAAGCTTTTTCATCGAAAGAAAATGGCCCGAAAGCTACGAGTTTCCTTGTTGCCAGGCTTGTAACGATGAGTCCCGCCTCGACGAGCAGGCTATAGCTGTCTTGGTGAGAACCAGCATGGAAGCCCCCTCCGCTATCGCTTTGGAAGAGTGGAAGAAGCTGCTCCGCGGAATACGGAACAACCAACCCAGGTTGCTCGCGGAATGGGGTGAGCTACGCGGTGTTAGGCTCAAAGCAGCTCTCCGACAGGCCTTCGGTCGCGCGGCGGATGACTGGCGCTGGGATGGCGGCGGCGTCATAAACATTGGCCCACTTAGTCGGGAAGCATTAAATCGCTTCTCAATAAAGCTTGGAAAGGCACTGTACTATAGACATACGAATAAACTGTTTCAGGGCACAGTTTATAGCCGCTATATGAATATGTTACTACTCAAAGACCCTATAAAGCAGATGGAAGAATTCTCTAAAATTGCCCCAGGAAGTCTCCATCTGCACGCGCTCTGGACAATCATTGCGCGAGCAATTTGTCTACATCTACGGCTTCAGCGCTGAGGACAGAATCATTTGCGCGTTAGTGCGGTTTACCGATCAGCATGTATTTGAAATAATTGCGGCTGGTTCCGAAGCGACCACTCGCATCGAAGCTCAGTTGGGTTCAACTGAAGAAGGTGCGGCCGCGTATTTCAAAGCAAAGTGTTCGCTCAAGCACGTCCCTGATGGATTGATCTGACCGTCACGTCCACGGGGCTCATCGCCTGGATGGCCAAAAGGAGGCTTGCCCACAAGCGGCCTGAAGCCGCGAAATCGAGAAACAACTGGACTCGCACTTATTGGCGGGTCGATTGGCGGGTTGAAGACGCGACACTTCGGCAAATTGGCTTTGTTTACAGATCGTTAGTGCTATGGCTTGTCGGTCTCTCACTCCGACCATCAAAAAATTCAAAAACCAGACAGAATGCCGTTAGCCTCGGACCGCGCCCCGCGGGACGAGCGGCGATCGGCGCTCGCCGAGTGCGGCCCCTCGCAGCGGCGCTAGTAATTCTCCAATACGAAGCAGTTGAAGTCTCGTTCGTCGCCATACCGCCATTGGCGCAGGTCGTAGCGATAAAACGTCCTGTGACTTGGGTTGGCGGACAGCAAGAAGAGGCCACAACGGCCGGCGTAGACCAGATCTTTCGTCCCCGCCCCTCTCCCCAGGGCAAGCGACGGAGTCGCCGCCGCGGCGGCGACGGCCAAAGTCAGGACAAGCACGCTGAATAACCGCTTGCACAGTTTCGGGCTGCTGCGTCCCATGCTCGACCTCCGTTTGTCAGAGTCGTCATCAGCAAGAAACAGCCTGTCGGCGCCGATGTTCCGCAAAGGGCCCCACCATGGCGGCGCAGCTCGACGGCGCGCTCAAGCGGTCGCGCCCGCGTCGACCGTGAGCACGGTCCCGGTCACATTGCGAGCTTTTTCGTCGAGCAGATAAGACACCGCATTGGCGACGTCCTCCGGCGCCGCGAGACGCCGCAGCGCAGCGCGCGCCGCGATCCTCGCGCGATCCGCGGAGTCGAGTTCCGCCGTCATTTCGGTCTCGATGAAACCAGGCGCCACCGCATTGATGGTGACGCCTACGCGCCCGGCTTCTCGCGACAGTGATTTCGTGAAACCGATCAACCCGGCCTTGGTGGCGGCATAGACGGACAGGCCATTGTATCCGGTCGACGCAATGATCGAAGAAACGTTCACGATCCGCCCCGCGCTCGCGGACATCATTTGCCTCAATACGTATTTGCTCAACATGATCGGCGCCGTCAAATTGATGCGGAGGAGCGTCTCGATTTCGGAATTGTGCATGGTGGCGAGAAGGCCTTGCGTACCCAGGCCCGCGTTGTTGACGAGCCCGTAAGGCGCGCCGAAGCGCTTCTTCAGGGCAAGCGCGAAAGCCGGGATCGCGTCGAGCTGCGAAAGGTCGAACGCGGCGAAGGATAAGGCGCCGTCTTTTTCCTCCATCAAGTCGCGCAAGGCGTCGCTCTCCTTGCGGGCGACGGCCGTCACGTGAAAGCCGTCTTCGATCAGCCGCCGGGATATGGCGAGCCCGAGGCCGCGGCTGGCGCCGGTGACGATGACGTTCCGCATCACTCGCTCCCGCGCAGCAGCTTGCCGCCGGGCGACAGCGGCAATGTGGCCACGAAAGTGACCCCGACAGGCGCTTTATGGCGTTCGAGGCGGGCGCGGCAGCTTGCGAGGATCTCCTTTCGCACCACGACTTCGCCCTCAGGCGGGACGGCCTTGAGCACCACATCCGCGACAATGATGTCGCCGGTGATCGGACTGCGCCGCGCCTTGACGCGCGACATGCGCACCGCCTCATGGCTATTGATGACCTGCTCAACTTCCTCGGGATGAACCTTGAGACCGCCGACATTGATCGCGCCGCCGCGCCGTCCTCTGAACAGGATGCGATCGTTGACGCGTTCGACGAGGTCGTCCGTATCGACGAAGCCGTCGTCATCGACGAGCTTAAAGCCGACCGCGCCCACATAGCGCTCGGCCCTCCGGCGCGACCGCAGGCGCAGCGTTCCGTCGACGATGCGCAGCTCGACGCCCGGCAGACCATCGAGGTAGCACGCCGGAAACCCCTCGAGTCCGTCGACGACTTCGAACCCCACGCCCGCCTCGGTCGACGCATAAGCGTGAACGATCTTGGCTTGTGGAAACGCCTTTGCGAGCGCGTCGAGGATGGCGCGGTCCGCAATCTCTCCGGAGAGCCTGACATACCTCGGGGAGATGCGCGCCGCCTCGCCGCTCATCAGCAAGCGGCGCCAATGCGATGGCGTTCCAGACAGATGCGTTACGCCAAGTCTGGCCATGCGATCAATATGGCCAGAGAGCGGCTCGTCGCCATCGGTAATGACAAGCGACGCGCCGCTCATGACCGCGCGCAGGAAGATCTGCATCCCGCCGAACCGTCTGATATCGTAGAATGTGCTCCACACCGGCGCCGGCGCGCCGCGGTCGCGCGCGGCAAGCGCGGCGGTCAGACTTTCCAACCGATGCGCGACTAGTTTCGGGGCGCCCGTCGTGCCGGAGGTGGGAAGAATCCATTCCGTGCAGATTGGCGCGCGTCGCAAAGGGGCGTCCGCTCCCGACCGGCTTAGAGCGTAGCGCTCCACGAGCGGACCCAGGTCCTCGATACGATCGTCATGGACGACGCCTTCGACGCGAGCTTGCATCATTGCCGACGCCAGTCGCTCGCCTTTGAAATCCGGCGGGACGACGAGCATTGACGCGGCGACGCCGTCGAGCGCCAGCATCGCCCGCGCCGCATCGAATTGCGATGAGACGGAGATCAGCGCGGATTTGCCCGCAAACGCCGCCGCCTCCGGGAGCGCGGTCAGAGCAAGCGCCTCACGCCAGCCGATCTCGCGATCCGGCCCAAAAAGCCCCGCCTCGGCCGTTGGATTCGCATCCCGCAGAAGCTGGCGCAGGTCAGACGCCGGCATTTGCATAAAGCGCGACGAATTCCGCCAAAGTTACCGGAAAATAAACTTCCTCCGACGCCGTGAAGGGGTCGACGCCGAATTCATCCTCCAGCCGGGCGACGATGATCGCAAAGCAAAGCGAATCCAGCCCGGCATCCGCCAAAACCGCGCGATCCGTGAGCGGCGCGAGCTCTCTTTGTTGCTCCAAGGCCACCTGCTGCATGACCCGAACGATCGTCGACCCGACGTCCATCGCCGCCACCTCTTCATTCTCGGCTAAGAAAGCTTGGCTATTCCTAGCTTGAGCAGAGCGGAGATTTGTTAAACCGCTTCGATTTTCGAAGAGCGATGGTTAATCGCGCATGAGCAATGCGATGTCGCGGCGACTACGCTGCAGGCAGATCACCGACGTTGACGCGCCATCGCTCGTCCCGTTGCTGGCGAGCGGCTTTCGTACGCGCTCCGCATCCTACTGGTCGCACGCGCTGCGGGTTCTGGCGGATCGCGACGCGCCCGCCGGCTATCCGCGCTTCGGCTATCTGCTGGAGGCCGGCGACGGCGTTCCCGCAGGAGTCGTCCTTACGATCTTCCACCGCCGCACCGACGGGGAAATCTATTGCAATATTTCCAGCTGGCACGTCACGAAAACCCTGCAAGGCTATGCCTCCCTCCTCATAGCCGCGGCACTGCGGCATAGGGAAGTCGTCTATCTCAACATCTCCCCGGCAGAATCCACTTGGCCCATCATCGAGGCTCAGGGCTTTGGGCGCTATTGCGAGGGTCAGATGCTGGCGGCGCCGGCGCTCAGCGCCGTGACCCGCTCGGCGCGCATCCTGGCCTTTGATTCTTGCAGCGACGCTCAATCTGCACTGCCGAAAGACGAGCGGGCGCTGATGCGTGAACACGTGCAGAAATACGCCTGCATCGGGCTCGTCGTTCAAGATGGCGTTGAGACTCGCCCTTTCCTGTTTCTGCCGAGACGAGTCTCGTTGTCGCCGGCGAGGACAGTGCAACTGGTTTATTGTCGCAACGTCGCGGATTTCAGTCGCTATGCGGGCGCCCTCGGGCGGGCGCTTCTCCGACATGGCTACTTAACGGCGCTCGTCGACGCAAACGGGAAACTGCCGGGCGTGGCGGGCCGCTACTTCAGAAATCGAGGCCCGAAATATTTCAAGGGACCTCGTCCGCCTCACCTCGGCGACCTCTCCTTTTGCGAAAATGTGCTCTTCGGACCCTGAGCTGGCGACGCAATGAAGACAATTTCAGCCGCGCAAGCGCTTGTCGAGCAGCTCATCGTCAACGGCGTATCTCATATCTTTTGCGTTCCCGGCGAGAGCTATCTCTCGGTCCTCGACGCCTGCTATGATCAAGACATCGAGCTGACGGTGTGCCGCAATGAGGCGGGCGCCGCGATGATGGCCGACGCTTATGGAAAAGCGACGGGTCGCCCGGGCGTTTGCTTCGTCACGCGCGGACCCGGGGCGGCCAATGCATTCGCCGGAGTACATATCGCGCAGCATGACTCAACGCCGATGATCCTTTTCATTGGGCAGATCGAGCGGCGTCACCGCGACCGTGCGGCCTTTCAGGAAGTCGATTACCGGGCCATGTTCGGCGGTCAGACGAAGTGGACCGCGGAGATCGACGATGGCCGGCGGATCGTCGAATATGTCAATCGCGCCTTTCACGTCGCCTTGGCGGGGCGCCCCGGCCCGGTCGCCCTTGCGCTGCCAAAGGACATGCTCGAGGACCGGGTCGCCCCTTGCGTCTGCCCAGCAGCGGCGCCCATCGAAACCGCGCCGAACGACGACTCGCTCGATGCGCTCGCATCGATGATCGCCGCCGCGGAGCGGCCATTTGTTATCCTTGGCGGAACAAGGTGGGACGAGGCGTCGTCGCGCCGCATGATGGAATGGGCGAACGCTTTCGACATGCCCGTCGCGACGAGCTACCGGCGTCTCACGCTCTTCGATCCGCTCCATCGGTGCTACGCGGGCGATCTTGGCCTTGCCGCAAATGCGAAGCTTGTCCAGCGCATCAAGCGGAGCGACTTGCTCATCCTCATCGGCGGCCGATTGGGCGAGATACCGTCACAGGGCTACACGCTCCTGGACATTCCCGCGCCTCGCTCGCGCTTCGTGCATGTCTATCCACAAGACGAAGAATTCGGACGCGTCTACGCGCCGACCCTCGCCATTCACGCCTCGCCGAAGCCCTTTGTAAGCGCCCTCTTCAAGCTCATGCCGCCAGAGCCGCGCCCCTGGCGCGAAGACACCGCGGCGGCGCATCGCGACTATCTGGATTTTTCCCGCGCCTTCGACCCGTCGGCGGACGTCGATCTGGCGCAAACGATGATCTGGCTCAGCGACACGCTCCCGCCTGACGCGATTGTTTGCAACGGCGCCGGAAACTACGCCTCCTGGATCCATCGCTACTTTCGGTTCCGACGCTTTGGAACGCATTTTGCGCCCACTTCCGCCACCATGGGCTATGGCGTGCCAGCGGCCGTTGCGCTTCAGCGCCTGCATCCTTCACGCCTCGTCGTCTCGATCAACGGCGACGGCGACTTCTTGATGAACGGCCAGGAGTTTGCAACGGCCGTTCAATACGGCCTGCCCATCGTCGTCATCATTTGTGACAATGGGAGCTACGGGACAATTCGCATG
Organism: Methylocystis echinoides; assembly: GCF_040687965.1. NCBI lineage: Bacteria > Pseudomonadati > Pseudomonadota > Alphaproteobacteria > Hyphomicrobiales > Methylocystaceae > Methylocystis > Methylocystis echinoides. The sequence continues at coordinate 3,685,068 of NZ_CP156084.1, forward strand.
CATCAGGAGCGTCATTATCCTGCGCGCGTAATTGCGACCGATCTCAAGAATCCCGATTTCGCCGCCTATGCGCGCGCCTTCGGCGGCTTTGGCGTGCGCGTTGAACGCACGCAAGACTTTCCCGAAGCCTTCACGACGGCCCGCGCCTCCGGCCAACCTTCGATCATCCATTTGAGGATGGATCGCGACCGCATCTCGCCGACCTTGACGCTCTCCGGCCTGCGCGCAGGCGCTCAACGCTAATCAGGACGCCGCCACGAGAGAGGCCCGCGAATGCGCGAAATCCCAGTAGAGCGACCGCGCCCTCTTGTAGAACGGCCCCGCCGCCAAATAACGGCCGTCGATTTGCGACATTGGCGCGACCTTTTGAAAATTGCCCGTCGAGAAAATTTCGTCGGCGCTGAGGAAATCCTCATAACGCAGCGTCTTCTCGACAACCTCGACGCCGTCCGCGCGAAGAAGACCGATGACGCGTTGACGCGTGATCCCATTCAGGAAGGCGCCATTCGGCGCCGGCGTGAAAACGACGCCATCCCTTCCGAGAAAGGCGTTGGCATTGGCGAATTCCGCAACGTCGCCGAGCAGGTCGCGCATCAGGCAATTATCGAAGCCGCGCTTACCCGCCTCGATGAGCGCCCGCGCGCCATTTGCGTAATGACAACCAGCTTTGGCGCCTACCGGCGCCGTTTCCGAACTGGGTCGGCGGAAAGGCGACAGCGTAATCGCGCCCCCTCTCGGCGTCGGCATCGGCGCCTCGTAGATCGTCAGGCACCAGTTCGTCGACGCAGGATCGAAGCGCACGCCGCCGCCCAATCCATCCTCCGCCCAATACATTGGCCGGATGTAGAGCGCCGCGTCGGGCGCGAATTTTCGCAGCCCATCCTCCACAAGCTCGCGCCACTGCGCGACGCTCAAGACCGGTTCGAGCAACATTTCGCGCGCCGAATGATTGATCCGCGCCAGATGCAGATCGAGGTCGGGCGTCACGCCCTCGAAGGCGCGGGCCCCGTCGAACACTGTCGACCCGAGCCACGCGCCATGCGTGCGTGCGCCAAGGATCGGCGTATTGCCTTCGCGCCATCTCCCCTGGAAAAACGTCCAGGTGGGCGAAAGCAAACCGGGCGCGGTCGCCATGACGGCCCCCTCAAGCGTCACTGAACATCGACGGGGCATCGCCTTCCTTATGCGAAGCGCCGATAAGTCTCCGCAGCTTTCTCAGGACCCGCGCCATGAACATCAGCGGCGCCGGCACAGGGGTGCGGCAGAAAGCGACCTTGCGAATGTAAGTCTCGACACGCCAAACCGCGTGTGACCCTGCGCGAAAAAGCATATGGTCGCCAGCTTGGATGACGCGCTCCACGCCGCTGTCGTCCCGGATGACCGCTGAGCCTTCGAGAACATAGACTGTCTCGTCGACGTTATAACGCCAGTGAAACACCGCGGTCGTACAATCCCACACCAGCGCGGTCGCGGTCCCGTCGAGACTGACCGACAAGATAAAGTTACGCGCAACCGGAGCGCCTTCGATCACCCAGGCGGGGTTGATCGGACAAGGCTTCATCTCGACGTCTTTCGCGGTCGAAAAGACAAGCTTTTTGTCAAACGCCATCATCGTTGACCTTTCCCTCAATCGATTTGCAGCGTTTTGCGCAAGCGATGCGGCCAGTCTTCCAGACACAGGCCGTGGATCGAAAACAGGGCGATTGCCAGCCGGTCCATTCCGAAGGCGACGCAGGCGGAATGCGCGGTCTCGCCATTCTCGTCGATCAGTTCCCAGGTCTTGCCGAAGTGATCTCGATGATAATTGAAGCTCATGCAGGCCGTCGGCGCGCCTTCCGCGCGGACGGGGATCAGCAACTCGAACTTCAGCGCCTGCTCGACCTGATTGGCGGCCAACAACTGCCCGACGCGACCGAAGAACGGGTCGCTCGCGCGATCGAATTCGAAAGGAAGCTCCAGTTCTTCCGCGATCGACGTCGCGCGCTGCATCCATCCCTCGCGGAAGGTCGCGACCTCCGCCGGGGAGCCGATGCGCACGAATTCCCGCATGCGGAACGACTGCAGTCGATCGAGATCGCGCGACGGTTCATGACGGAAGCAATCCGCCGCGACGTCGAAGGTCAAGCCCTCGGCAGGTATGCGCCCTCTCGCCGCCGCGATTGGATAGACGGGATAGCAGGCGGCCGGACTCAAGACGAGCTCGGCGGCGCGCGCATCCTGCGTCCAGTCGGCGCCCCGCTTCGCGCGCTCGACGGACGCGGCGATATCCGCCTCGGACCCATGCAGACAGCAGACGCAGCCGAGAAGCTGGGGAAAACTGTTCAAGTAACCCTGCCTTTCGAGCTGCCGCAGGCTCATCACCGGCGGAAACCGAAAGACTTCCGCGCTCTCGGGACGATGGCGTGAAATCAGCCGTTGCAACGCATCGACGACATCCTCGTATTGACGAGTCCGCGCATAGACTCCCGCTACGCCCATCGAATCGAAGAGCCTGTCGAGAATGGCTTCGTCAGTCCCGCGGGATTTAACTGCGTGGGTCATTGGCGCGCCCTCGTAATCGCTTCCGGAACGCCGCCAATCAAACAAGGGGGTCCGACAGTCGAGAGAATGCGAGAGTTGTTGATCATGATGGAGGCCGAAAGAATGTCACGCAGCGGTCGCGTCAGGCTGAACTCACTGTCGTTGCGATACCCAGAGATTCCACAGGCCTGAAACGCCTGCATCACGGTCGCAATCGCTCCTTCCGAAGCGGAAACCTTGAGAAGGTTGAGCGACGTCTGATAGCCGATTTCATCAAGCCGCTCCGGCTCGGGGGCGCGATCGAGATAGTCGGCGATGGCGGAATCGACGAGCGCGACGAGATTCATCAGGGATAGCGACGCCTGCGTCGCCAGCGGCGCGCCCGGCGGGGGAGCGCCCTTTTGCGCGCGCGAGATCTTGCGAACGAACGTTTGCGCGCGTGAGACCGCTCCCGCGGCGATCCCCGCCCAACAGGCGGCCCAAAGCAGATGGGTTACGGGAACCATGCTGCGACGATGAATCCGATCGTAGGGTTCTGAGAACGCCTGCTCCCTGTCGCCTTGCGCGAGCAGCCGGAACCCTTCGGAACAGGTTCCGCGCATGCCCATGACGTCCCATGTCGCTGTGGGGCGCAGCTGGTAGTCTTCCTTGAAGAAGAGCGCGAGCGTCTGATCGCTCGGCAAGGACTCCGGCGAACGCCGCGCCGTTGTTACGATCGCGTCGGCGGCGGCCCCGTAAGAGACGACCGAGGCGTCGCGGTCGAGCGAGATTCGGTCGCCGTGGCGAACGAGCGCCGCCGCGCTGTTTCGCACATCCGCCCCGTTTTTCCCTTCTGTCGTAGACGATGCGAGCAGCTTCTGCTCGAAGCCGATGCGACGCAGCGCCGCGAAGCAGCGGGCGTTTTCATCCGCATGATTGGCGACGCAGGCAACGTTGGCGGCGTGCATGGCGTAAATCATGGAGGTTGACGAACAGACCCGGCCGAGGGCGTAGCAGAGTTGCGCCGCATCGGCGACGCTCCGCCCCTCTCCCCCAAAGGCTGGAGACAAGAGAATGCCGAGCAGCCTCTGCTTCTTCAGTTCTTCAAACGCTTCGGTCGGAAATCGTGCGTCGTGGTCGACCACATCGGCGAATTTCGCTGCGACGGCCGCCGCCGCGGCGACCCGCGCGGAAAAGTCTAGCGGCGTCCTCGCCTCCAGTTCCGTCGAAACATTGCCAGCCATCGACATGGACGCGCCTCATTGAGAAAACCCCGCAGCTCAAACTTGGCGTCTAATTGTTAACGTTCAATTCGTTCCCGCAAACAGTCAAGATTAAGGTTACCGAGGGAAAGGCTGTGAATTCAGTAGCTTCGCATCCCATCAGGCTGGTATGAGGTTTTCCAGTAGAGGCCAGCGAAGTATTGGAGGTCGGTTCGTGAACCCGTTGACCGCAAACGCCGCCAGCCGCATTCACGCCCTCCTTGGCGCTTTCCTGCCCGAAGCGGAAGCAGTTGCGCGCAGCCAGGATCTGCGCGAGCTCGGCCTGACGTCGCTCCAGATGGTCAATCTGATGCTCTCGATAGAAGCCGAATTCGACGTGCTGATTCCAGCTTCGAAGCTGCTGCCGACCAATTTTCGAAGCATCGAAACGATTGAGAGTCTGCTGAGCGAGATCGCTCGCTGAGTGCGGCGGCGACGCCCCTCACGCTAGTCCTGGCGCGCCTTTCGGAGGGCGTCGACGGTAGACAGCCAGTCTCGATAGAGCGCGATTGCATCCTCTTTCCAAGGCGCACCGTAGCTCTGTCCGGCAAGCAGGCTTTCAAGGGTCCGGTTTGCGTCGGCCACGCAACCGCATCGAATGCGCGCCGTCAGTTCGTCGAGTCGCGCCGACAAGGCCGCATCAAAGACCCGCTCTGGCTGGGCTGGATAGGTGGACTGCGCGCCATCGAGAAAGCGAAGCACATCGCGCCGATATTCCTTAGCGAGCGTGTCAGCGTCATATTCGGGATGTCCCTGGAGAAACACGAACAGGCTCGGCTCCCGGCGCCAAAACATATCGACGCCCGCGACATCCGAATTTGAACCGATCTGAAAGCCATAACGTTCCAACGCGTCCCGGTCCAAGCCGTTGCAGCGCGAGTGCGGAACGATGCGTGTCCCGGCGCGCTCCCCGCTCCACTCCGGGGCGTAGTTCGTGAACTGAAGAACCCCGCTCATCTTGCGGGTCTCCGGGCGCCGCTCGATACCGGATAAATGCAGGGTCGCCGCGTGTGCGGCGAGGCACGACCAGATTGCGGCGCGCGTATGCTCCCGCGCCCAGTCGACGAGCCTTTGGATGTGCGGCCAGTATGGTTCGCGCTCCAGCCTCTCTGCGCGCGGTTCAGACCCGGTGACGATCACCGCATCGGCCCCGCGTCGATAAAGCGCCTCGATGGCCTCGTGGCTGCGCGCAAGATAGCGACGCGCCTTCTCCGATCGGTCGAGACCGGGAAGCGCGTAGCAGCGCCATCTCACGGCCCGCCCCGCCGCCCCCGCGCGCACGAGCCTTGCAAACTGCGCCTCCGTGGCGGAAAGCGCCGCATCAGGCATATTGTTGACGAACGCCACCTCGAGCACAGCGCCGTCGCCGCGCTTGAGCCTCCTCATTCTGCGGCGTCCCGACGAGGCGCGGAAGACGCCGCGCCCAACGCCTGGTCGAGATCCGCCAGAATGTCGTCGATATGCTCGATGCCGACGCTGAGACGCAGCATCTCGGGCGTCACGCCCGCCTTCTCCTGCTCCGCGGCAGTCATTTGACGATGGGTCGTGGATGCGGGATGGCAGGCGAGCGATCTCGTGTCGCCGATATTCACCAACCGCTTGATGAGACGAAGCGCATCGTAGAGACGCTTGCCTGTCTCAACTCCGCCCTTCACCCCGAAAGTGAGCAAAGACGGCGGCCGGCCGTCCAGATATTTCTGTGCGAGTTCGTAGTAAGGATTACCGGGAAAGCCCGCGTAATGCACCCAGGCGACGCGCGGATGGTCGCGCAAGAATTCCGCGACGCGGCGAGCGTTGTCGACGTGGCGCTCGACGCGCACGGCCACGGTCTCCAGGCCTTGCAGCAGCAGGAAGGCGTTGAGCGGCGACAGCACGGCTCCCGTCGTGCGCTGATAGACGCTCCGCGCGCGGGCGATGTAGGCGCTCTGCGCAAACCGGTCGACATAGACGAGACCATGGTAGGAAGCGTCGGGCTGATTGAAGGTCGGAAAGCGCTCGGGATATTGGCCCCACGGGAAGCGCCCGCCATCCACGATGGCGCCGCCGAGCGTCGTTCCATGTCCGCCCATGAACTTGGTCAGGGAGTGGACGACAATATCGGCGCCATGCTCGATCGGGCGAAGCAGAATGGGCGTCGGCACCGTATTGTCGACGATCAAGGGAACGCCATGCGCATGCGCGACATCGGCGAGAGCGGCAATGTCGCTGATCGCGCCTGCGGGATTGCCGACGCTCTCGCAAAACACGGCCTTGGTGTCGGCGTCGATCGCCGCCGCCATGTCTGCGGGCGAGTCGCTCGCGGCAAAGCGCACTTTCACGCCTTGTCGCGCCAGAACATGTTGAAGCAGCGTATGGGTTGTCCCATAGAGAGTCGGCGCGGCGACGATGTCCCCGCCAGCGTCCGCAACATTGGCGAAAGCGTAATAGAGCGCCGCCTGGCCCGTCGCGACCGCGAGCGCGCCGACCCCGCCTTCGAGTGCGGCGACGCGGCGCTCCAGCACGGCCGTCGTCGGATTGGCGATGCGGCTGTAGCGAAAGCCCTCCTCCTCGAGATCGAACAGCGCCGCCGCGTGATCCGCGCTGTCGAACTCATAGGCCACGGTTTGATAAATCGGCACGGCCACCGCATGCGTCGCTGGATCGCCGTCATAGCCTGCGTGGATTGCAACCGTTTCGTTATGCATCCGCCCGCCAAGTACAAAAATTTAAGCTCGGACCATGCAGGGGATTGCTTAAAATCTCCGTGCGCAAAGTTTTCGCCGGCCCGGGGCGAAATTGCCATCTGCGGGCCTTTTTCTGGAAATTATCTAAGACGGGTGGACCCTTCAGGTTGAAGGAGCAAGCGCAGGACGCGGATCGGATGGCTGATCGTTCGGTTAACAAAGCCTTTGTTCGCGCGTTGAAACTCACCGCCGCGATCAATGAGAACCCGCGCCTGGTCTTGCCGCTCGCCTTCGACGAGGTCGCGCGCCAACGCGGCGATGCGCCTGCGCTCCTCTCCGAGCGCGGCGATCTCACCTTTCGTGAACTCTCGGAAAGGTCGCTGCGCTATGCGCAATGGGCTCTGGCGCAGGGTCTCGCCAAGGGCGACGCCGTGGCGCTGATAATGGAAGGGCAGCCCGAATATGTCGCCATCTGGCTCGGCTTGACGCGCATCGGCGTCGTGGTCGCGCTGATCAATCACCATCTCACGGGCGCGGCGCTGGCCCATTGCATCCGGGTCGCCGAGCCGCGTCTGATCCTCTGCTCGACCAAGTTTCGCCGCGCCTGCGAAGACGTCGCGTCAGAGCGGCTCTCCGTCATTGCGTGCGACGAGGGGTTCGAACGCGATCTTGCCCGGCAATCCGCCGAGCCGCCGGCGCTCCCCGAGTCCGCCCGGCCCACGCTCTCCGACCATGCGCTCTACATTTACACTTCCGGCACGACCGGCTTGCCTAAAGCGGCGATCGTCTCCCATCGGCGCTTGATGAATTGGGCGCTGTGGTTCCAGGGCCTCATCGACGTCACGCCCGACGACCGCATGTATGACTGTCTGCCGCTCTATCACTCGGTCGGCGGCGTGGTCGCGGTGTGGTCGACGCTGCTCGGGGGCGGCGCCGTCGTGTTGCGTGAGCGATTCTCGGCGAGCGCCTTCTGGAGCGACGTTGTCGCCCATCGCTGCACGCTGTTCCAATATATTGGCGAGCTGTGTCGCTATCTCATCCATGCCCCGCCCTGCCCCGAAGAGCGCCAGCACAGACTGCGCATGACGATCGGCAATGGGCTGAGGCCGGAAGTCTGGCCCGTTTTTCAGCGACGATTTGCGATCCCGCGCATTCTCGAATTCTACGCGGCGACGGAAAGCAATTTCTCTCTCTACAATGTCGAAGGCGAACCCGGGGCCATAGGCCGGATTCCGGCCTTCCTCGCAACGCGGCATCCCGTGCGGCTCGTCAGATATGACGTCGAGACAGAGACGCCTCTGCGTGGCGACGATGGTTTCTGCGTCCCCTGCGGGCCGAATGAAGCGGGCGAGGCGATCGCCCGCATCGCGAATGATTTCGAGGGCTACCTCGATTCCGAGGCCTCGCAGAAGAAAATCTTGCGCAACGTCTTCGCATCTGGCGACGCCTGGATGCGCAGCGGCGATCTGATGCGCAAGGATGCGCGCGGCTTTTTTTATTTTCTCGACCGCATCGGCGACAGCTTCCGCTGGAAGGGCGAGAACGTATCGACGGCGGAAGTCGCGCAGGCGATTGCCGCCTATCCCGGCGTTCTCGACGCCGCCGTCTATGGCGTAGAAGCGCCAGGCTGCGACGGGCGGGCCGGCATGGCGGCGATTGTCGCGGGCGAGACGTTCGAGATCGACGGGCTTTACCCCTATCTCGCCGCGCGCCTGCCGGGTTACGCGCGGCCGCTGTTCCTGCGGCTGTCGCGCGAGCTGGTTTTGACCGCAACGTTCAAACACCGGAAGCGCGAGCTTGCCGATCAGGGATTTGATCCTCGACTCATCCCTGACCCTGTCTTTTTCGCGTCTTCGAAGCAGTCTATATATGTTCCGCTGGACGCCTCGCTTTTTTTGAAGATCGTCGCAGGCGCCGTCCAACTCTAGCTGCCGAGCTGAAAAGGTTGCCGTGATGACAGTCGATGTGGGCGCGATCTCGGTAGTCCTGAACGAAGGCGCGGATGGCGAAGGCCCGCTCTCCGGGGCGACCTTCGTCGTCAAGGAAAATATCGACGTCGCCGGTCACGTCTCGACCAATGGCCACCCGCAATGGGCGACGACCCATTCGCCTGCGCGCGCCAACGCCGCTGTCGTCGACCGTCTTCTGGGCGCCGGAGCGCGGCTTGTTGGAAAGGCGCAAATGGACGAGATGGCTTACAGCCTGATGGGCGCCAATCCGCATTATGGCGCGCCGATCAATCCGGCTGCGCCGGATCGGCATCCCGGCGGCTCCTCTTCGGGTTCGGCGGTGGCCGTCGCCGCCGGCCTCGTGAGTTTCTCCATTGGAACGGATACGGCCGGATCGTGCCGGGCGCCCGCAGCCTTTTGCGGGGTCTTCGGCTTTCGGTCTTCGCACGGCGCCATAACCATGGACGGCGTCGTGCCGCTCGCCCCTTCTCTCGACGTCATCGGCTGGTTCGCACGCGATCTCGACCGCATGGCGAAAGTGGGCGACGCGCTTTTGCCGCCAGCGGCCGACGATCGCGGTTTCGAGGACGCCGTCCTGCTCGGCGACGCTTTCCAGGGCGTCGAGACGGCCTTTGCGGCGGGGGCCGCGCCGGCTGTCGACATGTTGAAAAGCGGGCCCTGGCGCGAGGCGCGGCTGGGAGACGAGTTTTTCAAGACGACGCTTGCGCACTTCCGAAATCTTCAGGCTTGTGAGGCCTGGGCCTCGCATGGGGCCTGGATCGCCGCTCAGCATCCAACCTTTGGCAAGGGCGTCGAAGAGCGCTTCGCCATCGCCTCCAAGGTGACGGCCGAACAGAAGAAGGCCGCGCTCGCCTATCGCGACGCGGAGCGCGCGCGCATCGACGCGCTGCTTGGCGACGCGGGATTCCTCGTCATGCCGACGGTTCCGTTCCGCGCGCCCCTGCTCACGGAGAGCGAGGAGCAGCTCGACGCCAAGCGCTATCAGATGATGCGGCTATTTCTGATTGCGAGCTATTTCGGCCTGCCGCAGATCAGCCTGCCGCTGCCGACGAGCGAGGCGCCGGTCGCGCTTTCCTTCGTCGGCCGCCGCGGCGCTGACCGCCAGTTGATTGCGCTCGCCCAGCGTTTTTGCGGACGCTTGAAGAAATAAGCCGATCGACTGCTCAGCCGCCGGCGACGGGCGCGCGTCCAAGCAAATCCATGATCCGCCCGGTCAGCCGATCCCGCACGTCGCGATAGGCGGAGAGGATGGCGTCTCGCGACCCTTGCGTCACGGTGGCGTCGGGCGTCGGCCAGTAGACGACGTCGACCGCCATGGCGCGAGTGAATTCGAGCGCCTTGTGATGCGCCTCGGGCGACAAGGTGACGATAAGGTCGAAATTACTGTCTTCGAGCTCTTCGAAAGTATGCGGCCGATGCCGGCTCATGTCGACGCCGATCTCGTCCATGGCGGCAATGGCGAAAGGGTCGGGCTCGCCGCGTTTCAGGCCGGCCGAGGCGAAATAGACGTCGCGTCCGAAGTAATGCCGCGCAATCGCCTCCGCCATGGGCGAGCGCACTGTATTCATCGTGCAGGCGAACAGGATGGATTGCGGGCGCGTCATCGCGTCGGCGCGTCCGGGGCCGCGCGGGAAGAGGCCCGTGTCCGCCGGAGAAGTTCGGTCGGCAAGGACGATCGCGGGAGCATGGAGAGTCGCAAGCCTCGTTAGAATTGCCGCCAGCGCCGTTGCGGCGTCCAAGCGTTCATCCGCTTCGAAAGAAGCGGCGCCGAACCCGCGCGATCGCGAAAACCGCTCTTGCAAGAACTAAGTAGCATTCGCGCCTGCAGCAAGCTGCCGCACAAGCTAAAACTCAGCGTCCGCTGCGTCCTTCAGCCCTTCCAGTGCAGCGCCGTAATTAACGTGAACAGCCGCCGCGCGGTGTCGGCGTCGGTTTCGATCTTGCCCTTGAGACGCTCGGCGAGAAGCTGGGCGCCTTCATTGTGGAGGCCACGCCGACCCATGTCGATCGCTTCGATGCGACTCGGCGTGGCCGTGCGGATTGCAGCGTAATAGCTTTCGCAGACGAGGAAATAATCTTTCAGAATGCGCTTGAAGGGGGTCAGCGACAGGATGTGCGTGACGACATTGGCGCCCTTGTCGTCGCGAATGTCGAAGACGAGCCGCGCGTCGACGAGCGATATATGCAGCGCATAAGGTCCGCCGTTATGGCCGGCCAGGGCGAAGCTGTTATCCTCGATCAAGTCATAGACGGCGATGGCGCGCTCGTGCTCCTGATCAGCCGAGCCGCGCCCGATCGAATTCTCGTCGAGCGTAACAGAAATCAGACGTTTCCGCGCAGATGCGTCCACCCTACGCCCCGAGCGAATTGAGCCGGATCGAGACCGAGCGGGCGTGCGCCTGAAGGCCCTCGGCGTCGCCGAGCGTCACCGCCGCAGCGCCGATGGCGCGCAGCGAGTCCGCGTCGCATTTCAAAATCGAGGTGCGCTTGACGAAATCGAGCACGCTCAAGCCCGAGGAGAAACGTGCGGAGCGCGCCGTCGGCAACACGTGATTGCTGCCGCCGACATAATCGCCGACCGCCTCCGGCGTATAGGCGCCGATGAAAATGGCGCCGGCGTTGGAGACGCGCGCGGCCAGCTCTTCGGCGTCTTCGCTGATGATTTCGAGATGCTCGGCCGCGATGCGGTCCGCGAGCGGCAGCGAGTCCGCAAGCTTCTTGACCAGAATCACCGCGCCATAGTCGCGCCAGGAGGCCCCCGCGATCTCGTGACGCGAGAGCGTCGCAAGGTGACGTTCGACCGCCGCGACGGTCGCGTCGGCGATCTCCACGCTGTCGGTGATGAGAATGGACTGCGCCGACTCGTCGTGCTCGGCCTGGGCGAGGAGATCGGCGGCGATCCAATCGGGATTGGCGGTCTTGTCCGCGAGCACCAGCACTTCGGAGGGACCGGCGATCATGTCGATGCCGACCTGGCCGAAGACGCGCCGCTTTGCCGCCGCAACCCAGGCGTTGCCTGGGCCAACGATCTTCGCGACCGGCGCAATCGTCTTGGTGCCATAGGCGAGCGCCGCCACGGCCTGCGCGCCGCCGACCCGATAGATTTCGTCGATGCCCGAGCGCCTGGCGGCGGCGAGCACCAGCGGCTCGACATGGCCGCCGGGCGTCGGCACCACCATCACGATGCGCTTCACGCCGGCGACCTTCGCGGGCACGACGTTCATCAGCACCGAGGACGGGTAGGCCGCCGTGCCGCCCGGCACATAAAGGCCGACGGAATCGAGCGGCGACCAGCGCCAGCCGAGCTCCACGCCCGCCGCGTCGCGGTAACGCAGATCCTGCGGCTTCTGCTTCTCGTGAAAAGCCGTGATGCGCTCGAGCGCCAGATCGAGCGCGACGAGCTGCTCCTTCGAGCATTTGGCTTCCGCCGCGGCGACTTCGGCGGCGGAGACGGCGATTCCCGTCTGCGCCAGGTCGATCCGGTCGAATTTCTTGGAGTAATCGACGAGCGCCTCGTCGCCGTGCGCGATCACGTCCTCGATGATGGCGCGGACGGTGGCGTCGACGTCCTGGGACGACTCCCGCTTCATGGCGAGCAGCGACACGAAGCGCTGTTCGAAATCGGGGGCGGCGGCGTCCAGGCGCAAAGTCATTTCCATCTCCAACCGGGTTTTCCCGGTTGTCATGACCTTCCGCGAGCGCTTTCGTCAAGTTTGATCGAGCCCCGAGCCCTTTCAGGGCGCGCCAGACTCGGAAGAAGAGAGCTCATGCGTCGGGCGGGCCGCGGTTTTCCAGCGCGGGCCGATGTCGCAAAGTTGGGCCTCGACGCATTCGACGTCGAGACAGATCGCCGCGCCGCCGGCGAAGGTCAGACGGATGACCCCGCCCGGCGGCTCGGGGCCCGCTTCGAAGGTGACGGCGAGAAGCTCGAGAATGGCGTCCGGCTCGTCGCGAGAGACGCGCGCGCAACGCACCCGCTGCACGCTTTCAAAATGCAGGCCGGCCCGGCAGCGCTCGAGGCGCCCCTCCATTTCAGCCGTCCAGTCGAAGCGCGAGCCAACGAGCGCAAAGCGGCGCTTGGCCGGCAGATAGGCAATGTCTCCGACACGCACCAACGCGTCCTGCACATGCGCGGAAAGGAGCGCGAGATCTTCGCTGTCGAGCGCGTGCAGGCGCAACGCCGGCGCCGAGAAGCCATTTTCGAGCGGTGTGGCCATGCTGATCCTCCCTGCGCCGGATATGGCGAGAGGCGCGAGGGGACGCAAGTGCGCATTGGCTTCATGAGGGCGGGCAGGCTGGGAGGGCGGCGCCACGTCCCAGCCGCAACAGTCATTCGGTCTTTGGCGTGTCGTCACAGCCTTTGGCCATGGCCTCGCGGCCCGCGGCGGCGATTTCTTCGGGCGTCATGTCGCGAATATGCGTCGCGATGGACCACTCATGGCCAAAGGGGTCGACGACAACGCCGTAGCGATCGCCCCAGAACATATCTGCGACCGGCATTTTCACGGTCGCCCCGGCCGCGACCGCCTGTGCGAAAACCTCATCGACGTTCGGCACGGCGACATGGATCGTCACGGGCGTGCCTTTGAGCGCCTTGGGGCCGAGGGCGCCCCATTCCGGCATTTCATCGACCAACATCAGCTTTGAATCGCCGATGCTGACGCTCGCGTGCATCAACCGCCCGTCCGGCCCCGGCATGCGCATCAGCTCCTTCGCGCCGAAGGCCTTCTTGTAGAACTCGATCGCTTCCGCGGCGCCGGCGCACACGATATGCGGGGTCAGCGTATGCACGCCCTCCGGAACGGGCTTGACCTGATCATTCATGTCTTCCTCCCTAGTGACCGTCAGCGAATATTCCCGAGCGAGGCGCGCAGATCGTTGCAGTCGGTCTGCGCCAGTTCCTGCTCGAGCGCCCGATGCGCAGCGCGCCAGATCGGCACGGCCAGAGCGAGCGAGGCGCGACCGTCGTCGGTCAGCGAGACCCGCCGCGCCCGCTTGTCTTTCTCGTCGGCGGCGAGCCGCACGAGGCCGCGCCGCTCCAGCGATTTCAGCGCCGCCGTCAGCGTCGTGCGGTCCATGGCGAGAAACTCCGCGAGCTTGCCGACCGTCGGCGGCTGCGGCGCGTTCAGCGCCATCATCAGCGAGAATTGTCCGTTGGTGAGGCCGACAGGGGCAAACGCCCTGTCGAAGCGCCGCGCCAGCCGGCGCGCGGCCCTTTGCGTCGCAAGGCAGAGGCAGCTGTCGCGAACTTCATGGACGACCTCGATGGGAAGCGGTTTTGACATGGCGTAGTTACGTTGATATCAACCTTTATGGGTCACGTCCAGTCCATAAGGAGCGCTCGATGCATGTGAAAGTGAGAACCTGCCTGGCCTTCACAGATCAGGCTGAGGAAGCGGCGCGCTTTTATGTTTCGCTGCTGCCCGGTTCGGAGATCGAGACCGTCTTCCGGCCGGAACCCGACAGACCGGCCCTGACCGCCTTCTTCACGCTCGCCGGGACTCCTTATCAAGCGCTGAACATGGGCGATTACGCCACGCTGAACGATTCGGTCTCGATCTCGGTCGTGACGAAGGATCAGGAGGAGACCGACCGGCTGTGGGCGGCGCTGCTCGCCGACGGCGGCGCGGAAAATCGCTGCGGTTGGCTGAGAGATCGCTTCGGGCTTTCCTGGCAGATCGTGCCGGAAGTCCTGCCGCGCCTGCTGACCGCCCCCGACCGCGCCGCCGCCGGACGCGCGATGCAGGCGATGCTCGGCATGGCGAAGCTCGACATTGCGGCGCTCGAGGCGGCGTTCGCGGGCTAAAAAACCGCGTCAGCGCACGTCGATCTCGGACTGAACGACATGTTCGAGCGGCGTGCCTTCCGCCGTCAACGTCATGCGCAGCTTGAGCCTCTCGCCCGCGACCTTGTGCTCGCGCACGATGCGCTCGATCTCGCGCTGGGAGGTGACCCCCACCTCCTTGAGGAACTTGCGAACGGCCATATTGAAGGCGTCTTCGTCCATCGCCCGTCTCCCACTCACAACCAATGGCTAGCTAGCGCGCGCGGGCGGGAGCGAAAGGCGGCGGGCTTAGTCCTGAAACGGGTTGTGAACGAGGATCGTGTCGTCACGTTCGGGGCTCGTCGAGAGCAGCGCCACCGGCGCGCCGATCAACTCTTCGATCCGACGGACATATTTGATCGCCTGCGCCGGCAATTCCGCCCAGCTGCGCGCGCCGCTCGTCGTCTCCTTCCAGCCGGGGAAGCTCTCATAAACCGGCGTCACCCGCGCCTGCGCGGATTGCGACGCGGGCAAACGATCGACCCGCTTGCCGTCGAGCATGTAATGGGTGCAGATCCTGATCTCGTCGAAGCCGTCGAGGATGTCGAGCTTGGTCAACGCAATGCCGTTGATGCCCGAGGTCTTCACCGCCTGGCGCGTGAGCACGGCGTCGAACCAGCCGCAACGGCGCCGCCGCCCGGTGTTGGTGCCGAATTCATGGCCGCGGTCGCCAATGAGTTCGCCGATGGAGTCGGTCAGCTCGGTCGGGAACGGCCCGCCGCCGACGCGGGTCGTATAGGCCTTTGCGATGCCCAGCACATAGCCGATGGCCCCTGGCCCGAGCCCTGAGCCGCTCGCCGCCGCGGCGGCGACCGTATTGGACGACGTCACATAAGGATAGGTGCCGTGGTCGACGTCGAGCAGCACGCCCTGCGCGCCCTCGAAGAGGATGCGCTTGCCGGCGCGGCGCTGCTCGTCGAGCAGATCCCAGACCGCGTCCATGAAGGGCAAAATCTTCGGCGCGACCGAGAGCAGCTCGTCGCGGAGCGCCGCCGGATCGACCGCCGGCAGGCCGAGGCCGCGGCGCAGCGGATCGTGATGGGCGAGAACCCGGGCGATCTTGTCGTCGAGCGTATCGGGCTCCGCGAGGTCCATGAGGCGGATCGAGCGCCGGCCCACCTTGTCCTCGTAAGCGGGGCCGATGCCGCGCTTGGTCGTGCCGATCTTGGCGCCGCCGCCGGCGGCCTCCTCGCGATGCGCGTCGAGCTCGCGATGCAGCGACAGGATCAGCGGCGCATTCTCGGCGACCTTGAAATTCTCCGGCGTGATTTCGACGCCCTGCGCGCGCAGCCGGTCGATCTCGCCGACCAGAAAATGCGGGTCGACGACCACGCCGTTGCCGATGACAGAGAGTTTGCCTGGCCGCACGATGCCGGAGGGGAGCAGCGCAAGCTTATAGGTCGTGCTATCGATGACCAGCGTATGGCCGGCGTTGTGGCCGCCCTGAAAGCGCACGACGACATCCGCTTCCAGCGAGAGCCAGTCGACGATCTTGCCTTTGCCCTCGTCGCCCCATTGGGCGCCGACCACCGCCACATTCGCCATGATGCTACTTCGCGCTGCCTGAAACGACAAAAAGCCCCGCGCGGTAACGCGAAGGGCTCGTTACGGGCGGGGTTTAGCGCAGGATCGCTGGACGGTAAAGCCCCGCAGGGGCCACCCGCCCCGCCGGAACTTCGCGCGCGCTGCGCGGTTGCCGTTGAATCGCCCCGGAACGGAGGGGCGCCCAAGAGGTCACCGCCATGGCTACCGCCGCCGCAGCCGACCGCGTCCAGCGCCACACCGACGAGGCCGTCAACCGCGCCATCCACGCCGAAATGCTGGAGCGGCTCGTTTATTTTGCCCTCCACCCGGAGCGGATCGAAGAAAGGCTCGAGCAACTCGACAGCGAGTGGGACATCGAGCGGGCGCTCGAAGCGAACGCCTCGACCTTCGCCCTTGGCGGGCTCACGCTCGGTTTCGCCGTCGACCGCCGCTGGCTCGCCTTGCCCGTTCTTGTATCGGGCTTTCTGCTCCAGCATGCGATGCAAGGCTGGTGCCCGCCGCTTCCCGTGCTCAGGCGCCTGGGCTTCCGCACCCAGCGCGAGATTGACCGGGAACGCTATGCGCTGAAAGCCCTGCGCGGCGATTTCCGGCAGGTCGAGGACGCCATGGAGCGTCTGCAGGCGGTGCGGGCGGAAAGAGGGGAGCCGGAGCAATATTGGCCGCAATAAGCGGCTGATTGGCGAGACCGCGACGTTTTAGGCTCTGGCGTCGGTCGGGAAAGGGTTGTTACTGTCGAACCGCCTACGGACAGTTCGAAAGAATTTCTTATGCGTCAGTTCTTTACAGCCGCGGCGGCGCTCTTTCTCGCCGCCCCTCTCTCCCTCGCCCTCGCGCAGGACGCGCGGAAGGTTCATCGGGTCTCGTTCAAGGACGGCCGCGCCGTTATCAGAGGCGCGGTTAAGGGCTACGACACGCATGATTACGTCTTCCCTGCCGGCGCAGGGGAGTCGATTGCGGTGACCCTCAAGAGCCGCAAAGCATTTTTCAACGTGAACCCGCCGGGCTCCGAAGAGGCGATCTTCAACGGCTCGATCGCGGGAGAGACGTTCAGCGGCGCGGCGGCGGTAAGCGGCGACTATACCGCCCGCGTGTATCTGATGCGCAATGAGGCGCGGCGCGGCACGGTGGGGCCCTACACGCTGACCATCGAGCTCGGGCGCAAGGGCGCGACGGCCGCGCACGGACCCGACTTCGCCGACGGGCTCACGGGCGGTCCCGACAACTGGCAAGTGACCGGCGTCGGCGCGGGAGACACGCTCAAAATCCGCGCCATGCCCTCGCCAAGGGGCAAGCTCGTCGCGGAGGCGCCAAACGGCGCGACGCTGAAGAATCTCGGATGCCGAAACACGGGCGGCCAACGCTGGTGCCGCGTAGAAGGCTCCGGAAAGCTCGGTTGGGCGAATGGGCGCTATCTGCGGGAGGGCCGCGGGCAGGAGTAAACAACAGGAGTAACAACCTGGACGACTCACGCCCGATGATAAGGATGGCCCGACAGGATCGTCATGGCTCGATAAACTTGCTCCGCGGCCAGAATGCGCACGAGCTGATGCGGCAGCGTCATCGCCCCGAATGAGAACGCAGCCGTCGCGCGCGCCCGGACGCTGGCGTCGAGCCCCTCCGAACCGCCCACGGCAAACCACAGCGCTTTGCGGCCGGCGTCGCGCTCGCGGCCGATAAAGCCTGCAAAAGCCGCGCTGTCCGCCGCCTTGCCGCGCTCGTCGAAGACGACGAGCCCGCAATCGGCCGGAAGCGACGCGAGCATCTCCTCGGCCTCGCGCGCCATCCGCTCGGCCGGGCTCTTGGCTTTGCTCTCGTCAATTTCCTTGAGCTCAAGCCCCTCGAGGCCGATCCGTCGAAGCGCCGCAATGCGCTCGGCGTAGCGCGCGTAAACCTGACGTTCGGGCCCGGCCTTGAGCCGGCCCACGCAAATCAGCCCCAATCGCACGGCTGGCCCGTCTGATCTGTCAGACGAGCCGTATCTCGACCGGACGGTCGCCGCCCCACATTTTCTCGAGGTTGTAGAATTGGCGCACCTCGGGACGGAAAATGTGGACGATGACGTCGCCGGCGTCGATCAGCACCCAGTCGCACTGGGGCACGCCCTCGACGCGGGCGGAGACGCCCGCCTCCTTGAGCGCCCGCATCGCTTTGTCGGCGATGGCCCCGACATGGACGGTGGAGCGCCCCGTCGCGATGATCATTTCATCGGCGAGGGCGGTCTTGCCGCGCAGATCGATGGAGATGACGTCCTCGGCCTTTGTCTCGTCCAGGGCCTTGAGAACATTTTGCACGATCGAGCCGCCTGGCGGCGCTTTGGCGCCGATCCTCGGCTGGGAGGGGCGTTCCACTCCCGGATGAACACTCGTCGACAGCGTTGCAACCCTCATGCTTCGCGGCCTCTTTCCCGGCCGCTCTTAGAGGATGGGACCCTTTGTCCCTGATTGCAACATGAAAGCGCGCCGCTGGGCGCTCGCCACAGAAAAAAACCCGGCTAAGCGGCCGGGTCTCTAGGCAGTTCAGGCTAATCGAGAGGCGGGAGGAACCTCAAAGCCGGAACGCTTGAAAATATAACTCAGATTGGGACTGATTGCTCGTTTCTTTTTTGTCACACAGCCTGCGCGAGGGGCGAATCGGCGCTTGAGGACAATCAAAAATCCGCCCGGGTTCGCAAATGGCCAACCCGGGCTGATTCGGTATTGGGCATAGATTCAATTCTCTAGGAGCCGGCCTCGATCCCGCCGCCGCGCCGTCGTGGCCTGAAAGCCACAGGCCCGGGGAATCCTGCCCAGGCTGTGGGTTCGCAGCCCCCCGAGGGGCCAAACTACGGGATGAGCACCATCGACCCCGCCGTCTGGCGTGATTCGAGCGCGGCATGAACGCGCGCCGCCTCGGCAAGCGGAAAGGACTGGGGCGCCTCGATGGTCAAATGGCCGCGCTTGATCGCGTGCAGCAGATCCTCGGCCATGTCCTCGTAATCGTCCCGCTTGGCGATATAGGTGAAAAGCGACGGCCGCGTCGCATAGAGCGAGCCCTTCTGCGCCAGCAGGTTGATGTCGAACGCCTCGATCGGCCCGGAGGCCGAGCCGAAGCTCACGAACATGCCGAGCGGAGCGAGACAGTCGAGCGAGGCCGGAAAGGTCGCGCGCCCGACGCCGTCATAGACGACATCACAGAGCCGGCCGCGCGTGATCTCCTTGACCCGCTCGGCGAAATTCTCTTCCCGGTAAAGGATCGTATGCTGCGCGCCGGCCTTGAGCGCGATTTCGGCCTTCTCGGGCGAGCCGACCGTGGCGATGACCTTGGCGCCGAGCGCGCGGGCCCATTGGCAAAGCAACTGTCCGACGCCGCCGGCCCCGGCGTGGATCAGCACGCGATGGCCCTTCTTCACCCGGAACGTCCGCCGCAGCAGATATTGGGCGGTCAAACCCTTGAGCATCATCACCGCGCCCTGCTCATAACCGACCGACTTGGGCAGATGGATCACCGAATCGGCGGCGATATTGCGCGCTTCGCTGTAGCCGCCCAGCGCCCCGACATAAGCGACCCGGTCGCCGACGTCGAAATCGTCGACCCCCTCGCCTACCGCGACGATCTGCCCAGCGCCTTCATGGCCCGGAATGAAGGGAAGCTCGGCGGGATAGGCGCCGGTGCGCCGATAGACGTCGATGTAATTCACCCCGATGGCCTTCTGGCGAATCTGCACTTCGCCCGGCCCTGGCGCCGCAAGGTCGACCTCCTCCAATTGAAGCGCCTCGGGGCCGCCCGGCCGGTGAACGCGGATCGCCTTGACCATCAAAACCTCCAAATCTGAGACAGAAAATAGCGACTGATCCCGATCCAGATAGCACGTCATTGCGACAAAACAGCCGAGATCGGCCCGAAGGACGCTGAAACTTCTCCGCTTCGCCGCCCCACTCTCGCCCTCCGCCGCAGGGGCCGCTATAAAAGCGCGAAGATCAGGAGTTTCGTAATGACCGAGGTTTCCGCGCGGACTGGCGCGACCACTAAGACCGACATTCTGGTGGCCGGGGCGGGCTCCACGGGGCTCGCCGCCGCGCTGGCCTTCGCCCGTTCGGGGTTGAAGACCGCGCTCGTCGGCCGCATTCCGCCGCCGCTGCCGGGCCGCACGGTGGCGCTGTTCGAGGCCTCGGTCCGTTTCCTCGACGCGCTCGGCGCGCTCGGCCGCGTGAAGGAGCTGGCCTGCCCCGTCGAAGCGATCCGTATGATCGACGACACCGACCAGCTCTTCCCGGTGCCCGAATTGACCTTGCGGGCGAGCGAAGTCGATCTGCCGGCGCTCGGCGTGAACATCTCCAACGACGAGTTGGTCGGCGTGCTGCTCGACCTGGTCCGGGCCAAGCCCGAAATCGAGGTCATCGAAGCCGAGATCGTCGACTACGAGTTCACCAGCGCAGGCGCCGCGGCGATCCTCGCCGACGGCCGACGCATCGAGGCGGACTTCCTCGTGGCGGCCGACGGGCGCAACAGCCGCGCGCGCGCCGTCGCCGGCATCGACGTCAAAGAGTGGACCTATCCGCAGGTCGCCCTCACCATGATGCTGCGGCACGAGTTTCCGCACGACAACATGTCGACCGAGTGGCACACGCGGTCCGGCCCGTTCACCCTCGTGCCGCTGCCGCCGCGAGAGGACGCGCCGCATCGCTCCAGCCTCGTCTGGCTGATGAGCGTCGCCGACGCCCGCCGCCGCCTCGCCAAGCCGCGCGAGGAGCTGGAATATGAGATCGAGGACTACGCCAAGTCCGAATTCGGCGCGATGCGGATCGAGAGCGACATCGGCCAGTTCCGCATGGGCGGCATGCAGGTGTCGAAACACGCCGCGACCCGCATGGCGCTCGTCGGCGAGACCTGCCACATTTTCCCGCCGATCGGGGCGCAGGGCCTGAATTTGAGCCTGCGCGACGTCGCCGATCTGGAAGACTGTCTCGCCAGCGTCGATCTGCGCAACGAACGCGAATTGTCGCGCGCCCTCGCCCGCTACGACCGCCACCGCCGCGCCGACATCGGCTTCCGCACCCATGGCGTCGACGTGCTGAACCGCTCGCTGATCATCCCTTATCTGCCGGTCGACCTCTTCCGGGGCGCAAGCTTCATCGCCGTGGCCGCGCTGGGTCCGCTGCGCCGCGCGGTGATCCGCGAGGGCGTGCTGCCGCATCTGGTGCTGCCGCGCCTCATGCGCCGTCCGGCCCGCGAGGCGCGCGCGGGCTAGCGCCCCTTCGACTCGTAAGGTCGGAAAACGGCCATGCGCGCGCCGATTTTTCGGCCTATGGTATGCGCCCATGGGAATCCTCTCGCCCGCCGAGCGCCTCATCGCCGCCGCCGATCCGTCGGAGCCGGTCGAGACGGGAGCGCTCACGGTCGATCTCGGCGCGCTCGCCGCCAATTGGCGCCAGCTCGCGGCGCGCGCCGACGGGGCCGAATGCGGCGCCGTGGTCAAGGCCGACGGCTACGGGCTCGGCCAGGGCGCGGTCATGCGCGCGCTCGTCAAGGCGGGCTGCCGGACCTTTTTCGTCGCCAATCTGCTCGAGGGCGAGACCGCCCGGGCGCTTGCCCCCGACGCCGTCATTTACGTCTTCGACGGCGTCGCCCCCGGCTGCGCGCCGCGCCTTGCCGCCGCCGGGCTTCGCCCCTGCATCGGCTCTTTCGCCGAACTCGAGGAATGGGCCGCCACCGGGGCCCTGCTCGGCCGCAGGCTCGAGGCGGCGATTCATGTCGACACGGGCATGAACCGGCTGGGCTTTCCGCCAGGTGACGCCGCCGAAGCCGCGGCCCGGTCGAGCGGCGTCGCGCCCACGCTGATCATGAGCCATTTCCTCAGCGCGCAACTGCCCGACGCGCCCGTCAACGACCGGCAGATCGCCGCCTTCGACGCCGCGCGGGCGCATTTTCCCGGCGTCCCGGCTTCGATCGCCGCCTCCTCGGGCGTGTTTCTGCCGCAGCGGCCGCATTTCAATCTGGTGCGCCCGGGCTATGCGCTTTATGGCGGCAATCCAACTCCCGGCGCCGCCAATCCCATGCGCCCCGTTGCAAGACTTTCCGCACGCATCGTGTCGGTTCGCGATCTCGCTGTCGGGGACACGGTCGGCTACGACGGGGTCTTCATGGCGCAGCGCCCGACCCGCGTCGCGACCATCGGCGCCGGCTATGCCGACGGCCTGCCGATCTCGGCCACCGCCGCGCCCGGCAAGGCGGCGGGCGAGGCCGTCGTCGGCGGGTTGCGCTGTCCGTTCGTGGGCCGCGTGTCGATGGACTACGTGGTCCTCGACGTCACCGACGCGCCAAGGGAGGCCGCGCAGCGCGGCGCATGGGTGGAGCTTCTGGGCGACATGATCGAGGTGGAGGAATTGGCCTCGCGCGCCCGCACCATCGGCTATGAAGTGCTGACCCGCCTGGGCCGGCGCTATGCGCGCCGCTATCTTGGCGGCTAGCGCGTCTGCGCCTTGGCGGAACTGCCGACCGCCACATACAACAACCCGCTGAAAACGGCGGCGCTCAAGCACCAGACCGAATACCAGACCTCCCTCATCTCATGCAGCGTGTAGAAAAAGGACCCGGCGGCGAGAGCGGCCAGGACGGTCAGCACGGAATTGCGGATAACGAGCAGCGGCAGGATCGCGACCGCGGCATAGGCGTAATTTGCGAATTCCGGCAGAGGCGTGTCGTATCGGATGACATAGCTCAGCGAATGACCGACGACATCGACGTCGATTCCTGAGGCGTTGGCGAGCTTGTAGGCCAGATAGCCGGTCACCATGAGACCGGCGGCCAGCAAGGCGTAACGCACCGGCCGACCGACTCTGGCGGGCTCGGCGAAGAAGGACGCCAGCGGGCTTAGAAAAGGCCAGAGCAGCACGGCGATGAGAATGTAAAGGTAGCGAAAAACGACGCCGTTGAAGCCGCCGTTCACCGACAGCCAGACGAACCCTTCGGTGAATTGATGAAGTGAAAAGATCGCCGGAAACACTGCGAAGCCGAGCATGGAGCGATCAACGCGGAGAGCCTTGCGGATTGTGGCGGCTCCGATAACCGCCAGCGCAGAACCAACGGCGAAGCTCGCTTCAGGGGAAAAGCACATAAACGCTCTTGGGTGAAAAGCTTCGCGACGGGCGCAAGCACAGGGCGCAGGGACAAATCGCGGACAGCCGCTTTCCTGGTCGTTCTGGTCCCGTTACGCCTTGGCGAACCAGGGCTGGAGAACCGGATAGCCTTCGCCGGCGAGCAGGGACACGGTCTCGTAAAGCGGCAGCCCGACCACCGCCGTATAGGAGCCAACGATCTTCACGACAAAGGTTCCGGCGAGCCCTTGAATGGCGTAGCCGCCGGCCTTGCCGCGCCACTCGCCTGACGCGAGATAGGCGTCGACTTCCAGAGAGCTCAGGCGTTTGAAGCGAAGCCGCGCCTCGACCAGGCGCTTGCGCTCATAGCCGCGCGGATTGATGAGGCTCACAGCCGTAAAGACGCGGTGCTGACGGCCGGAGAGGAGCTGAAGGCATTCCTCGGCTTCCTCTGTCGTGTCGGGCTTCGGCAAGGCGCGCCGCCCGACGGCGACGACCGTGTCGGCGGCGATCAGGTAGGATTGCTTCAAATCCGGATGCGCGGCCCGCACCTTCGCGGCGGCGGCAGCCTTCTCGCTCGCCAGGCGGATTGCGAGCGCGCGGGGCGATTCGCCCCTGTGCGGAGTCTCGTCAATATCGGCGGGCAGCAGCGCGTCCGCCTCGAGGCCAGCCTGCTGCAAGAGCGCGAGGCGCCGCGGGGAGGCCGAAGCCAGAATGAGCTTTGTCTTGGGGGCGGCGGGGTCGGCAGTCACGAAAGATCTCCGCCTGAAAAAGAATTACCGGAAACGATAGGTGATGCGTCCTTTGGTCAGGTCATAGGGCGTCATCTCGACCAGCACCTTGTCGCCCTCCAGCACGCGGATGCGGTTCTTGCGCATCTTTCCAGCCGTGTGGGCGATGATCTCATGATCGTTTTCGAGCTTCACCCGAAACATTGCGCTGGGCAAGAGTTCGGTGACGATTCCGGGAAATTCGAGTAATTCTTCCTTCGCCATGTGGTTCCTTTTGAGCGCGCTTCGCCCCTGCGACAGGGTCAGATAGCGCTGGAAAGCAAAAAGGCCGCTCGCCCGGTCGGGCGGCGGAGTTGGCGCGGAACCTAATCGAGAAAGCGGCATTTGTGAACCGAAGAGTTTGAGCGGCCGATCGCGCAAGGGTCGCCCGCTCTTCGGAAAGGCGCCATAGTCCGCGCATGCAGGCGGAAGACGACCTCACCGTTCCGCAAGGAACCAACGCCCCCGAACTCAGCGTCACGGAACTCGCCAATGCGCTCAAGCGCACGGTCGAGGACCGGTTCGGCCGCGTGCGCGTGCGGGGCGAGATTTCGAATTATCGCGGGCCTCACGCCTCCGGCCACGCCTATTTCTGCCTCAAGGATCAGGGCGCGCGGCTCGACGCGGTCATCTGGAAAGGGACCTTCCTGCGCCTGCGCACGCGGCCGCAGGAGGGGCTCGAAGTCGTCGCCACCGGCCGCATCACCACTTTTCCCGGCAAATCCTCCTATCAGATCGTTATCGAATCGATGGAGCCCGCCGGAGTCGGCGCGCTGATGGCGCTGCTCGACGAAAGGCGCAAGAAACTCGCCGCGGAGGGGCTTTTCGACGAATCGCGCAAGCGCCCCCTCCCCTTTCTTCCGAAGGTGATCGGGGTCGTGACCTCGCCGACCGGCGGGGTCATTCGCGACATTCTGCACCGCTTGAACGACCGCTTTCCGCGCCGCGTGCTGGTCTGGCCGGTGCGCGTGCAGGGCGAGACCTCGGCGGCCGAGGTCGCGGCGGCGATTGAAGGCTTCAACGCCCTGCCGGTCGACGGGGCCATCCCGCGCCCAGACGTGCTGATCGTCGCGCGCGGCGGCGGCTCGCTCGAAGACTTGTGGAGCTTCAATGAGGAAGCGGTCGTTCGCGCCGCGGCGGCGAGCGCCATCCCCCTCATCGCGGCCATCGGCCACGAGACCGACGTCACGCTCATCGATCATGTCGCCGATCTGCGCGCTCCAACCCCTACTGGCGCGGCGGAGAAGGCCGTCCCCGTCCGCGCCGAACTCATTGAGCATCTCGCCGGACGGGGGCGGCGGCTCGCTTTGGCGAAATCACGCGCGCTGGAGCAGCGCCGCAACGCGCTCGCAACCTTCGCCCGCCTCCTGCCGACGCCCGAGCAATTATTGCAGACGCCGCGCCAGCGCCTCGATCGCGCCGGCGAACGGCTGCGGGCGACGCTGCGCGCCGCGCGCGACGCGCGCCGGCTGCGCCTGTCGCGGCTGGCCCATGCGCTCGCCGGCCATTCGCCGCAGGCGGAGCTCAGGGGCAAGACCGAGCGGCTCAGAGGTCTCGGCCAGCGCCTGCAGCAGGGTCTCGCCGCGCGGATGGCGCTCGCCCGCCAGCAGATGCGGGGCGACCGTCAGCGTCTGGAGGCCGCCGCCGCGCGCCTGACGCGGGCCAGGGAGACGCTCGTCGACCAGCGCCGAGACCGGCTCGCGCGGCTCGCCCGGCTTCAGGATTCGCTCAGTCACAAGGCGGTCCTGGCGCGGGGCTTCGCGCTGGTGCGGGACGAAAAGGACGCCCTCGTGCGCAGCGTCGTCCAGGCGCCCGCCGGGACGGCGCTCAGCATCGAATTCGCGGATGGGCGCGTCGCGGTCCGGGCGGGGGAGACGGAGGCGACGACCCCGCCGGCGCCGGCCGCCGCGCTGAAACGCAAGCCGCGAAAGGCGACCGAAAGCGATCAGGGCTCTCTGTTCTGACTATTCGAAGCGCATCTGGAAGGCGACGATGCTGCGCTGCATCGGCGCGCGCGGGATGTAGCAAAAGACATTGGTCGAGAGCCTTGCCTCCTGGCAGTGCCCATGCGCCTCCGACCAATCATAGCCCAGCCCATCCATGCAGGCCCTGATCTTCTGCTCGATGAGCTTGGGGTTTCCACGCCGCTCCAGAGGGAAATCGCGCTCCACCTGATATTCGCAGTCCGTCACGTCCATCTTCATGCCTTCGAAATAGCGGCCGCTGGCGCCGCTGGTGACGAACATGGCTTCCGTGGCGAGGATGAAGAGGAGACCGACGGCCAAGGCCACCTTGCCCTGCGTCTTGGTCTTGAAGAAATGCAGATCCAGCAGCGAGAGCAGGCCGATCGCAAGAAGGCCGCCGCCGATAAACAGCGTGATGGGAGACAAAAACGGCGCGATGCCCTCATTCATGTGTGCTCTCCAAACCCGCGCCGCTCGCTAATGATAGTGCCGGATACGGGCCGCGCAAGCACGCCCACACGCCAAAGCCCGCGCCCCCATCTCGGCGCCGGGGGCGTCGCCGTTCATCTTTCGTTAACCCTTTAACCCTTTATTAAGGAAGAGATAAAGTCACTCAAATGTGGCCGGTTCCACACACCCTTCGTCAAGGTTGACGGAACCTTCGTTTAACCTTCCCGCGGCTAGGACTGTGGCAGTCCACGAGTCGTGACAGGAGTTTTACCCCATGCTGCTTCCCGCGAGCGCCCGCTGCGCCAGTTTCGCCCTCGCCCTCACGGCCGCCCTGGCCATGGCGGGCTGCGCGAAGAACACGGCGGATGAGGCTGGCGACCTCGCCGGGGGCGTGGGCGGCCCCGGCGGCCGCGGCGGCATCGCCCGTGGCGGCGTGGGCGCGCCGGGCAGCCCGCAGGACTTCGCCAGCAACGTCGGCGACCGGATTTTCTTCGAGACGGATTCCACCGAGCTGACGGCGGCGGCCCAGGCGACGCTCGACAAACAGGCGGCGTGGCTCAACCGCTACGGCCGCTACAGCTTCGCCATTGAAGGCCACGCCGACGAGCGCGGCACGCGCGAGTATAATTTCGCCCTCGGCGCCCAGCGCGCCGAAGCGGCCAAGAACTATCTGATTTCGCGCGGCGTCGCCGCCTCGCGCGTCCGCACCGTGAGCTACGGCAAGGAGCGGCCCGTCGCGGTTTGCGACGATATCTCGTGCTGGTCGCAGAACCGCCGCGCGGTCACCTTGCTGCCGGGCGGAAATTCCTGACGCCAACGCAACAACGCCCTTGCGTCGGCGGCGCTGTTGCGGCATGAGAAGCGCGCGCCGTGCGGCGCCCGCAGGAGTGTAGCTCAACTGGTAGAGCACCGGTCTCCAAAACCGGGGGTTGGGGGTTCGAGCCCCTCCACTCCTGCCATCCGCTCCGTCAAATCTCACTGCAAAATCCAGTATTCGTCCGGGTCGCCCCTCTTATGGACCTTGACCACGCGACTTAGCGGCGGCGTCGTCTCGATCACCAGTTGATCGGCCGGGATCATCTGGCAGTCCTTGCTCTTCATGCCCCGCTGGATCAGAAGGCGCGCAGCCTGATAGTCGGATTGGTCCGCCAGTTCGAGGACGCGCGCCATCGCGCTCCTTTCCTTGCACGCGGGATAGGACGGCCCGCCGGCAGTTGCGCCTGTCGAGGAAAAGGCGACCAAGGCCGCGACAGCGGAAAGCGCTATGAGCCTCATTTCAGGCTCCCGTTGTGAGTGGCGTCGACTTCTACGTGTCGCCGCCTGCTCGGCGGGCAAGCGCAGTTCCATGCGCAAATAATGAGCTCAGATGCACAGGGGGCGATCAGCCCCCCGCGAGCTTGACTGCAGCTCCGGCGATCTCGGCGACGAGCACGGAGAGCACCACGGCGTTGATGATTGTGGCGCGAATAAACATGAATAAGAGATTGACCGAAACTCACAGACTTTGAATTAGCAGAAACCGGGCGGCGTTATGCCGCGCCCTGCCCCGTCCGACGCGGGGTGTCCGCTAGACAGAAACCAAAAAGACATAAGCTGCGAAAATCAGTATTCCGAGGTCGACGCCCAACATCTTGCCTCTCCCCTGTTTGACTTCGTCGAGATTAGGAGAAACGGGGGCTATTCGCTGTGCGGGATAACACACGCGCCGTCAATTTGCGGCCAGAGCGGCCATCAAAGCAGGCAGGAGCGCGCTGATCTTGACGACAAAGAAGGTCACGGACGCCGCCGCCATGGCCTTGAGCAATATTTCTCCTTGCGGATGCATGGGCTGATCCCTCCCGCTCTGAAAGGGGATAGCTGACGCGGGAAGGTCGGAAGGCAAGCGACGCGCGGCGCCGCCGAACAACCGTCGGCCCAAAGCGCATTTGCAGTCGCCCCCTCGCTGGGCTAACTCTCCCGCGCCCTCATGAATCTCTTAGGCTTCCTCGACAAAGCATGATCCATCGCGCGCCCGACATCGCCTCCTTCCGCCGCATCGTCGTCAAGGTCGGTTCGTCGCTCCTCGTCGACCCGCAGGAAGCGTCCGCGAAGCGAGGCTGGCTCACCCGCCTCGCCGACGACATCGCAACGCTTCATCGCGGCGGCGCCGATGTGCTGGTCGTCTCGTCGGGGGCCGTCGCGCTCGGCCGCAGCGTTTTAGGCTTTCCGCCCGGCGCCTTGAAGCTCGAGGACAGCCAGGCCGCCGCCGCCGTCGGCCAGATTGCGCTGGCCCGCCTCTGGGCCGAGGCGCTGCATACGCGCGGCCTCGTCGCCGGCCAGGTGCTCGTGACCTTCGGGGATACGGAGGAGCGCCGGCGCTATCTTTACGCGCGCGAGTGTCTCACGCGGCTGCTTTCGCTGCGGGCCGTGCCGGTCATCAATGAAAACGACACGGTCGCCACGGCCGAAATCCGCTATGGCGACAATGATCGTCTCGCCGCCCGCGTCGCAACCATGGCGAGCGCTGATCTTCTGGTGCTGCTCTCGGATGTGGACGGGCTTTATACCGCCCCGCCGGCTTCTGATCCCAACGCCCGCCATATCCCTGTCGTGCCCCGCATCACGGCCGAGATCGAGGCCATGGCGGGGGGCGCGGCGTCGCAATATTCGCGCGGCGGCATGCGCACCAAGGTCGAGGCGGCGAAGATCGCCACGACCGGCGGCGCCCATATGGTCATCGCGGATGGCCGCGCCGAGGGGCCGATAGAGCGCATCGCCAAGGGGGAGCGCTGCACCTGGTTCCTGACGCCCTCGAACCCGGTGACCGCCCGCAAGAAATGGATCGCCGGCTCACTCGAGCCCAAGGGCGCCGTGCATATCGACGAGGGCGCGGCGCGCGCGCTCGCCTCGGGAGCGAGCCTGTTGCCGGCGGGAATCACCCGCATCGAGGGCGCGTTCGCGCGAGGCGACTGCATCGTGATCCGCAACCATCGGGGCGGCGAGATCGGCCGAGGCCTCGTCACCTATGACGCCGTGGACGCCGCGAAGATCCTGGGTCGCTCGACCAAGGACATCGAGGGGCTCTTGGGGTTCAAGGGGCCGGACGAGATCATCCACCGCGACGACATGGCGCTCGGGGGCGAATAAACCGCGTCACGCGATGCGGCGGAAGGTCGAGAACTGAAAGGGCTGCGCCGCGCCCCAGGGCGTCCTGTGCTCGTGCCGGCGGCTGTCGATCAACGCGAAATCCGGCCCCAAGAGCGCGCTCAGGCTTTCGGCGTCGTGGCGCCTGACCGGAAGTCCGCTGCATTTTTCCGGCCCGTCGAGCGCGAAGGCGCCGATGATGGCGTGCCCGCCGATCCGCAAGGCGGCCTTCAGCCGTTCGACATAGGCGCCCTGCTGCTCCGGCGTGGTGAGAAAATGCAAGGCGGCGCGATCATGCCACAGATTGTAGGATTCTGACGGCCGCCATTCGGTGACGTCGGCGACGATCCATTTCACTTTGTCGGCCTGGTCGCCCAGCCGGGCGCGCGCAGCTTGCAGCGCCCGCGCCGAGAGGTCCAAAACAGTCACATTGTCGAAGCCACCCGCCAAGAGGCCGTCGACAAGGCGCGACGCTCCGCCGCCGACATCGATTATCGCGCAAGACGGGTGGGCGCCGACGAGCCGAACAAGGTCCAGTGAAGGGGCCGGCGTCGCCTGGAACCAGCTTAGCTCCGCCTCGCCCTTGGCGCCGTAGACATGGTCCCAATGCGCCTGTTGGTTGGGGTTCTCCACGGTTAACTCCGGCAAGGGCGATCGACGACTCGTTATTTGGGCCGGGCCCTCGAATGCGCAACGAACGCCCGCGCGGCTGCCCTGCTTCCGCCTTGCCGCCGCCTTTCCAAACTTTAACCCGGCCTCCCCCCATGCCCGGTCTTGGCGCCTTTCCGCGCCTCCCCCATATTTGCAGTCGCCGCGCCTGATGGGCCGGTTCCTATGGGGAGAGACTGATGTCACCGGAAGAACGTCAACTGCTCGTCGGGCTGTTCGAGCGCACGAAGAGCGCCGCAAACGGTCCTCGCGACCAGGAGGCGGAAACTTTCATCAGCGAGCAGATCAAGCAGCAGCCCGCCGCGCCTTACCTCCTGGCGCAGACGGTCATCGTGCAGGATCAGGCCTTGCAGGGCGCCAACGCCCGCATCGAGGAGCTCGAAGGGCAGGTGAAGAATTTGCAGTCCAAGCCCGCGGGCGGTTTTCTCGGGGGGCTGTTCGGCGGCGGTCAGCGCCAGGCCGCGCCCCCGCCGCGTCCGGCTCCCGCCGCGCCGACCGGCCCGTGGGGCGCGCCGCAGGGCGGCCGCAATCCGGTCGCCGGCGGCTATGCGCCGCAGGGCTGGGGCCAGCAGCAGGCGCCCGCGCCTGATGGCGGCGGCTTCCTGAAAGGCGCGTTGGGCACGGCGGCGGGCGTGGCGGGCGGCGTGCTGCTCGCCGACGGCATCCGCAACCTGTTCTCTCACGGCTCCGGCTATGGCGGCATGGCCAATCTCGGCATCGGCTCGGGCTTCTCGCCCGCGAGCGAGACGGTCGTGGTCAACAATTACTATGGCGACGAGCCCGGCGCCGGCGGCTCTGACGCCGGTTACGAGCAGGGCGACGACCAGTCGCGCGTGAGCGACGCCGACTACAGCACCGACCCCGGCTTCGATGACGGCGGCGGGTTCGATGACGGCGGCTTCGACGACGGCGGCGACGGCGGCTTCGACGTCTGACGACAGAACCCCGACAACAGCGACCCGCCGGGAGACCGGCGGGTTTTTTGCGCGCCTCCTGTGCGCAGGCGCACAAACTTCGGGCTGGCTACGGCGTAAACCCCTTCTTGTTCGCAAGACGAACACACGAAACAAGAAGGGGCCTGACCATGAACCGCATCTTCTCCAGCAAATCCGCCGCCAACTTCCTGCGCATCGCCGCGATCGTCGGCGTGGTCGGGCTCAGCGCGGATGTCGGAGTCGCGACCGCCAAGGTCTTTTTGTCGAAGGCTGACGCCGCGCCCGTCGCCGCGAACGTCTCCAGCGTGAAGCCCTTCATCCTCGCGCTCGACACCGAGACGAAGGCCGAGACCGACAAGAAGGAATGCCGCGAAGTCGTGGTCGAGACGGACGAAGGCTATGGCGTGCGCGGCACGGTGACCCGCACGGTCTGCCGCAAGGTCCTGTGATCTGCGTGCAAGCGCCGATCACATGCCGCCGAGGCAGACGTATTTCATCTCCAGATAATCATCGAGCCCGTAGCGCGAGCCTTCGCGGCCAAGACCAGAGTGTTTCACCCCGCCGAAGGGCGCAACCTCCGTGGAAATGAGGCTCTCGTTTACGCCCACCATTCCGAATTCGAGCCTTTCGGCGACGCGGAAAATGCGCGCCACGTCGCGGCTGTAGAAATAGGCCGCAAGTCCATAGGGCGTGGCGTTGGCGAGGCGGATCGCCTCCTCCTCCGTGTCGAAGTGGATGACCGGCGCCACCGGACCGAAGGTTTCTTCCTGAAAGATCAGAGCCTCCGACGGCACATTGGCGAGCACGGTCGGCTCGAAGAAGGTTCCGCCGAGCGGATGACGCGCGCCGCCGACGAGCACCGTCGCCCCATGCGAGACGGCGTCGGCAATATGGCGCTCCACCTTGTCGACCGCCGCCGGCTCGATGAGCGGGCCAACCGCGACGCCCTCCTGCGCTCCGTCGCCCACCTTCAAGGCGCCGGCCGAGTCGGCCAGCCGCCGCGCAAAGGCGTCTGCGACGCGGCGCTGCACGAGAAAGCGATTGGCCGAAATGCAGGTCTGTCCGCCATTGCGATATTTGGTGGCGACGGCGCCCGTTACGGCGCGCTCCAGATCTGCGTCTTCGAAGACGATGAGCGGCGCATTGCCGCCAAGCTCCATCGAGCATTTCTGAATATTGTCGGCCGCCTGCCGCAACAGGATGCGGCCGACCTCCGTCGAGCCCGTGAAGGTGAGCTTGCGCACGATCGGATTGCGGGTCAGCTCCTGCCCAATTGGAACCGGATCGCGGGCGGTCACGACATTAACGACCCCCGCCGGCGCGCCCGCGCGCTGCGCCAGTTCGATCAGCGCAAGCGCCGAAAAGGGGGTCAGCTCCGCGGGCTTCACCACCATTGTGCAGCCGGCGCCGAGCGCCGCTCCGACCTTGCGGGCGAGCATGGCGGAGGGAAAATTCCATGGCGTGATCGCCGCCGTCACGCCGATCGCCTGCTTCAGCACGAGAAGCCGCCGATCCATGGCGCCCGCCACGATGTCGCCATAGACGCGACGCCCTTCCTCTGCGAACCAGTCGATATAGGCGGCGCCATAGGCGATCTCGCCGCGGGCCTCGGCGAGCGGTTTGCCCTGCTCCGCCGTAATGATCCGCGCCAGACGCTCCTGATCGGCCATCACGAGATCGAACCAGCGGCGCATGATCTGCGCCCGCTCCTTTGCAGGGCGATCGCGCCACATCGGCAGCGCGCGCTCGGCGGCTTCGATCGCCCGACGGGTTTCATCGACGCCCATGTCCGGGACGTGGCCGAGCGTCGCGCCGGTTGCGGGATTATGCACGGGGAAGGACGCGCCGCTGTCCGCCTCGACCCAGTCGCCGCCGATGAAAGCGCGTTCGATGAAGGAAGGCTGCGTCTCGCTCATTGCCTCGTTCTCCTGCCGCGCGCCAATTGCGGCGCAGGCGTTCCGTTACACGGCGCGGGCTTCAGGAAAGGTTTAAGTTTCGCCCGTACTGTCAAGCTCACCCTTGCCGTCCCGCTTTGTTCATCAATTAGAAGACAGACTCTTGGCGTCCAAAAGAGAAAAGACGGTCGCCCTTGTCCAGACGCAGGCGGAAAACGCCGGCGCCCAGGAGATCGCGCGCCAGCTTGCCGCCGGTTTCGAAGAGCGCGGCTGGCGGACACGGCAGATTTTCTTCTACCGGCGCACCGAGAGCTTCGACCGCGACTCCAACGTCTTTTTTTGCGCGGCGTCGCGCCCCTCTTCGCCAATCGGCGCGCTGCGACTGCTTGGAGCGCTTTATGGGGAGCTGCGCCGCGCAAAGCCGGACGTGGTCGTCACGCTGCAGCACTACGGCAATATCGTCGCTGCGCCGGTCGCAAAGCTCGCGGGCGCGCGGGTGATCGCGAACCAACTCTCCGCGCCCGAAGTCATTCCGCGCGGCGTCGCCCTCCTCGATAAAATACTGGGAACCCTCGGCGCTTATGACCGCATCGTGGTGAATTCCACGCAGACGGCGACCGCCTATCGCGCCTATCCAGAGCCTTACGCGCGGCGCATCGCGCATTTCGCGCACGGCTTTAAAGATAAGTCCGTCTCTTTATCGAAGTCCGAGGCGCGGAGCCGCGTCGGCCTGCCGCAAGACGTCACCTTGCTCGGCTGCGCCGCGCGGCTGCATCCGCTCAAGCAACTCGACTGCGCCATTGGCCTTCTCTCGGAAAACACGGATCAGCATCTCGCTCTCGCCGGACAAGGCGGCGATCTCGCGCGGCTGAAAGACTTGGCGCAATCGCTCGGCGTCTTGCAGCGAGTCCATTTTCTCGGAGAGCTCGACGCCGCTGGGATGGGCGCTCTTCTGGCGGCGCTCGATTGTTTCGTCTTTCCAAGCGCGGCGGAAAGTTTCGGGCTCGCGCCCGTCGAAGCGGCGCAGGCGGGCGTTCCCGTCGTCGCCAACGACATTCCGATCCTGCGCGAGGTGTTGTCTGTCGAGGGCGCGCCTTGCGCCCTGTTTGTCGACGCAAGAGACCAGGCGTCCTTCGCACGCTCGGTGAGGCGCGTGCTCGACGACGTCCCATTGCGCGCGACGTTGACGACGCTCGGAAGGCGCCTACGCCAACGCTATCCGCTGGAGCGGATGCTCGACGAATATGCAAAGCTCCTTGAAGAGACATTTGCATGAAACGCATTCTCATCGTCGTCTCGGCGGCGCGTTTCATGCGCTGGCAGCAAAGACTGCGCGACCGCCTCGCAAAACGCTGGCCGGAAGCGGAGGTCGCCTTTCGATGCGATGCAGAGCCGGACGATCAACCAAGCGCGGTGACGCAGCTCCTCAACCTCGAACGCCTGCTCATCAAGCGCGCCCGGCCGGCGTTGTGCGATCGCCTTGCGCCGCCCATTTCCGCCGCCGATGCGGCCGCCGACGTGATCGTCGATCTGACGGGCGGAGCCGACATGAAGAGCGGCGCCCGCATGCTCAGGCCGCTCTACGACGGTCACCGCGCGGATCAGGCCGCCATCAACGCCATTTTTTCCGGCGTTGCGCCAATTCTCGCGATTCAAGACGTCGCGACGGGCGACATCGCCGCGCAAGGATTGCCGTCCTTCGAATGCGAGCCCGCGCTGACGCTCTACCTCGACGCCGTCTACTCACGCGTAGCCCTGCTGATCGAACAGGCGATCGCGGTCCCCCGCCCTTCCGCAACGCCACCCGCGCGCGCGACGCGCTCCGCTCCGACGCCCGGAGCCTATCTCGCGAAACGGCTCGCATTCGCCGCCACACGGGCGATGTATCGCTTATGTTGCCATTCGCCCCACTGGCGGATTGGCTGGCGCTTTAACGACGGGCCGGGCGCGCTCGAAACTGGATCGCTCGCCGGCCCGGCCTGGAACGCCCTTTACGACTGCGATATGGGCTTCGCCGCCGATCCTTTTCCCGTGCAATGGCGCGGACGCATGGGCGTCTTTTTCGAGTCGATGGATTATCGCAGCGGGAGGGGCGCGATAAGGTTTCAGGCCTTTGGCGCGGAAGGTCCGATCGGCCACGCGCTGACAGCGCTCGCCGAGCCGTGGCACCTCTCTTACCCCTTCCTCATCGAGGACGCGGGCGTCCTTTACATGGCGCCCGAAGCCTCGGCCTCGCAAGCGATCACGCTCTATCGTTGCGTCGAATTTCCGTTGCGTTGGGAGCCTGTCGCCAAGCTCGTGGACAACGTCGAGGCGGCCGATGCGACAATCTTCCGCCACGGCGGACGCTACTGGATGACCTCGGTCGTCCGCGACGGCTACGGCGGCTATTCCGACACGCTTGCAATCCATCACGCCGCAACTCTATTGGGGCCGTGGGAGCCGCATCGGCTCTCGCCGGTTCTGGTCGACTCCCGCTTTGCGCGCCCCGCCGGCGCCGTTGTCCCGACCCCGCGCGGCCTCTTCCGTCCCGTGCAGGATTGCGAGAAAGGTTATGGCAAGGCCATTGCGATTATGAGGATCGACGCGCTCGACGCGGAAAATTTCAGGCAGTCTTTCGTGAGCCGCATGACGCCCGGAGCGCGCTGGACCGGCGGACGCTTGCACACACTCAACCGTTGCGGTGGTCTGGAATGCATCGACGGCGCGATTCTTGCGCCGAAATATCTGCCTTTCCGACGGCTCGCACAACATCGCATCGACAGCCGAATTTCCACCGCAGAGCGTCTCGCCGTTCAAGCGCTTTAGAAGTTCATGTCGGCCCCGGTTTGCGCTCGCCCCGCGACTTGCGAGCTGGCGCGCATCCTCTCGCGCAGCGGGGAGAGAAGGCTGAGGATCGAGGGATCGACGCCGATCTTCCGATAGCAGATTGCAGATAAAAGCATGAACAGCGGCACATTGACCAGCGTCCAGCCGGCGGCGGCGCCGGGCGCGCCGAAGCGCCAGGCCAAAAGCCCCGTGAGCGCGACCCGCGCGAACGTCGCGCCGGCGATGATGCGGGAATAGAGCTTCTCCTGACCCGTCGTGAGGAGCACGACTGACGCCGACCCGCAGGTCGACATCACGAAGCAGCCTGTCGCAAGAATGACCAGCGTCAGATAATCGGCGGCGTAGCGCGCGCCGAAGAGCGTCAAGAACTGCCCGCCGAAAATGTAGATCAGGAGCAGGAGCGGCGCGAGCATCGCGGTCGACACGAGAGCAATCGATCGCAGCAATTCCTGAAGCTTCTGCGCATTTCCCGAAAAATAGAGACTGGCGCTGCGCGCGACCGTGACGGTATTCAGCCCGGTCAGCGCCATCAGGAAAACATTGGCGATGCGCGCGGCGGCGAAATAATCTCCCGCCGCCGCGGGCGAGGCGACATAGCCGATCAACAGGACGTCGAAATACATGCTCGCCGCTTCGAGCATGGCCGATTGCCACATGGGGAGACTGCGCGACAGCCATTTGCTTCTGTCGGCGTAGCTCGCCGCAGGCGCCTCCTGCTTTCGACAGACGCGCCAGACCGAAACGGAAGCGAAGGCCAGAGAGAGCAATTGCCCCACGCCTGCTATGACGAAGAATTCCGCCCGCGTCAGCCCCTGATGGAAGGCGCCCCAGACAACTGCGGCAAGCAGAATGGCGCGCCAGATAAGTTCGCGCGACGCCTCCGACACCAAGACGCCAACGACAGCGCGCGCCGAATGGGAGGAGTAATGCAGGATCGTCTGCGTCAGCAGGAAGAAGGCGGCGGACAATAAAACCGTGTTCGCCACGCCGGGAAAAAACAAGGGCGCGCAGACGACCATCGTCGCTGCGAACAGGACGCCCGAAACGAGCGTCAGCGTCCAACCGAAGCGATAGGCGCCCCATGCCCGCGCATAGTCGCTTCTGCCAGCATATTCGCCGAAGGAGCGCGCGATCAGCGTGTCCTGACCGAAGACGGCGGCCACGGCGAGAAACCCGACCGCGTTGAACCAGATCGCCAGACTGCCGAAGTCGTCGGCCGTCATGGCGCGCGCCGCCAGAGTGAAGACGGCGAGCGTCATCAGCGCCCCAGCGGCCTTTATCGACATGGCGACGATCGCGCCGAACGCGGCCCGTTGCGATTTCAATTGGTCGATCAAAGCCGAGACGCGCGCGCGCATCAATTTGCCCTCGCTTCCCCCATCGGCTTAAGCTATGCCCTTGAGCGGCGCAACCGGTGATCGGAAACTGTGGTTAGTCATAACGGGCGCTGCTCTTGCTGTGTGTAACCAGCGGTTCATTTTTCTGGCGGCTTTTTCATCGCCAAGACGACGCTCGGCGGCCCGCCGACGACGCGCTTATCGATCCATCTGTCACGCCCTCGAAAACCGAGCCCCCTTTGTCGCCATCGCCGCCGCCCCATGCTCCGGAACCGCCGAACGAACTCTCGGGGCGCATCGTCATTCTCGCCAATCCCGCCGCCGGCAGGCGCAATCGAGCGGCCTTGTCACGTCTCGCGGCGGGACTGACGGCTGCGACGCGCCAGGTCGATGTCCTCGAAAGCCCGGGCCCGGGGGACATTCGCCGCCTCGCGCGTGACGTCGACGCCGACTGTCTGCTCGTCGCCGGTGGCGACGGCTCCGTCAATGAAGCCGTCGTCGGCCTCCTGGAACGTCCCGGCGCAAGACCCGTCCTCGGCGTCGTTCCGCAAGGGACGGTTAATATTCTTGCGCGCGAACTCGGCCTGCCGCGCGACATGGCCGCGCTCGCGCGCGCCTATCTGGCAAACAGAAGGGGAAAGCTCCATCTCGGGCTCGCGAACGACCGCCCATTCGTGCTGATGGCCTCCGTGGGTCTCGACGCTGAAGTCGTTCACGCTCTTCGCCCCGAGTTGAAACGCGTCATCGGCCGCGCCGCCTATCTCATCGAGGCCACGCGCCTCGCCTTGCGTAAAGGCCCTCTCCTCGAAATCGAGACCGACGCCGGGCTAGTCGCGGCGAAACTCGCAGTGTTCACGAAATCCAGCCGCTACGGCGGGGATTTCGTCATCGCAAGGAATAGCCGTGTTTTGACGCCGGGGCTGCGGCTCGTCGCGCTCCGCGAGGTCGGGCCGCTCGCGCTTTGCCGGCTGGGGTTTTTCATGATGCTGGGTCGAATCGAAGACAGCGGCCTCGTCGCCACGATCGAGACGCGCCACGCCCATGTGCGCGCCCCGGTCCCGGTCGCAACGCAAGTGGACGGAGACCCGCTCGGCGTCACCCCTCTCCGCGTGCGCGAGGCGGAGGAGACGCTCGACATTCTTCTTCCGTTCGAAGGACCGGAGCCATGAATATGCTACCGCTCCGCGTCCCGTGGATTCGTCTGGCGATCGCCGCCGCCTATGTCACGCTGGCCCCGGCGCTGATGTTGATGAAGTGGGACGGCGTCTATTTTACGCGCATGATCGCCGTCAGCGGTTTCAACGCGATTCTCACAGCCCTTATCTGCGCCGCCGTCGTCACCCTCAGAAACGACCTTGCGCGCAAAACTTTTTACACTTTGCTCGGAACGTCTTTCGTCGTCTACGCGCTGGTCGTCTTTTATTACGTGCTCGTCTACGACGAAATGATTGGCGTTGCGGCGGCGAGCGCAGTTATCGACTCGAACCCCACAGGCTATCGGGAATATTTGAGCGCCTTCCTGGATCCGGCGTCGTCGATGCGCGCGATAGCGCTGGCGCTGCCCATCGCCGTCGCCGTCACGATTGGCCCCAAGAAGATGACGCTCGAGAACTCCCTGGCGCGAACCATTCTCGTCGTCGCCGCCATCGGCCTGGCGGCTGCGGGCTACACAAAGGAGTTCATCCGAAAGAACAGCCTCTATTTCGTTGTCACGACGAGCTTCGCGGAGGTCGTCGCCAGCAAGAAGGAGGTCGTCGAAACGGTCAAGAGGTTTGGAGATCGCAAGCCTTTGGGCGTCGTCAATCACGACGCGCGCCGCCGGGTGCATGTGCTGGTTCTCGGCGAGACGGCGACGCGCCGTCATATGTCGCTTTACGGATACGACCGGCCAACCAATCCGCTGCTCGAAGCGATCCGCGACAAGCTCTTGGTCGTCGCCGACGCCTGCTCGTCGCGCGGAGCGACCGCGCCCGCGCTTCAGGAACTCATGAGCTTCGCCAATCGCGAGGACGCGACGCCGCTTTTCACGCAGCCCAGTTTTCTCGAAACTTTGAAGGCGGCCGGATACCGCACCTATTGGCTGTCGAACCAGCCCAACGCCGGGCTTCTTGCGACCTGGGCCACGATCTTCGCGGCCGCAGCCGAAGTGCGCACGCTCGTCAACGCGAATGGCGGCACAGACGAAGCGAGCCGTATGGATACGAGAAGCTATGACGAAAAGCTTCTCGCGCCCTTCGACGCCGCGCTGTCAGAGCCCGGAGACGCCAAATTCATCCTCGTGCATCTCATGGGGTCACATGCAGCCTATGAGCTGCGCTATCCGCCGTCCTACGCGGTCTTCGGCGCCGACGGGCCCGGCGCGCCGCCTGAAAAGCCCGGCTCGTTTCTCGACTTCTGGCGCAAGAAGTCCGCCGACGTCGACGCCTATGACAACAGCATGCTTTACAATGATTTCGTGCTTCATAGGCTGATCGAGAGAGCGAGCGCTGGCGACGTCGATACGCTCACTTATCTCTCCGACCATGGCGAGGGCCTCGGAGAGAACGGCGGCGCGCGCGATCACCATGACGGCTCGACGGTTCGCCAGGTGTATGAAATTCCGTTGTTCTTCCATGTCGGCGCCCGCTTCTCCGTCGACCGCCCGGAGACCGTCGACCGGATGAAGGCCGCGCTCGATCGGCCCTTCCAGTCGGACCGCCTCACGCATACGCTTCTCGACCTCTACGCGATCGAGGCGCCGCAGCGGCGTCAGGAATGGAGCCTTTTTTCTGCGGATTATCGTCCGCCGCCCCGCTTCTGCGACAGCCTCGCCAAGGTCCCGGACGTGGCGTCGATCAGGGGCCCCTAACCGGCCTCATCAGCCAGGCAGACAGACGCGTCCCGCTCTGCGGACGCGAGGGCCGATTTCGACCCGCAGCCTGCGCCCACTGGCAAGCCGCCAAAAACCGACATAATCTTAAGGGAATCACAGGCTGTGCGGCGACTGCCCGCGCGTTCCCCGCCTCGAGGTCGTTCTTGGCTGATCATCCCTTCGACTATCCGCTCTCTCGCCGTCTTCTCATCCGCGCCGGCGCCTTTGGCGCCGCCGCGCTCGCCTCGCCCGCCTGGGCCAAAGCGGGCGCCAAGGCGCAGACGCCCGCGCCGCTCGCGCCGGGCGAGATCGAGAGCCATGGTCTCTCGACCTTCGGCAATCTGGCCGAGCCCGAAGATTTCAAACACTTCCCCTATGTGAACCCGAACGCGCCCAAGGGCGGCACGCTCGCGCTCTCGCCGGCGAGCCCCACCTTCGACACGTTCAACGCCTATGTGCTGCGGGGCAACCCGGCGACCGGCATGTCGCTCGTCTTCGACACGCTCATGAACCAGAGCCTCGACGAGCGGGACGCCTATTACTGCCTCGTCGCCAAGAAGGTGCGCATCTCCGCCGACAAGCTCACCTACACCTT
This sequence comes from Methylocystis echinoides, assembly GCF_040687965.1. Lineage (NCBI taxonomy): Bacteria > Pseudomonadati > Pseudomonadota > Alphaproteobacteria > Hyphomicrobiales > Methylocystaceae > Methylocystis > Methylocystis echinoides. The sequence goes on from NZ_CP156084.1 coordinate 3,725,322, forward strand.
CCTGTTGCGCAAAGAGGCGCGCTTCCACGACGGCTCGCCGCTCACGGCGCATGACGCGGCCTTCTCGCTCAATATTCTCAAGACCAAGGGCCATCCCGTCATCAGCCAGATGCTGCGCGACCTCGAGAGCGCGACGGCCGAGGCCGACGACATACTGGTCGTGAAATTTGCCCCCGGCCGCACCCGCGACCTGCCGCTCAATGTCGCGAACCAGCCTATTTTCTCCCGCGCCTATTACAAGGACCGCGACTTCGAGGCGACGACGCTCGAGCCGCCGCTCGGCTCCGGACCCTACAAGGTCGGCCAGTTCGAGCAGGGCCGCTACGTCGCCTTTCAGCGCGTGCCCGACTATTGGGCGAAGGACTTGCCGATCACCCGCGGCCAAGGCAATTTCGACGTGGTGCGCTTCGAATATTTCGGCGACTCTCAGGTCGCCTTCGAGGCGTTCAAGGCCGGCGCCTTCACCGAGCGCGAGGAGAACATCGCCCGCGTCTGGGCGACGGGCTACGACTTCCCGGCCTTCAAGGACGGCCGCGTCAAGCGCGCGACCATGCCCAACAACAACATCCCCAACATCCAGGGATGGATGTTCAACACGCGCAAGAAAATTTTCAAGGACCCGCGCGTGCGCGAGGCGATCGGCTACGCCTTCGATTACGAATGGACGAGCCGCAATCTGATGTACGACGCCTATAAGCGCATCTCCTCCTATTTCGAGAATTCGGAGCTTGCCGCGCGCGGCCTCCCGAGCGACGGGGAGAAGGCGCTGCTCGAGCCCTACCGAGATCAGCTGCCGGCGGAAGTCTTCGGCGAGCCCTTCATGTCGCCCGTCTCCGACGGCTCGGGGCAGGATCGCGCTCTGCTCAAGAAGGCGAACGATCTCTTCATCGCCGCCGGCTGCACGCGCAAGGACGGCGTTCTGCGCCTGCCCGACGGGACGCCGCTCGAGTTCGAATTCCTCGACAATTCGAACGTCTTCGAGCGCCACACGCAACCCTTCATCAAGAATCTCAAGCTGCTCGGCGTGACCGCCCGCATCCGCGTCGTCGACGCCGCGCAGTACAAGAAGCGGCTGGAGGATTTCGACTTCGACATCGTTCACGACGTCATGCTGATGGCCTGGAACCCCGGCGAGGAGCTGCGGGCCTATTTCAGCTCGAAGACCGCCAATGTGAACGGCTCGCGCAACCTCGCCGGCATTTCGCACCCCGCCATCGACGCCCTGGTGGACAAGGCGCAGCAGGCGGATTCACGCGAGGCGCTCGTCGACTGCTGCCGCGCGCTCGACCGGGCGCTGCGCTCGCAGCGCTATTGGGTGCCGCACTGGTACAATCCGGTGCACCGCTACGCCTATTGGGATCTTTTCGGACAGCCGGAGCAGCCGCCGAAATTCGACACGGGCGTGCTCTGGACATGGTGGTGGGACGAGGGCAAGGCCCGCAAGATCAACTTTACGGGGCGCTGACGCATGGGAGCCTATATCGCCCGCCGGGTGCTGCTGATGATCCCGACGATCCTCGGCATCATGCTCATTTCCTTCGTCATCGTGCAGTTCGCGCCGGGCGGCCCGGTCGAGCGCATCATCGCGCAGCTTCAGGGCTTCGACGTGGGCGCGACGGGACGTTTCTCGGGGGGCGGCGGCGACGTCGGCCAGGGCGGCGCGTCGCAGACCGGCCCGATGGCGGCCGAGAGCGCCTCCAAATATCGCGGCGCGCAGGGGCTCGACCCGAAATTCATCGCAGAGCTCGAAAAGCAGTTCGGCTTCGACAAGCCGGCCTGGGAGCGCTTCCTGCTGATGGTGAAGAATTACGCGCTATTCGACTTCGGCCGCAGCTATTTTCGCGATGAAAGCGTGATCAAGCTGATCGGCGAGAAGCTCCCGGTTTCCATGTCGCTCGGGCTGTGGATGACGCTGTTTTCCTATTTGATCTCCATTCCGCTCGGCATCGCCAAGGCGGTGCGAGACGGCAGTCGCTTCGACATGTGGACGTCGAATGTCGTGATCGTCGGCTACGCCATCCCGAGCTTTCTCTTCGCCATGCTGTTGATCGTGCTCTTCGCGGGGGGCTCCTTCTGGCAGATTTTTCCCCTGCGCGGCCTGACCTCCGATGATTTCAACGAGCTCACGCTGTTCGGCAAGGTGAAGGATTATCTCTGGCACATCGTCTTGCCAGTCAGCGCATTGACGCTCGGCGCCTTCGCGACCCAGACATTCCTCACCAAGAACTCCTTCCTCGACGAGATCCGCAAGCAATATGTGCAGACCGCGCGCATGAAGGGCCTGACCGAAAACCAGGTTCTTTACGGCCACGTCTTCCGCAACGCCATGCTCATCGTCATCGCCGGCTTTCCAGGGGCCTTCGTCCACGCCTTCTTGACCGGCTCGGTGCTGATCGAGACCATCTTCTCGCTCGACGGTCTCGGCTATCTCTCTTTCGAAAGCATCGTCAATCGCGACTATCCGGTGGTCTTCGCCAACCTGTATATTTTCGCGCTTGTGGGCCTCGTGGTGAACCTGATTTCCGACCTGACCTACACCTGGATCGATCCACGGATCGATTTTGAAACGCGCGAGGTTTAGAGATGGTCGCCGTAACCGACGCGCCCGAGCGGCTCGCGCCCCCGATCGAACGCAGCGGGCTCTTGCGGCTGTCGCCGCTCGATCAGCGGCGGCTCGCCAATTTCAAGGCCAACAAGCGCGGCTATTGGTCGTTCTGGATCTTCATGACGCTCTTCGTCATGTCGCTTCTGTCGAACATTCTCGCCAACGACCGGCCCATCCTCGCCTGGTACAAGGGCGAGCCGCTGTTCCCGGCCTTCGTGTCCTATCCCGAGGAGAAATTCGGCGGCTTTCTGGCGCGCACCGACTATCGCGACCCGACGATCGAAAACGAGATCAGGGCGCATGGCTGGATGCTGTGGCCGCCGATCCGCTACTCCTATGACACGCATAATCTCGACCTGCCGACCCCCGCGCCCTCGCCCCCGACCTGGCTGCTGACCAAGGCCCAATGCGAGGCGGCGGCCGCCAAGCTCCTGAAGCCCGGCGAGCCCAACCGCGGCTGCTCGGCCATCGAATGGAACTGGCTCGGCACGGACGATCAGGGCCGCGACGTGGTCGCGCGCCTGCTTTACGGGTTTCGCGTCTCGGTTCTGTTCGGCCTCATCCTCGCGACGATCTCGTCCATCGTCGGCGTCGCGGCGGGCGCGATACAGGGCTATTTCGGCGGACGCGTCGACCTCGTCTTCCAGCGCTTCATCGAGGTCTGGTCCTCGCTGCCGCAGCTCTATCTGCTCATTATCATTTCGTCCTTCCTCACGCCGGGCTTTTTCGTGCTGCTCGGCATTCTGCTGCTCTTCTCTTGGGTGTCGCTCGTGCATGTCGTGCGCGCCGAATTCCTGCGCGCCCGCAACTTCGAATATGTGAACGCCGCCCGGGCGCTGGGCCTGTCGAATTTCCGCATCATCCTGAGGCACCTCTTGCCCAACGCCACGGTGGCGACGCTGACCTTCCTGCCCTTCATCCTCAATTCCTCGATCACGACGCTGACGGCGCTCGACTTCCTGGGCTTTGGCCTGCCGCCCGGCTCGCCGTCGCTCGGCGAATTGCTGCTGCAGGGCAAATCCAACCTCCAGGCCCCCTGGCTGGGCCTCACGGGCTTCGCCATCATCGCGCTGATGCTGTCGCTCCTCGTCTTCGTCGGCGAGGCCGTGCGTGACGCTTTTGACCCGAGAAAGAATTTCCGGTGAAGTCGGATAAAATGCCGCCGGAGGCAGACGAGATGGACAAGATCGTGCGAGAGCATTATCCAGCGGCCAAGTTGCCGGAGGAATTGCGTGCGGGTATCGACCCCAACGCCCGTGTGACGATCACGGTCGAATTAGAGGAAACGCCTGGGGCCGTCATGCCTCTTGAGGAAATGTTTGCGCTCCGCCGGGACGTATTTTTGAGTCAGAGTGAAGTCGACGCATATGTGAAATCGCTTCGCGATGAGTGGGGCAACTGACCTCGTGCCCGCTCCGCTCGTCTATGTCGATACAAATGTCTTCATTACTGGCTTCGAATCGCCCATCGAAGCCGCCAAGCCCGTGCAGGACTTTCTCCTCCGCCTCAGGGAGAGGCCCGGCTCGGCCGTAACGAGCGAGCTGACTCTGGCGGAGCTTTTGGCGCCGGTATCGCGTCCCGGCGGACTGCCGACCCCTGTGAAGCGACGGCTCTATCTCGATCTGCTCATCTGGAGCAAAATGTTCGACTTGCGGCCCATAACGCGGGATATTCTCATCGAGACTGCCGACCTGAGATGCGCGACGCGTCACACGCTGCCGGACGCAATTCACCTCGTCACCGCAATCCGAGCGCAGTGCAGATATTTCTTGTCTTACGACAATGGCGTTAGACCGCCCCAGGGCATGGAGCGCATTCCGCCAGACCGCCCCGGGATAGACGTGGTTCTCCGGGCTTGGACCCAGTGAGGCCGAAACTGGAAGACGCAATGACCTCCGCTCCCCTCCTCGACGTCCGCGACCTCTCGGTCTCCTTCCTCCAGGGAGGCAAGGAGACCGTCGCGGTCGACCGCGTCTCCTTTTCGCTCGAACGCGGCAAGACGCTGGCGCTCGTCGGCGAATCCGGCTCCGGCAAGTCGATCAGCGCGCTCTCGATCGTGCGTCTCCTGCCGCCGGGCGCCATGGCCACGGGCCAGGCGCTGTTTGCCGGCTCGGACATGCTCTCGATCAGCGAGCGCGACCTGCGCGCCATTCGCGGCGCACGCATCACCATGGTCTTTCAGGAGCCGATGACCTCGCTCAATCCGCTGCAAACGATCGAGCAGCAGATCGCCGAGATCCTCGAACTCCACGGCATGCGCGGGCGCGAGGCCATGCGCGCGCGCGTCATCGAACTCCTCGCGGAAGTCGGCATTCCAAATCCCGAGGCGCGGCTCGGCGCCTATCCGCACCAGCTTTCCGGCGGGCAGCGGCAGCGCGTGATGATCGCCATGTCGCTCGCCAACAAGCCCGATCTGCTCATCGCCGACGAGCCGACGACCGCGCTCGACGTCACCGTGCAGGCGCAGATCATCGCGCTGCTCGAGCGCCTGCAACAGACTTATGGCATGGCGATCCTGTTCATCACGCACGACCTCAATCTCGTGCGGCGCTTCGCCGACACTGTTTGCGTCATGCAGAAGGGCCGCATCGTCGAGAGCGGCGAAGTGAACGCGGTCTTCGATGCGCCGCGCCACCCCTATACGAAGGCCCTGCTCACCGCCGAACCGAAGGGCGATCCCATCGTCGAAGACGACAAGGCCCCGGTTGTCATCTCGGCGGACGATCTGCGCGTCTGGTTCCCCATCAAGCGCGGCTTCATGCGCCGCACCGTCGATCATATCAAGGCGGTCGACGGGGTGACGCTGCAGGTGCGCTCGGGCGGCACAGTGGGCGTCGTCGGCGAATCCGGCTCCGGCAAGACGACCCTCGCGCTCGCCATGCTGCGTCTCATCCGCTCGGAAGGGCCGATCGTCTTTCTCGGCTCGCGCATCGACGGCGCCAGCGTCGCCGAGATGCGGCCGCGGCGACGCGATATGCAGATCGTCTTTCAGGACCCTTACGGCTCGCTGTCACCGCGCATGTCGGTGGCCGAGATCGTCGCCGAGGGCCTCACTGTGCAGCGGCCGGAGCTTTCGCTCGACGAGCGCCGCGAGATCGTCGCCCGCGCGTTGAAGGAGACGGGGCTCGATCCCGCGACGATGGATCGCTATCCGCATGAATTTTCCGGCGGCCAGCGCCAGCGCATCGCCATCGCCCGCGCCATGGTGCTGGAGCCGAAATTTGTCGTCCTGGACGAGCCGACTTCCGCGCTCGACATGTCCGTTCAGGCGCAGATCATCGACCTGCTGCGCGATCTTCAGCGTCGTCGTTCGCTCGCCTATCTCTTCATCAGCCACGATCTGCGCGTCGTGAAGGCGCTCGCCGGCCAGCTCATCGTCATGCGGCACGGGAAAGTCGTCGAGGCCGGCCCTGCCGAAAAACTTTTTGCGCATCCCGAAAATGAATATACGCGCGCGCTATTTGCGGCCGCTTTTCGCAATCAGGCGGAGAGTGTCAACGGTGTAGGTTAAGCCAATCGTTAGAATCGCAGGCGTAGAGATTTTCGCGCAGGCTCAACCTGCGAGATTATTCTTTTCGCGCTTGCGAGGATCAAATGACGAGTCTTGCCGAGGAGGCGGCCGCGATCATCCGCTCGCGTTATGGGGCCGGCCCGGTCGAAACCGCGCTGATTACCGCGGGAGTCTTCAACAGCCTGCCAGAGCTTGGCGAACGACTTGTCACCATTCCCTATGCGGACCTGCCCGGCTTTCCAACCTGCGCCGGCGTTGAGGACGGGGAATTTATCGTCTCGGCGATCGATGATGCGCCGACCGTCATCTTGAAAGGCCGCTCAACCTTTTTTGAGACGGGCGACCCCAGCCTCATGGCGGCTCCGATAGAAACCCTCGCGCTGCTGGGCGCCCGCGCCGTGCTGAGCACAGGCCTCGCGCGCGTCGCGCTGGCCCCTCTTGCGCCAAGCAGCGTCGTCGTGGTGACGGACCACATCAATTTCAACGGCCTCAACCCGTTGATCGGCGCGGCGGCGAGCGGGGACGGACTGGCCGGTTCGAACGAGGCGTACGACAAGCGGCTGCTCCGCCGCATCAAACTCGCCGCCGCGGAAGGCGGCGTCACGATCCATGAAGGCGTGATGATGTGGTTTTCCGGGCCGACATTCGAAACGCCGGCGGAGATAAAAATGGCGCGCCAGCTCGGCGCCGATATCGTCGGCTGGACGATTCCGCCCGAAGCGATCCTTGCACGGCGCTTCGGGCTCCCTTTCGCCGGCATCGCCGTCATTGCGGAGGTCCCTTCCGACTCGCAGGGCCCCGACCAGTCTCGCAATTCTGTCGCCGCCGGAATCGTGGGCGTCAAACGCCTCGCGCGCACCTTCATCAAGGCGCGCTGCTGACCGTATCGGGCGCCTTCGCGCGCTTAGGGTCGCGGGAGACCAGCATCGTCGCCACGAGGGTTTGCACCGTCCGACCCGCGCCGTCGCAGGCGCCTCCGTCGAAGGTGACGAGACCCCGATCCGGCAGCGAGCGCGAGACGCGCAATTTGGTGATCTCGCCTTGGATATGCAGATGGTCCCCGGGCCGCACCGGCCGCTTCCAGGAAATCTGCGTATCGACGCCGATGAGACCTCCGGGGAAGGTCACCCCGCAACGATAAAGCAGGTGACGCACCGTCGCGGAGGCCGTCTGCCAACCGCTGGCGACGATCCCGCCGAACATGCTGTCGCGCGCGGCGTGTGGATCGAGATGGAAATATTGCGGATCATTCTCGCGCGCGAAGGCGACGATCGCCTCTTCCGTCACCTCTTCAGGCTCTGAGACGAAACGTCTGCCGACGAAAAGATCTTCAAAATAGATGACCTTCTCCATGGGGCGACTATCCGCTCAAACGCCGCACGCCGGTGATGTCCCCGGCGCCGGCCTCGAGATTGCGCGCGCGCACAAGCTCCAGCGGCTCGCTGGACACCAGCATGTGCGTTCCGTTGGCGTGGAGCAGCGTCGTGGAATCGCGCATGATTCCAACGTGGCCCTTCCAGAAGACGAGATCGCCGCGCTCGAGCGGCGCGCCGATCTCTACGGGGGCGCCAAGTTGCGCTTCCTGCATGTCGCTGTCACGCGGCGCCTTGCGGCCCGTCGCGGCGAACGCGATCTGGACGAGGCCGGAGCAGTCGACGCCGATCGAGGACTTGCCGCCCCAGAGATAAGGCGCGCCGATCAGCGTTTCCGCGACGGCGACAAAATCCTCGGCGGGCGCGTCGAGCGCCGAGAGATGGGTTCGCCAGATGAAGCCCCTGTCGCGCGTCACGAGGAAGGCGTCGCGCTCCTCCACGACGGAGACTTCGGCGCTCAACGGCAGCGCCAGCAGCGGCGGCTGTTTGATGCTCGCGGCGGGATAGACGAAGGTGCGCGGCACGGCGACCCGATGCGTGGGCGCGCTCAATTCGCTCCACAGGGCGTTGGCGGCGATCCAGCCGACATAGCCATCGCGCGCGAGCTGCGCCCAGGCCCAGCCTTCTTCCTCGTCATAAACGGTCACGCGCTCGCCATAGAGCGCCTGCGTATCGATGGCGGAATCGGGTCGCGGCTCGCGCCGCAGGTCGACGACCCCCTCCTTCACTTCCATGACCACGCCTTCGACATAGCGGTCGGCGGTGACGCGGCCCTTGAGATAGACGGCGGCGAGATCGGCGCGCGCGGGGGTCAGGCGTCGGTCGAAGGGGCTCGTCATGCCTTCGCCCTTTCCGTCGCGCGCTTTTCGATGAGATCGTAAAGCAGCCGCGCGCTCTGCACCTCGCCGCCCTCCGGCCGGCCGGGCTTCGTCGATGGGTTCCAGCAATAAACGTCGAAATGCGCCCAGCGCGCCGGGTCGGCGACGAAACGGCGCAGGAACAGCGCGGCGACGATGGAGCCGGAGAACCCGCCGCTCGTGACGCTGACCACGTCTGAAATCTTGCCGTCGAGGCCGCCGTCGTAATTCTCCCACAGCGGCATGCGCCAGACCGGATCATTCGCCGCGCGCCCCTGTGCGAAGATCGCCTCGGCAAGCGCGTCGTCGCCCGTATAGAAGGGCGGCAGTTCCGGCCCCAGCGCCACGCGCGCGGCGCCGGTCAGCGTCGCGAAGTCGAAGAGAAGATCCGGCTGATCCTCGCTGGCGCAGGCGAGCGCGTCGGCGAGAATGAGCCGCCCCTCGGCGTCGGTGTTGCCAATCTCGACCGTGAGCCCCTTGCGGCTGCGATAGATGTCGCTGGTGCGGAACGCGTTCGCGGAAATGGAATTTTCCACGATCGGCAACAGCACGCGCAGCCGTACCGGAAGGCCGGCGTCCATGAGCATGGCGGCGAGCGCCAGCGCGGTCGCGGCGCCGCCCATGTCCTTCTTCATCAGCGCCATGGCCGAAGAGGGCTTGATGTCGAGGCCGCCCGAATCGAAACACACGCCCTTGCCGACGAGCGTCACCTTCAGCCCGTCCTCGGGGCCATGCGTGAATTCGACGAGACGCGGCGGCTGCGCGGCGGCGCGGCCCACGGCGTGGATGAGAGGAAAATTCTCGGCGAGCAGCGCATCGCCGACGATCGCGCGCGCCTGCGCGCCATATCGGGCGGCGAGGCCCAGGGCGGCTTCCGCCAACGCCTCCGGCCCCATGTCGTTTGCGGGCGTATTCACCAGGTCGCGGCCGAGCGCAACTGCCGACGCGATGCGTTCGATGCGGGCGCGGTCGACCCCCTGCGGCGCGCACAGGCGCGGCGACTCCGGCCTGGCCGCCACATAGCGGGTGAAGGCGTAGCTTGAGAGGAGAAAGGCGAGCGCCGCCTGCCCGGGATCGGCGACGCCCTCGCCCAGCCGATAGAGCCCTGGCGGCAAGCCGGTCGCGAGCTTGCCGGCGAGAAACGGGTCGCGCTTTTTCGCCTCTGGCTCCTCGACGCCGAAAAAGGCGCGCGCGGCCGCGCCGTCCAGCGCGGGCGCGACGAGCAGATTCCCGGGCTTGCCCTCGAAGCGCACGGAATCGGCGATCGCCGCAACCGCCGCGGACAGGCTTTCCTTCACCTGCGGCCAGCGGGCCTTATCCACGAAATCGACGGGAATCGCCTCTGCGGACCAGTCCTCGAGCTTCATCGTCATCGAGCGCCTATCAGCCTCCGTTAAGCTTCCGTTAAAGTTAACGCTTTACTGCCAAGCTTGGAAATCGTCCTCGCTATGGAACAATAAGCCGTGACAAAGGCGTCTCCTGCTTCGCCCCGCGTCGCCTGCGCCCTGGCGCTCGTCGCGCTCGTCTGCCTTTCAGGATGCAACAAATCCTCCTTGGGCGATATAACGGGCTCGGTCCGGGGGGCCTCCGCCCCCCTCCCCCAGGATGAAACGGCCTTGCGCCGCTTCGCTGAGGAGTGGGGCCAGCGCTATGATCGCAACCCCAAGGACAAGACCACCGCAATGACCTACGCCAAGGCGTTGCATGCGCTGGACCAGAACGCGCAGGCCGTCGCCGTGATGCAGGGGCTGGCGATCACCTATCCCGAGGATATGAAGGTGCTCGGCGCCTATGGCAAGGCGCTTGCCGACGCCGGAAAATTGCAGCAGGCGGCCGAAACGCTGGAAAAGGCGCATACGCCGGAGCGCCCCGACTGGTCGATCCTGTCGACGCAAGGCTCGATCGCCGATCAGCTCGGCGATCACGAGGCCGCCCGCAACTATTACGAGGCGGCGCTGAAAATCCGCCCCAACGAGCCCACGGCGCTCTCCAATCTGGGGCTCTCCTATGCGCTGGCGAAAAATCTGCCCCGCGCCGAAGACACCCTGCGGCTCGCGGCGAGCCAGCCCTCAGCAGATATGCGCGTGCGTCAGAATTTGGCGCTGGTGTTGGCCCTTCAGGGCAAATTTTCCGAAGCGGAACAATGGTCGCAACGCGATCTGCCGCCTGCCGACGCCGCCCAAAACGTCGCCGCCATCCGGGAGATGATCTCGCAGTCGGACACCTGGCGGGAGATTCAGGCGGGCGCGGCGAAGAAATCGAACGCCGCCCGGTAAGCGCGCCATGGCTAAAGGCCGTCCGGGGCGGCCTGCTTAACCGATCATTAGTCATAAAGCTGGCTAATTGTCACGCTTGCGCTATGGCGCCAGATTGGGCGCTCTTATGGATGGTCTTATGTCGTCGAGACGAGCCCTGATCGCGATGACCCTGCAGGCGCGCGTGGCGGCGCGCGCCACATTGCTCATACGCCTGTCGCTGCTCGCGATCGTTTTCCTGTTGAACGGCGACTTCCATCCCGACATCACGCCCAGCGGCGAAGGCTCGAATTTCCAGCAATATCTCGGCCTCGTCTTTTGGCTCGTCATCATTGCGTCGAGCTTCTTCGCACGGCCTGTTCTAAAGATCGAATGGAGCGTCGGCCTCTACGTCACTCTTGCCTTCTTCGGCCTGGCGATGGCCTCGGCGCTCTGGTCGGACAACGCCCAGAGCAGCCTGCTCAAGTCAGCTGCGCAGCTGGTCGTTCTCATCGGCGCCTGGCGCCTCACGGCGACATTCCCCTGGGAGGACGTCGCCGTCTGCATGCAGCTCGGACTTTTCGCCATTTGCCTCCTCTCGGCGGCGATGGCGATCTTCGTCCCGAGCGTCGGCGTGATGAGCGACTATCTTCACAACGGCCAATGGAGCGGCCTCTTCTCCTCGAAGCAGACATTGGGCGTCTGCGCCGCCATGCTGCTGTTCTTCTCGACCTTCCGGTTGATGAACGGCGCCGGCCTCCTGTGGAGCTGGTCCGCCATCGCACTCGCTATTCTTTGCTTGCTCGCCTCCGGCTCACGGGGCGGCGGCGCGCTCGCGGTGGAGGCGATCGGCGCCATCTATCTCATGAGCAAGTCGAAGGCCTTCGCGCGCGTCCTCGCCTTCGCGCCCTCGCTGTTGGCGGTCGTGGGCGGCGGCGTCATCGCCTATCTGCTGGTGACGCAAAACCGCTATCTCGTCGTCTTCGGCGCGCCGCTGGATTTTACCCAACGCACCTACATTTGGCAGCACGCGCTGAATTTTTTCTGGGATTCGCCGTGGTTCGGGGCCGGCGTCAACGGGTTCTGGACGCGAAGCGTCGTGAAGGAGCTCTTCCTCGAACGCTACCAGTGGTTCCTCGACAATTATCACAACGGCTACATCGCCATCGTCATGGAGACGGGAATCGCCGGCTATACGCTCTTCCTGCTCTCCGCTCTGCTGTTCGGGCTCCGCATGAGCCTTCTCATTCGCGGGAGCGTCTTTCCGCCGAGCCAGACCTCTTTCGGGGTGAGTTACGCCTGCCTGCTGTTCCTTCTCAATTTCACCGAAACCTACTTCATGCGCTCGACAAATATCCTCACGACCCACCTCACGATGATAACGGCTTTCGTGTTCGCGCGTCCGATCCCGGCCCCGGTTCGATCTCCCGCCAAAGACCCTTCCCGCGTGGAAAGACGCCGGCGCGCCCCGGGCGCGCTGCGGGCGGCGCCGCTCTGGGATGCGCTCTGATGCGCCGCCTGGGAAGACGCCTCGTCCGCTTCGTCTCTCTATTCGCCCTCGCCGTTGCAGGCCCGGACGCGCTTGCGTCCGAGTCGGCGCGCGACGCCAGTCCTTTACGCAAAGGCGTGAACATCCTCGGCTACGACGGCATATGGGAAGGGAGCTTCGACAATCCCTTCCGCATGACGGATTTCGGCCGAATCCGAGCAGCGGGTTTCGATCACGTCAGGGTGAATTTTTTCGGATTCCGCCATTTTGACAAGAAGGGCAAGCTCGACGCCCGCGTGCTCGACATTTTGGATCGCGTGCTCGATCGCGCCGACGCCGAAGGCTTGAGGGTTGTCCTCGATCAGCATGACAATCAGGACTGCCAGACGAAGCCCGCGGGCTGCAAGGGGCGACTCGTTTCCTTCTGGCGGCAAATCTCGGCGCGATACGCCCGCGCGCGGCCGAATGTTGTTTATGAGCTCCTCAACGAGCCCGGCGGCGAAATGAGCCATGAGCAGTGGAACGCCGCCGCGGCCGCCGCTCTCGCTCAAATTCGCGCACGGGAGCCCGAGCGGCTCGTCATCGTCGGCGCGCTCAACACGAGCGACATGGCGGCGATCGAGAAGCTCGAACTTCCCGAGAGCGACCGGCGGCTGATTGTGAGCGTGCATTATTACGATCCGCATCGCTTCACCTTCCAGGGCGCGAGCTGGAGCGAGGAATATGCGCATGTGCGCGACGTCGCCTGGGGTTCAGGCGCGGCGCGACGGCAGATCGTCGACGATTTTGCGCTGATCGCGCGCTGGGGAAAGGCGCAAGATCGGCCGATCTATCTCGGAGAATTCGGCGCGCTCGAGACGGCGCCGCCGTCGTCGCGCGCCGCATGGACGCGTCATGTCGCGCGCACCGCGGAAAGCTTTGGCTGGGGGTGGGCCTATTGGCAGTTCGACCATGATTTCTCGCTGACGGACCCGGTGACGCGGGCCTGGAACACGCCGCTCCTCGACGCTCTGATCAAACGAGGAGCCGATTGACGCAGGCGGCGACCGGACGAGGATTTTCGTGGGCGGCGTCGGGAAAGCCGAGCGGCTCCCTGGCCGAGCCGATGACGCCCGGCGTGCTCGCGCGTTCGTTCTTGCTGTTCGTGCGCCGCAACCTGCGCCTCATCGCCCTCGTGGCGCTCGCGGTCGCAGCTCTCGCATTCGGCTTGGCGGCGATTTTCTTGAGGCAGTATTCGGCGACGACCGTCGTAATGATCGACCCTCGCGCCACGCGCGTCACCGAGAAGGCAGGCGTGCTCGCCAATATCGGCTCGGACTTCAACGCCATCGAGAGCATCGTGCAGGTCGCAAAGTCAGACGGATTCGTTGGCGGGGTCGTGGACCAGCTCGACCTTGCGCACAATCCGGTCTTTGCCGGTAAAGGCGCGACGCCGGCGCTTCTGCGACAATCGACAATCCAGAAGCTGTCCGCTCATTTGACCGTGGCGCGACGCGGCGCGACCTATGTCATCGACGTGACGGTGAAGTCGCCGTCCGCCGAGGAAAGCGCCAAAGTCGCGAATGGCGTCGCGCAGAGAATCCTCGACGATCAGGCGTCCTTGCGTTCCGGTCTCAGCGCCTTGACCGCCCGCGAGATCGAGAAGCGGCTCACGGAACTCCGCGTGCGCGTCAACCGCGCCGAGCGGGCCGTCGCCGAATTCAAGGCGCAAATCAAAGTCACCGACGCGGGCCAGGGCAATACGCTGCTCGAACGTCGTATCGTGGAGTTGAACCAGCAGATGGTGCTCGCCGCGTCTCGCACCGCCGAGGCGCGCGCACGCTACGACTTGTTGCGCAAGGCTGGCGCCAGCGCCGGCGATAATCTGCCGCAGGACGTTCAGTCGAGCGTTCTTTCCGGTTTGAGAGCGGAATATGCGCGGCTGTCTCGACAAGCCGCCGATCAGGCGACGGTGCTTGGGCCGCGCCATCCGGAAGCCATCAGCCTGAAGGCGCAGATCGGCGACATTCGCCAGCAGATCGCCGCCGAAATCGCGCGGCTGATTTCCGCCGCCCGCAGCGACTTTCGCGAGGAGGAGCAGCGAGAGGCCGAGTTGACGCGCCAGCTCAGGGCCACGCAGGCGGAAAGCGGCGAACTCGGGCCGCAGATGGTCAGGCTCACGGAACTCGAACGCGAAGCCAAGGCCGAGCGCGAAGTCTTCGAAGAGTTGTTGAGCCGGCAGCGCGAGCTGGCGCAAGTCAACGGCCTCGAGCCCAGCGACGTGCGCATCGTCTCGCCCGCCGTCCCGCCGACGAGTCCCGCGCCGGGGAAAGTCATCCTCGCGATGGCGAGCATGGGCCTTGGCCTTGCGGCCGGCCTGGCCGCTGCGGGCTTGCACGAGACGCGATCCACGACGCTGCGAACGAGCGCCCAGGCGGCAAGTCTGGGTGGCGTCGAGGCGCTCGTCTTCCTGCCCATGGCGCCCGCGCCGCCTGACGCGGCGCGCCGGGCCATCGAGGCGCCCGATGTTACGGCGTGGCTCTCGGAAGTCTGCCGCGGCGTCATCCAACCCGGCGCCGACGCGGACGGCGCCGTCGTCCTCGTTTCGTCCTCGGTGAGGGGCGAGGGGCGCTCGACCGTCGCCATCAATCTCGCGGCCTTTCTCGCGCGGGGCGGCGACCGGGTCCTGCTCATCGAGGCCGATCGGGCGGAGCACGTCAAAAAGCCGCCTCACGGGCTGCTCGACGTTCTCGCCGCGAGGGAAAATCTGACATCCGCCCTCATCGAGCAGCCGACCGACGGCTACACGCTCCTTCCCTTCGGCGGACGCGACGCGGGCGACGGCGCGGACATCGGCGCGCTGATGCGCGGCGCAACCCTACGCGCCCTCCTGAAAGTCGCCCGCCGATGGTTCGACGTCATCATCATCGACGGGCCGCCAGCGCTCGAAGCCCCGCAAGCGCCCTTTCTCGCCGAACAGGCCGACAGGCTTCTCTTCGTCGTCGAATGGGACAAAACGCATCGCAGCGACGTCGGGATGGCGCTCGACCGTCTCGACGCCGTTGAGGCCGCCGTCGTTTTCAACAAGACCGATACGGCCAGATTGCGCCTCTACGACCCCGAGCAGGCGCGCGTGCTCGAAAGCCGCAAACGCGCCGCCTGAGACTGGCGGCGCGCTGCGCGTCGAAGACTGACGTGGCGTCAGCGAAAGCCGTGGAAACCAGAGTCCCCGTCGCCCCGGCGCGGCTTCGACCATTGGTCCAGCCGCGGCGCCGGCGCCGCCTGCTGGGGCGACGGCGGCGCCCGAAAGCCAGGCGTCATGCCCGGCGGCGGGCGATCCATCGCCGGCGCATGCATCTGCGGCGGCGTCATCGCCCGCATGGGCGGGGCATCCGGCATCCTCGGCTGCATGTCGCGCATCTGCGGCGGCAGGCCTCCGGACGGGCCGCTGCGATAGCGGGCGGCCGGCATGGCGTCCGGCTGCGGCATGGCGTCCCGGGGCGGGCCGCGCATCGGCGCCCCCATCCCTGCCGGCATATCCGGCCGGGGATAGGCGCGGCGGGGCGCAATATCGGGCATGCCGCGCATCCCCGGCATATCCATGCCCGGCGGCGCTTCCCGCATCTGCCTGGGAAGCCGCGCGCCCTGCATGGCGCCGGGGGCCGGCCCAGCGGGGCCGCCAAAATCGGGGGCCATCCTGCGACGAAACGAGCGGAGCGCGTCGGGCCCCTCGCCCTGGAGGCGGTTCCCGCCCCCGCCGGGATTCACGGGAGGCGTGCGACTGAGCTGGCGGCCGCGCAGGGGCGACGCCCCGTCGCCGGCTGGCGACCCCAGCCGATCAATCTGCGGCGCGATCCGCCTGCCGGTCTGAGCCGGCGCGGGTCCGGCGCCTCCTGGCGGCGACCAGAGCCCTTGCTCTTTCGCCGCGCCCGACGGCGCCGTGGGCGCGACGACGTCGCGCAAGCGGCGGCCCGGACCAGCGAGCGGCGCGGCCGCGCCAGCGGGCGGCTGCGGCAGAGCGTGGTCCTTCACTGGCAGGCCGGCGGGAAGCGCGGCGGCCGGCGGGGCGTTGGGAGGCGCAACGCCGCCCGGATGCAGCCGCTGGCCGGCGGGACCACCCCCAGGAAGCTGTTGGGCGCCGTTCGTCAGGGGGGCCGCGCCGGGCGGCGTCGCTCCCTCGGTGAGCGGCCGCGCGCCGGGCGGGCCCGCCGGAACGGGGCCCGGCGCAGGGCCGATAGCAGGGGTCGCGCCGAGAGGCGCGCCGGCGATCGGCGGCGGCGCGACGCCCCCGGGCGGGACCGCGTTTCGCTTGGCGATAAAATTGGGCAGCGCCGCGCCTATGCCGACCGCGGCGGCCCCCGCGCCGACGGCGGTGAGGGCCTCGGTCGAGATCACGGCGCCGGCGGGACTGCGAATGACGAGCTGGTTCTCTGCGGGGTTCAGCGCCACGGCGTTGTGCATGTTGGCGTATATGACGTTCGGCGGCGGCGGCGCGATATAGGCCGGCGGCCGCTGCCAGACCGGGATCGGCACATAGGGCGGCGCCGGCAGCGCATAGGGCGCGACGACGACGATGGGCGGCGGCAGGATGATGAAATCCGGCGGCGGCGGCGGCAGGAAATAGAACGGCGGCGGCGGGGGCGGCGGAAACGCCCAGAGCGGATCGTCGAAGAAAATGACGGGCTGATCGATGAAAATGAGCTCGTCCGGCGGCGGCGGCGGATAGCCGTAGTCGATCATGGCGAAGTCCGGCGGCGGCTCGAATTCGTAGCGCAGCTCCGCAAGGCGCCGGCGCGCGTCCCAGGCGTGCGGCCCCCTGGGATAGCGCCGCAGATAGGACCAATAGGCGTCGGGCGTGTCGATGATGCGCGAGCGCCGCCAGGTCATGGCCTCGCGCCGCGCCGCGAGCATCGCCCGCGCCCGCTTCGCATAGGGCGACGCCGGATAGGTCGCGACGTAATCCTGGTAGCCCTGCATGGTGTCGCGGCGGACGGCGGCGGAAAAACCGTCGTCGGCGCCTAGCGCGCTGATCGGCTGGCCGAGACGCGCGACATCCTCCTTGCGCAGCGGCGCGTTGGCCTCGCGCTCGAAGAAAAGGAAATCGGTCTCCACGCGCTGCGAGTTCCACGGGATTTGCGCGCCTTTCGTCATCTCCGAAACGCGCAGTCGCGTATTCTCGAAGACCTCCGTCAGCGGGCGGCCGCCGTCGCGCATCATCTCCGAGAGCGCATGGGCGTAGGGGCCGTAATCGCCCTTGGATTCCGGCGCGATCGTGCCCGGCGCGGCGTTGAACGCGAGCAGCGCGCGGCCGCCGGGCTCGTAGAGCGCAAGGCCGCCGGCGAGCGGCTGGCCGGTCAGTTTGAACGGATTGGCGCGCGCCACGTCGAGCGCGGCGACGACGAGCTTCGCCCCCGAGCCCGCGAGCGGTTTGAGGTAATCCGAGACGCGCAGCGCCCGCAGCGGAATATCGGTGTCGCGGGCAATCGTCGCATCGACCGGCAGAATGTAGTTTTCGCCTTCGAGCTGGAGGCCGTAGCCCGAGACATAAATGAAGACGACGGCGTCCGGCCCCGCCTGCGCGGCCTTGTCGAGAAAGTCGCGGAACGCCTGTTTCAGCGCCGCCTCTTCGAGATCGCGCGCGCCGGTGACGTCGAAACCGGCCGCCTGGAGAGTCTGCGCGACGAGCCCGGCGTCATTCGCGGCGGTGGCGATGGGCTTTACGGGATAGGCCGCTTCGCCAATGACGAGGGCAAGGCGTCGCTCGGCCGCGAAAGCGCCCGCGCCCTGCCCCGCGATCAGCACAAGAAGGGCGAGCGCCGCAACCGCCAGACTCCGGATTAACTGCATTGAGTGATCTCCACGCGGCCCCCACTCCGCAACATGCGGATTATCCAGCAGATCCGCGGATGAACAGACGCTGAACCATGCGCCGCGGTCGAGGGCCGCAAGACGGAGATAACCCGCCATTAATTTGGACGTTTTGTGGATTTTTTAGGCTATCGGCGCCCGCAAGGCGCTCAGATTTGCAGCCGGCGCCCGCTCAATCGCCGTTTCGTTCAATGCTTGCGCAGTCTGGCACGACGATTGCTGTCAAAACGGCCATCCTGCATTTGTCAACGGCAGACTGCCCGAATGAAAACCATTACCGCCATCATCAAACCCTTCAAGCTCGACGATGTGCGCGACGCGCTGATGGCGCTGGGCGTCTATGGGATGACGGCGACTGAGGTCCGAGGCTACGGCCGCCAGAAAGGCCACGCCGAGATCTACCGCGGCACGGAATACATCATCGCCTTTCTGCCGAAGATCAAGGTCGAGATCGCGCTCCCGGACGACCTCGTCGACGGCGCGGTCGAGGCCGTCCGCAAGGCGGCCTATACCGGCAAGATCGGCGACGGAAAGATTTTCGTCACGCCGCTGGACCACGCCCTTCGCATACGGACGGGCGAAGCCGACAACGACGCGCTGTAAAGGCGCGGCTGTTTTCCCGCCCCTTGCCCACAGGCCGAGGGCGAGGACGCAGGTTCACGACCTCGTTTGTCGACCCCGCCTCGCCCTTCCCGAACGACCGGCAAGACCGCCACCTCACACGCAAATCTGGATGTCCACCTACATGCGAACGTTATTTGCGGCCCTGGCCGCCATCGTCGCCACCCCCGCCCTCGCGCAGGACGCCCCGAAGATCGACGGCGCCGACACCGCCTTCATGATCGTCGCGACGGCGCTGGTGCTCATGATGACCCTGCCGGGCCTCGCGCTCTTCTACAGCGGCATGGTCCGCAAGAAGAATGTGCTCGCCACCATGGCGCAGAGCCTCATCGCCACGGCGATCGTCTCGCTGCTGTGGATCGCCGTCGCCTATAGCCTCGCCTTCTCCGGCGACGGTGCCTATCTTGGCGACACGGCGCGCATTCTGCTGCGCAACGTCGGCATGGACACGGTCAGCCCGCTCGCCGGCACGATTCCGGAAATCCTGTTCATGGCCTATCAGATGACCTTCGCGGTCATCACTTGCGCGCTGGTCGGCGGTTCGGTCGCCGAGCGCATGCGATTTTCGGCCTTCATCCTCTTCTGCATTGTCTGGCTCTTCATCGTCTATGTGCCGTCGGCGCACTGGGTGTGGGGCGGCGGCTTCCTGCAGAAGATGGGTCTTCTCGATTTCGCCGGCGGCACGGTCGTGCATATCAACGCCGGCGTCGCCGGCCTCGTCTGTGCGCTGGCGATGGGCAATCGCGTCGGCTTCGGACGCGAAAACCTCTCACCCTTCGACTTGTCGCTCGCCGTCGTCGGCACCGGCCTGCTGTGGGTCGGCTGGTTCGGCTTCAACGGCGGCTCTGCGCTGGGCGCCAATTCGCGCGCGGTCTTCGCCATCGTCGCCACCCATCTCGCGGCCTGCTCGGGCGCGCTCGTGTGGAGCGGGCTCGAATGGGTCGAGCGCGGCAAGCCCTCCGTGCTCGGCGTCGTCTCCGGCGCGGTCGCGGGGCTCGGCACCATCACCCCGGCCTCGGGCTATGTGCTGCCGTGGCACGGCGTCGTCATCGGGCTCATCGCCGGCGGCGTCTGCTACTGGTTCTGCACCGTGGCCAAGCACAAGTTTCACTATGACGACACGCTCGACGTCTTCGGCGTCCATGGCGTCGGCGGCATGATGGGCACGCTGCTCGCCGGCGTCTTCGCGACGCGCGCCGTCACGGCGTCGGCCGACAGCCCCGGCGTCGCCGGCCTGCTCGAGGGCGATCCGCATCAATTCGTGGTGCAGGCGATCGGCGTCGGCGTGACCATCGTCTGGTGCGTCATCGGCACGCTGATAACGTTGAAGATCGTCTCCTTCTTCACCAAGCTGCGCGTCACCAGCGACGACGAACGCGAGGGCCTCGACATCGCGCTGCATGGAGAAGCGCTGCACCAGTGAGGGGGCCGCTCGGCGAGCCCTCCCTCCAGGGCCGGCGGGAGGTCGGCGCCGCTACCTTCATTTCAGGGGCGCCTGACCTCGGGCGCCCCGACGCGACTCGAAGCCTTCGCCAACTTCTCGTCAAAGCTTACGAAGGCCTCGCTTTGCCCCGACTGGGCGAGATGCAACGCGTCGGCAAAATCCATCCCCTCCTCCGCCCAGGACAGTGCGACGGCAAGCGCCGTCGGTTCCTGGACAATCACTTGTGGGAGACCCGCTAACGCCCGGAAGGCGGCCAATATCTGTCCGGTTGGGAGGCCATAGCCGCTGTGCAGCACCCATTCGGCTTCCAGCAACACGGTCAGCGCGACAAAAACGTGCTCTCGCGCGATCAAAGACCGCGCTTTCGGCGACTGTTCGGGATCGTCGTTGGCGAGGAACCGGACGACCACATTCGTATCAATCGCGAGCATGGCGGCGCCTGGCTTCGGCGAGAACGCTCGCGTCCATCTCCTCGATCGACAGCCGACGTCCAGAACAATTGAGCATGCCGAAGACGTCTTCGACACGGGTGCGCTCGAACAACGGCGCATCCTTCAGCAAAACCCCTTCAGGGGTTTCCTCTATGGTCAGGGATGCGCCGGCCACCCAGTTCTTTCGTTGCCGGATCGACTTCGGGAGCACGATCTGACCCTTTGTCGACAGCCTGACCCTTTGCTTTTCCACGGCCATCGAAGGCTCCTTGTAAGACAAGGTAAGATAGGGTCGCCGAACGTCCCTGTAAACAGAGCTCCGAGTGTAAGGTAAAATAGCACCACATTCGTCCGCTCCGCGGTTTTCAAGGCCTTTCCACGGGTCTCGGCGTCAAAAAAATCGCTTGACCGGCCTCCCCGCATCCCCTATCCACCCGCATCCGAACATTTCGTTCAGACGGAATTCCACATCCCATGTACGGCAAGACCTATTCGGCGAAGCCCGCCGACATCGAAAAGAAATGGGTGCTGATCGACGCCTCCGGGCTCGTCGTCGGCCGCCTCGCCTCGCTGATCGCGCTGCGTCTGCGCGGCAAGCACAAGGCGACCTTTACGCCCCATATGGACGATGGCGACAACATCATCGTCGTCAACGCCGACAAGGTGGTCCTGACCGGCCGCAAGCGCGACCAGAAGGTCTATCACCATCACACCGGCTTCCCGGGCGGCATCAAGGAGCGCTCGGCAAAGTTCCTCCTCGAGGGCCGCTTTCCCGAGCGCGTTCTGGAGAAGGCCGTGCAGCGCATGCTGCCGCGCGGTCCGCTCGGCCGCCAGCAGCTCGGCAATTTGCGCGTCTACAAGGGCGCCGAGCATCCCCATGCGGCGCAAAACCCGCAGACGCTCGACGTCGCCGCCCTGAACGCCAAGAATAGCCGGAGCGCCTGATCATGGCCGAGACCACCCTCTCCTCGCTCTCTGACCTCAACCAGGCGGCCGTGGCCGCTGCGGTCGAAGCGCCGAAATACGAGCAGAAGCTCGACAAATATG
Source organism: Methylocystis echinoides (assembly GCF_040687965.1). NCBI lineage: Bacteria > Pseudomonadati > Pseudomonadota > Alphaproteobacteria > Hyphomicrobiales > Methylocystaceae > Methylocystis > Methylocystis echinoides. The sequence continues at coordinate 3,746,781 of NZ_CP156084.1, forward strand.
GCCGCGCCTACGCCACCGGCAAGCGCAAGAACGCCGTCGCCCGCGTCTGGATCAAGCCCGGCTCGGGCAAGATCACCGTCAACGGCCGCGACATCGAAGTCTATTTCGCGCGCCCCGTTCTGCGCATGATCCTGCAGCAGCCGCTCGCCGTCGCCAAGCGCGCCGGCCAGTATGACCTCGTCGTCTCGGTTGCGGGCGGCGGTCTCTCGGGACAGGCCGGCGCCGTTCGCCACGGCCTCGCCAAGGCGCTGACCAATTACGAGCCGGAGCTGCGCTCCCCGCTCAAGAAGGAAGGCTTCCTCACCCGCGACTCGCGCGTGGTCGAGCGCAAAAAATACGGTAAGCGGAAAGCCCGCCGGTCGTTCCAGTTCTCGAAGCGCTAAAGACGGGAAGGCGCTGGCCTCGGCGCCTCTTTCTCTCACAACAAAGCCAGGCGTCTCCGCCTGGCTTTTTTGTTGCCCGCCGCGCCGACGCGGCTCTATCTTTTCGACCAGAAGAACTCCAGTTTTTCGATGATCTGCGACGCCGGATTGTCGGTGAAGGCCGCGGTCAGGAAGGGCGTGTACGTCTGGTCGAACGCCTTGTTGGCGTCGTCGCGCAGCGCCTTGAAAACGCCGATCGTCGGCTCGGCGCCAACGGCCAACAACATCCATTGATAGCAAAGATCGCCGGTCTCGGTGATGTAATAGGCGCCGGTCGTGCTTCGCACGTTGAAATAATTTGCGATCGCTATCGCTTCGACTTTTCGGGCGAGCGGGATTTGAATGGGTGAGTTGATGTGAATTCCCAGCTTGCGGCGACCTTCGTTCACAGTCAGCGTGTAAACGAAAGGCTCCCCGTGTCTTATATAAATAGTGGTGACAAAGTCCGACCCGCTTTGAGGGTCGTGCTGAATGCGATCCTGCCAACCCCATGAAAAAATCGTCTCCTGCAAGACGTCTTTCATAGGCGTTTGATCTCTCCCCGACGTATGGCTACGCGCAACTGATTGAACACACGACGCGGACGCCATATTCGCAAACTCCATAGGATCATTACTGCAGCGGGCGTTTGTCGACGCGGGACTTTCCGATGAAGCAGCGGAATTGACAGACAGTCCTTCGTCTTATTGGTGCGCTTTTGCTTATCTGAGACTGTTCTCTATAATTATTAACAGTTTCTAACTTATACAATTAACACCGCGTCAAATTGGAAGAATTAGTCAGGCTCACGCTGATCCCCTGCTGAAGACGTCTTCCAGGACCTTCTGCAGCGCAGCATTGCTTGTGCGCCGATCGACGATCGAGTGCTGTGGCGCGCCTCAACGCATCAGCGCAAAACCCCTCGCAGGGGAAAGCGCGCGACTTCGACGATGATCGCAGCGCCGACGCCAAGACTCGAAACAAGCAGAAAGAACGACGCGCCGGACAGGCTCGTCCAGAAGCTCCCAATCAAGCCTGCGAGAAGATTGCCGAGGAACATGGACGAGAACCAGGCGCCCATCAGCGCCGAGCGCGACCCCGCCGGCGCCAGATGCGAAACGAGCGAGAGGGTGATCGGCGAGAAATGCAGTTCGGAGAGCGTCAACACGATGAAATAGGCCAGAAGCCATAGCCAGCTCGCCTTGCCGCCGTCGCTCATCCACGCCGCTACGGCCATGACTCCATAGCTGAGAGAAACGCCGAGGCAGCCGACCGAAAGCTTGCGCATCGTCGAGGGCTCCCGCCCCTTGCGGGCGAGATTCCCCCAGAAGGCGACGAGCGGCGGCGTGAATAGAAAGATCATCAGCGGATTGAACGCCTGAAACCAGGTGACTGGGATCTCCGCGCGCCAGCCAAAGAGTCCGACGCCGCGATCGGTGTGCTGCGCGGCCCACAGCGCAATGGTGTTGCCTTGCTGTTCGAAGGCCGCCCAGAACAATGCGGACGGCAGAAAAAGCACGAGAATGCCCAGAAAGGCGCGACGGAACTGGCGTCGCTCCGTCGGCGTCGGCCGCACTTTGAGGGGCGGCGGCGCCGGCGGCAGCCGGGAGAGGCCGGAGAGATAGGTCGCGAGGCCGATCGCCATGCCGACCCCGGCGCTCGCAAAGCCGTAATGCCAGCCGACGGTTTCGCCCAGCGTGCCGCAGACGAGCGGCGCTAAGAAAGCGCCGATGTTGATGCCGACATAGAAGATCGAATAGGCGCGGTCGCGTCGGGGGTCGTCGCGGGCGTAGAGTTCGCCGACCTGCGTCGAAATATTGGGTTTGAACGCGCCGCAGCCAAAGGCGATCAGCGACAGGGCGATGAGGAAGAAGGGCTCATAGGCCATCATGAAATGGCCGGCGACCATCAACCCCGCGCCGAGCGCAATCGTCCGCGTGCGCCCGAGCCAGCGATCCGCGACGAACCCGCCGAGAATCGGGGTCAAATAAACGAGCCCGGTGTAGAGCCCGTAGATCTGCGAGGCGAAAGGCTGAGGGCCAAGCGGACCGGAAACGGATTCGAGCGCGTTTTTCAGCGCGGCGAGCCCAAGGGCGCGCTCCATCCGCGCGGGCTCCAGCAGGTGGTCGACCATATAAAGGACAAGAAGCGCCCGCATCCCATAATAGGAGAATCGCTCCCACATCTCCGACCCGAAGAGGGTGGCGAGCCCCGGCGCCTGGCCTGAAAAAACCTGTATTTTCATACTCTTATGAATCGCTCTTCGGCGCTGGGGGACATTCCCTCCGCGGCGTGGTTGCGCTCGCCGGGCGACGTCGATAATAGGGTTGATCCCTTGTCGCAGAGACAAAAGCA